>CAKRZX010000004.1 GCA_934434555.1 uncultured Clostridia bacterium
CCTTTTTGAGGGTAATAAAAAAGGCAGATAGATTTTTGATTTCTATCTGCCTTGCGTATCATTATTCGGTTGTGTGAGAGTTCAAGACATCCAACAAAGGGAAAACATCATTTTTATATCTGTCAAAACGGTTCGCTGAAATTTTGCCGTATAAACGGTGAAAACCCCGATTTTATCGGGGTTTTCACGGGCTACATCTATTTTGTAGCCCTTTTATGGTGCGGATAACAAGATTTGAACTTGCACGGTTGCCCACCGGAACCTAAATCCGGCGCGTCTGCCTATTCCGCCATATCCGCATTATTCATTTTTGCTTTTCATCCCGTAAAGGGCGATACGCTTCATAAAATAATTCCACACCATAACAATAAGCGTTACTATGGGTTTGGCAATTATCGCGGGCATAATTTTTTCAAGCAGAAACATAAAAAGTTCGGTAAGCAAAAGCCCGATTACGCTTGACCCCACAAAGATTACTTTTGACTTGAAATCCTGTTTGGTTGCGCCTTTGAACACCCACACCACGCAGAGAATATAGTTGAGTATTACCGAAAGCGTAAATCCCGCGGCAATGCTTATCCAGTGTAAGTTTCCGGGGAAAACGAACCTGTCAAGCAATAGCATTGTTGCCCAGTCAACAAGAAAGCACACTCCCCCGTTTACGCAAAAACGGAAAATTTCCTTAAAACGCTCACTTTTAATAAATTCAATCACTTTTTTCATTGTCCCGCTCCTTTCTTAATATGATATCACACAAACCGCGAAAGTGCAAACAACAAATTGCAGTATTGCATTGACTTTTTGCCGAATATACTCTATAATAACTTTATGATTTTTCACGGGAGGAAATCCAAATGTCCTTTTTTACACGCTTCTGGCACCAGATTGCAGTTATCGTGCTTTCCTGCGTTCCCTTAATAGAATCGCGCTACGCGATAGTCATATGCCGCGGAACTTTCCCCGAAATTTCCGTCCCCGAATTGGTTATTCTTACGCAGTTGGGCGCGGCGCTGACCGCACTTGTGCTGCTTTTATTGCTTAAACCCGTTTTCAAATGGATGAAGTCCACCAAACTTTTCAGGCGCTTTGTTGAAAAACTTGAAGAGCACGGCAGAAAAAAGGGCAAAAAACTTGAAGGCAAGATCAACGATTCAAAAACTCACGCCGCAAAGGTGTGGGCGTCGGTTATCGGCGTGTTCGTTTTTGTCGCAATTCCTCTTCCCGGCACGGGCGTATGGACGGGAAGTCTTGTTGCAACGCTTCTCAATATCCGCTTCAAGTACGCTTTCCCCGCAATAGTTTTGGGCAGCGTGTGCGCCACGGCGATAATGCTGGCATTTTCAAGCATCTTCTTTAAGGGAGTCAACTTATGGTAGATTTGACCGGCACAGTTGAAGGCATAATATACCGCAATGACGAAAACGGCTACACCGTGTTTGCAATGTCGGTAAATGACACAATAGAAACCGTTACCGGCACCTTCCCTTTGTTAAGGGAAGGTGATTTTATAACCGTTCACGGGCTTTATACCGAACACGATTCATACGGCACGCAGTTTAAGGCGACGCAGTATGAAATCTGCGCTCCGCAGACCGCGGAAGAAATCGAAACTTACCTTGCTTCGGGAATCGTTCACGGAATAGGTCCCAAACTTGCGAGGGATATTGTTGACTGTTTCGGTGTGGATTCTCTTAAAATCATAGAACATTCGCCCGAAAAACTTCGTGAAGTTCCGGGCATAGGCAGAAAAAAGGCGGAGCGGATAAGCGAATCATACTCCGAAATAATGGGCGCACAGCAAGCGGTTATGTTCTTACAGAAATACGGCGTTACCGCAAATGCCGCCCTTAAAATTTACGCATTTTACGGGGATAATACGGTTTCTCTTTTACAGCAGAACCCGTACAGGCTTGTAAACGACATTGAGGGTATCGGCTTTCTGACGGCTGATAAAATCGCCGCTGCAATGGGGCTTAATGAGAACTCCCGTTTCCGTGTTTGCGCCTGCGTGCGCTACTGCCTTACAGAGGCGGGCAACGAGGGTCACACTTTTCTGCCCGAAAACGTGCTTTGTTCGCGGGCGGCGGCTCTGCTTCTCTGCGATGAAAGCGAAGTAAAATCAATGCTTCCCTCTTTTGCCGCCGAAAACAGCATTATGCTCCGCGCGTCCGAAAACGTAACGGCGGTGTATCACCCCGCGTTTTTCTATGCCGAGGCACTCTGTGCAGGCGGACTGCTTCTTTTGCGCGATTCCGCCGAAATCAGCGACGCAAAAAACGTGGAAAAAGAAATTGACGCGTATCAGAAAGAAAAGAAAATTGTGCTTGCAAAAAATCAGCGGCTTGCGGTTATGAGTGCAATGGAAAACGGAATCTGCGTTATTACGGGCGGTCCCGGAACGGGAAAGACCACGACGCTGGGGTGCATTCTTCACCTTTTACATAAACGCGGACAGGAAATTGCCCTGTGCGCACCTACCGGCCGCGCGGCAAAAAGAATGTCGGCGGCAACCGGTGAGGACGCAAAAACAATTCACCGCTTACTTGAATACACAAAAACCGAAAACGGATTTATTTTTAAGCGCAACAGGGACCACCCCGTGGATTGCTCCGCGTGCATTGTGGACGAGGCAAGTATGATTGATATCTTCCTTATGCAGGCTCTGCTTGACGGTCTTAAACGCGGCACGCGGCTTATTATCGTGGGCGATTCCGACCAGTTGCCCTCGGTTGGCGCAGGCAACGTTTTGGGTGATATTATTTCTTCCGGCGTGTTCCCCATTGTTGCCTTAAACGAAGTTTTCCGCCAGGCAAGCGAAAGCACAATCGTTACCAACGCCCACAGGATAAACAATGGTGAAATGCCCGTTTCCAACGCACCAGACGGCGACTTCTTTTTTCTTAAACGCTACGGCGATAGCGATATTGCCCGAACCGTTGCAGACCTTTCCAAAAACAGACTTCCCGCAAAGTACGGCATTGACCCGATTCGCGATATTCAGGTGCTTACGCCCATAAAGAAAAGCGCCTGCGGCGTTATTGCCCTTAACCGCGTTTTACAGGAAACGCTGAATCCGCCCGGATTCGGGTTGCACGAGCAGAAATTCGGCGACGATATCTTCCGCGAGGGCGACAAAGTTATACAGATAAAAAACAATTATGACCGTGAATGGACACAAACCGCGCCCGGCGGACATCTTGTTTCGGGCAGCGGCGTTTTTAACGGCGACTGCGGTCTTATACGCGAAATCGACACCGTTTCGCGTATAATCACCGTTTGTTTTGACGACGACAGAATAAGCGAATACGCCTTTGCGGATATTTCGGAACTTAACCTTGCCTATGCGCTGAGCGTGCACAAAAGTCAGGGCTGCGAATTCAGATTCGTGATTATTCCTTTGCCCGTGGGCAATATGCGTATTATGACGCGGAATCTTTTTTATACAGCCGTCACCCGCGCAAGCGAAATGGTGGTTGTTTGCGGTTCGGAAAGCACAATGGCGCAGATGATAGCAAATACCGACACTCAAAAGCGGTATTCTGCCCTTGCTTTGCGCCTCAGAACTGCCGCTCAGTTACTTTGACTGTATGTTTTTGCCTTTCGCGTTGAAAAAAATTTAATCATTTAATAAAAAATGGTTGCAATTTGTTTTTCGATGTTGTATAATATAGTCGTTGTCAGAAAGTTTATAATGGAATTATGGACGCCTTCTCGAATTACCTGATTGTTCCCATTTACCCAATATAACTTGCAGTGCAACGAAAATATTTTTTTGGGGGACATTCAAAATGTTCGAAGACAAGACCTTAGTTTGCAAAGACTGCGGAAAGGAATTCACTTTCACCGCCGGTGAGCAGGAATTCTACGCAGAGAAGGGACTTCAAAATGAGCCCGGCCGCTGCCGTGAATGCCGTCAGGCAAAGAGAAACGCCAGCCGCGGTCCCAGAGAGATGTACGATGCAGTATGTGCAGAGTGCGGCGCTCCCACAAAAGTTCCTTTCCAGCCCAAGGACGACCGTCCCGTTTATTGCGACGCTTGCTTCAAGGCTCACCGTTCATAATTAAATAATTATTGAACAAACAAAACCGCCCCAAAAGGCGGTTTTTGCTTTTTATGCTTTTTTCTTTTTTAACGAATCAAAAGGAATCTGCGAGAAGATAACGGCAATAAACATAATTCCGCAGCCCACGTATTCAAGCACTTCAAGCCGTTCGTGCAGAAATATTGCCCCCGAAAGCACGGAGAACACCGATTCAAGGCTTAAAAGCAGCGATACAACCGTGGGGTTTGAATCCTTTTGGGCGAGAATCTGCAACGTGTAGGCAATGCCGGAAGAGAAAATTCCCACATACAGAACGTGCCAGATACAGTCAACGGTAACGGCAAGTGACGGCTTTTCAAGAGAAAAAGCGAAAATTGCCGAAAGCAGCGTCATAACCGCGAACTGTGCACATGAAAGATGTATTCCGTTTACGCGCCCGGCAAAGAAGTCGATACACAGTATCTGCGCGGCAAAGGCAAGAGCGCAAAGCAGCGCGACCAGGTCGTATTTGTTCACTTCCCCTATTCCCTTACCCTTAAAGCAGAGAAAATACATTCCCGCAAGGGCAATTACTACGCTTATCCATACGTTTATCGGCACGCGCTTTTTGAAAAACAGCCCCGCAACAGGCACAAGTACAACATAAAATACCGTTATGAAACCCACTTTTCCGCTGTCCGTACCCGAAAACGCAAGTTGTTGCAGATTGCTTGCAATAAACAGCGTGCTTCCGCAGGAAAATCCGCCGAGAAGTAATTCCCGCATATATTTCTTATTTGAAAAATCTGCCTTTATGCTTTTGCGCGTGAAAATTACCGCAATAATCAAAAGCGCAAGAAACGCCACGAATCCGCGGAGCATATTAAAGGTAAACGCGCCCATTCCGCGGTCAGAGCATATCGCCTGAGATGAAAATGCCGCCCCCCATATAAGCGCCGCAAGCAGCGGGAAAACATTCTGCCTGATTTTATTCATAAGCCCACCTCGCAAAAATAATGAGATGATTATATCGCTTTTTAGGTTATTTTGCAAGTGAAATATGTGTTATTCATTAAACTGCACATATGCGCATATAATAATTTATAAGAAAAATCCGCATTTTGCCGATTTTGCTTGACAAAAGCGATGATGATACTTAAAATAACAAAGATATAATGTGAAAATTCGGAGGAAGAATTTATGGCAGAAAAGCAGTTTGTTACGCAGATAGCGGATATCAATGAGGATTTTCCCCAGTGGTATACCGACGTGGTACTTAAAACCGAAATGGTTGATTACGGTCCGGTAAAGGGCACGATGGTAATACGGCCTTACGGTTTTGCCGTATGGGAACTTATCCAGCAGCAGATGGACAAACGCTTTAAGGACACGGGACACAGCAACGCATACTTCCCTATGCTTATACCCGAGAGTTTTCTTGCCCGCGAGGCGGAACACGTTGAGGGTTTTGCTCCCGAGGTTGCGTGGGTAACCCAGGGCGGTAACGAAAAACTTCAGGAGCGTCTTGTTGTCCGCCCCACAAGTGAGACCATAATATGCGATATGTATTCAAAATGGGTGCACTCATACCGCGACCTTCCCTTAAAACTTAATCAGTGGTGCAACGTTGTTCGTTGGGAAAAATCCACCCGTCCTTTTTTGCGCACAAGCGAATTTTTGTGGCAGGAGGGTCACACCATTCACGCTACCGAAGAAGAGGCGCGCGAAGAGACTCTTACAATGCTTGACGTTTACCGCGAGTTTGCCGAAAACGTACTTGCTATCCCTGTTTTCACGGGAAGAAAGAGCGAAAAGGAGAAATTTGCGGGCGCTGCCGAAACTTATTCGATAGAGGCAATGATGCTTGACGGCAAGGCATTGCAGGCAGGCACGTCCCACTATCTGGGCGACCACTTCTCAAAGGTATTCGACATCAAATTCCTTGACAGGGACGGTCAGTTAAAATACGTTTATCAGACAAGTTGGGGTACTTCTACCCGTATGATAGGCGGCGTGGTAATGGTTCACGGCGACGAACGCGGGCTTAAACTTCCCCCGCGCATTGCGCCCGTTCAGGTCGTAATCGTTCCCGTTGCGGCGCACAAAGAAGGTGTAAACGAAAAGGCTGCCGAACTTTATTCTCTGCTTAAAGGCGCTCAAATCAGGGTAAATCTTGACGACCGTGACGCTTCGCCCGGCTGGAAGTTCAACGAATGGGAAATGAAAGGCGTTCCGCTGAGGCTTGAAATCGGACCCAAAGACATTGAAAAGAATCAGTGCGTGCTTGTTCGCAGGGACACTCACGAAAAAACGTTTGTTTCTTTGGATAATATCGAAAAGACCGTTGCGGATATGCTTGACGATATCCAGAAAAATATGCTTGAAATTGCAAGAAAGCACCGCGATGCGCACACCACCCACGCCGAAAACTGGGAGGACTTTAAGACTGCCATTGAAAACAGGAACTTTGTTTTTGCGCCCTGGTGCGGCGAAACGGAGTGCGAACTTGCAATAAAACAGGAAACAGGCGCGTCAACGAGAAATATTCCCTTTGAAAACCACGGTGCGGAGGGCTGCACCTGTGTTCACTGCGGAAAGAAAGCGGCTACGAAGATTTACTTCGCAAAATCATACTGAATTTACGGTACTTAATTATGACTGATTGGAAATCACTGAAAAACGGCTCGGATATCCGCGGTATTGCGGTCGAGAGCCAAAACGGGAAAGTAAACCTTACGGACGAGGTTGTTTTCCGCATAGCATATGCGTTCGGCACGTGGCTTTCGCAGAAATGCCAAAAGGACTGCACGGAACTTAAAATAGCCGTGGGTCACGATTCGCGCATTTCAGCCGACAGAATAAAAACACAGGTTATTGACGCCCTTAAAAAGTGCGGGGCGCAGTGTATTGACTGCGGGCTTATAAGCACCCCCGCAATGTTTATGACCTGTATCGTTCCCGAACTTAACTGTGACGGCTCCATCCAGATAACCGCAAGCCATTTGCCCTACGACCGTAACGGACTTAAATTTTTTACCAAAGAGGGCGGCTGCGAGGGCAGCGACATTGACGCGATTCTTGAACTTGCCGAAAAAACCGAACTCTATGAGGACCGCGGCGGCTCGGAAACAAAATACGATTTTCTTTCCGACTATGCCGAAATTCTTGTAAACAAGGTTAAAAACGGCGTAAACGCAAAGGATTTTGACCACCCGCTTAAAGGATTCAGAATTGTTGTTGACGCGGGAAACGGTGCGGGCGGATTTTATGCCGAAAAGGTATTAAAGCCCTTGGGCGCGGACATTACGGGCAGCCAGTTCCTTGAACCTGACGGTATGTTCCCCAACCACATACCGAACCCCGAAAATGAGGCGGCGATGGCATCGGTTACAAAGGCCGTGCTTGACGCAAAAGCCGACTTCGGCGTTATTTTTGACACTGACGTTGACCGTGCGGGCGCGGTTGATTCCCGCGGAAACGAGATAAACCGCAACAGGCTTATTGCTCTTATTTCCGCAATTCTTCTTGAAGAAAAAAAGCCGGCTGTTATCGTTACCGATTCAATAACGTCAAGCGGACTTAAAAAGTTTATTGAAAATCACGGCGGTATGCACCACCGTTTCAAGCGCGGATATAAAAACGTTATAAACGAGGCTATCCGCCTTAACCGTGAGGGTCAGTACTGCCCCTTGGCTATTGAAACAAGCGGTCACGCCGCACTGAAAGAGAATTACTTCCTTGATGACGGCGCATATCTTGTAACAAAACTTATCATCAAGGGTGCGCAACTCCGCAGTCAGGGAAAACGTCTTGACGATTTGCTTATCGGGCTTGAAGAACCCGCGGAAAGCAGAGAATTCAGAATGAATGTTTCCCGTCCCGACTTTAAGGCGTTCGGCGAATCGGTTATAAACGATATCACCTGCTACGCCTCGCAGGAAGCTGATTGGGAAATCGTTCCGGACAATTACGAGGGAATCCGAATTTCGTTTCCCCCGTCAGAGGGAGACGGCTGGTTCCTGCTCAGAATGTCACTGCACGAGCCGCTTATGCCGCTCAATATCGAAAGCAATGCGGTTGGCGGAGTAAAGACCATTGCGCGCAAACTTTACCCGCTTTTATATAAGTATGAAGAACTTGATGTAAGCACACTGAAAGATTTTCTTAAATAAAAACAAAGAAAGCCCCGTTTCTCGACTGAAACGGGGTCTGTTTTATTCTGTCTGTTCAATTTCGTTTTTGATTGCCTCATTTATTTTAACAAAGTCGGCAATATACGTTACGGGGTGAACCGTTCCGTCATCGGTATAAGTAAGGCTTATAACGATTTCATCGGGCATAACCGATGCAAAGAATGACGCGTTCACGCTCTGAGCAAGGGTCGTGATTTCTTTTTTTGCGATATCGTACTTCATAATCTGATAGTAAAACTCCGAATCGCCCGTTTCAACAATATAGTAAAGATAACTGTTGTCACTGGAAATAAAGAACTCACTTAAAACGACGTCGTGATATACCGTTTCGACCGTTTTATCCTTTATATTTACGATATTCAAATCACTTACGGCAGTTTCATAGTCCTCTTTCACCACCGCAACCACGTTTCCGTCGGCAGATACCGCAAACTGCGAACCGCGCGCTATTACCTCCCGGCTGTTATCCTTAACAAAGTTGCGTACAATCGCCTCGTACTCTTCGATTATATCGCAGTAATACAGATGTCCCGCGTGATAGAACAGTTCCGTTTCGATAAGCAGTTTATCCGATAAAACGCGCTCTTCGCCCGTGGCGGTATTATATTCCGAAAGCACGTATGTTTCCGTTCCGCTTAAACAGTACAGCCGCGAACCGTCTTCGTTTACGGCTATTCCGCTTATATTCTCTCTTTCCTGTCCGAAAGTCTTTATTTCTCCGCTTTCCATAAACAGCACGGTTAAAGTTTCTGTTTCTTCGCCGTGTTCAATAAAAGCAATCACTTTTCCGTCCGACGAAACAGACGCTTTTACCACCGTTTGGAATGTTCTTTCCGTAACGGCGTGCTTTGCACCCGTGCGGTCGCAGGCATAAAGTTTTTCCGCTCCGTCCTCGCTTTTTGCCAAAAGCGCACCGCTGTTGCCCGGCAGCCAGCACAGAAAGCGGGCGTCGGAATAAAAGGGCGTAAGCGTGGTTTTTGCACCGTCAACGCTCAAAACCGATTCATTAAGCACGTTTAAAGTATCATTTTGTTCGCCCATTGAAAGCAGTGAAAACCTGTCGCCCTCAACTGCGCGCAGTTCCTTGCCTTCATATACGCCCGCAAGCAGTTTTTCCGCGTCCTGCTGTGCAGATTCAAGGCTTGAATACATCTTGCTTACCGTAATTACGCTCACTCCGTCGGCAGACAGCGTAGGCGTAAAGGTTTCGTCAGGCATTTCTCCCATCTGATATTCATAATACATATCGGCAATTATGTATGCGCCGGTTTTGGTGTCCGATTCCTTTGCGCTTTCAAGAAAGACCGAAAGCGCGCCCTCATTTTCCGCAACTTTGAACTTAACATCACGGGTAAGATTAAAATACAGATACGTTTTGCTGTTTTCGCCCATTGGGCTTTGCTGAAACATTCCCGCAATCGTACCCGTGTCGTCGGCGTTTATGCCCGAAACAACGTAGTCCCAGTAATCTATACCGCTGAGCGCTATTCTCATACGCATAGGCGAGGAAAGAAAGTCCACCGTATAGGCGGGAATTCCCGAAACGCTTATGCCGTCGTCAAGTGTAAACGACAGTCTGACTTCCGTTTGCCCGTCAGCGGGCGAACCGTATTTCACAAGTGAAAGGTCTATGTTATCAAGTTCTTCTCCGCCTGAGCACGAAAGCGCGGTGGAGTTGAATTTATCCGGATTGTATTCCTGATGCTTAACTATTTTTACAACAGCAAACACGCCGCAAAAAAGCAGCACTGCCGCAGCGCATACTGCGGCAATCTTTTTCATCAGCCGTTTTTGCGTCCTTGTCAATATACCGCCTCCTTATAATACCGACCGTAGGATATTGAATATTATATTGTGGTTAAAGAACAGTTTTCCGAAAAATGACGACTGCACCATTGTATTGAAGTTATCAAACGGCAGAACTGACATTGCTATGGGGATAACTGCAAAGATTATCGCCACGATTACCGCCGCCTGCAAAACGCCGCAGGCACCGCCGATTGCCTTATCGCACTGCTTTAATACCGGCAGTTTGGTTACAAAGTCAAGCAAACCTATTACAAACATACATATAAGCCTTACCGCAAGAAAAATAATCAAAAAACTTATAAGGCTTACGCTTAAATTTATAAGGGTCTGGTTAAAATAATCACTTAATGTGCTTATGCCCTGTGATGCAAAAGCATTGTTAAGTATATTGTCAAGCATCATATTTTCAATGGGCTTGGGGAGATTTGATGTTGAAATAATCTCGGTAACTCTCTCCTTTCCCAATGTGTTTACGTCAACGTTGGCAACGCTCATGTCGCTTAACTTTTCCGCGCCTGCGGTAAGGTAAAGAAGAGTGTTGTCAAAGTTCGTTTTCGCAAGCATAAACGATGCAAGAGGCTTATAGAAAATAAGGGAAATAATCCACGCCGCAGCGTAGGAAGCAAGGTTGAGCGCCGTTGTCAAAAAGCCCTTGTACCAGCCGAGAATAAAGCCTATGCCGAGTACGGCGATAATGCCCAGGTCAATCAGATTCATATTTTTCCTCCTTATGCGGAAATATCAAAACGGTAAACGGTGCTGCCGGACGTAATAAAAACGTATCCGTCGCCCTGAACAAGACCGTCAACCTTTACGGGAAATCTGTATTTTTTATAACTGCCGTTTTTAGGATTGAATTTATACATAAAGTAATTGCTGAACCCGAAATATCCCTTTTGAGATACGGCGGCACAGTTTATTTTTTCCTCACAGGGCACATCTTTAACCGCTTTTTCGCCTATGGCTTTAAGATTTCCGTTGTTCATAAGCAGAATATGCATTTTTCCGCTTATAAGCCCCGACGCAACAACGTCGTAACCGTTGGCGCTGTAATCGTTATTTACTGTGCCGGTATAGTTGCAATCGCGCACCATAATTTTTTCGGTGCCGAAAATGTAGCAGAGATTATCGCAGAATACCGCGTCGTACATCATCTGATTATCCGTGTCAAACGTAACGGTCTGTGTCTTTTCGTTTTCGTATTTATAAGTTGAAAGCTGGAACACGGGCGAATACCCCGAAGTTTGAGCGGTTATTACCCACACACTGTCCGATGCGTACACGCCGAAGCGGATATTTGTGCAGTTGCTGTTTGAGGCGATTCTGTCTATTTCCTCGCCTGCGGCGTTAAGGATTATCGTGTCATCGGAATGGCTGAGCGCAACGGCGGTAAGTTTTTCGCCCAAAGTGATATCCGATATGGCCTTATCGAATTCCTTTGAAAACACAAGGGTACCGTCTTTATTTACCACCTGCAATTTTTTGCCCGTTGTTACCGCCGCGCGGCTTACGGAAGCATAGAGCTTCATATCTTCCGTAGTACCCGCAAACCCCCACATAATTTCACTGCGGTCATCAACATAATAAAGCCTGTTTTCATTATTGTCGATAAACACCGCGCCGCCCGCAAAGGGGACGTATGTGCTTTGTGCCGAAAACGGCATATTTTTAAGGCTTGATCTTTTTACCGTTTTTATGTCGGTATGAAAAATAATAACGAGCAGAACCGTTATCACCGCAACGCCTATAACAGCCATTATTGCGGGAAGATAATCGACTATATCAAATCTTTTCCGTGTCCTTACCTGGCGCATACGAATTCCTCTTTTAATGATTTGCTTAAATTTTACCACAATAGTTCCGAGCCGTCAACATCCCGGTTATTTTATCTTTGCAAATATAATCTTGCCGGCGTTTGTCTGCAACATTCCCGTTACGCATACGTCCACTGTTTTATCTATATGCCCCGCGCCGTTTTCTATTACAACCATTGTGCCGTCGTCAAGATATCCCACTCCCTGTGTGGGGTCCTTGCCCGCTTTCGTGACTTCTATTTTAATTTCATCGCCCGCCACAACCGTGGGTTTAAGGGCATTTACAAGTTCGTTTACATTAAGTACCGTAACGTTTTCTATACTTGCCACCATATTGAGCGAATAGTCGTTTGTCATAATACTGCACCCGGTTTTCCTGGCAAACGCAATAAGTTTGTCGTCAATCGAATCGGAATCGGAGTAATCCTTTGAAACCACTTCCGCGCCGTGCTGTTCCTGCAAGACTTTTACCGTGTCAAGTCCCAATCTGCCGCGTGTGCGCTTTTTGGCGTCCTCACTGTCGGCAAGAAGAGAAAGTTCGTCAAGTACAAACTTGGGAATATACAGGGGTTTGCGCAAAAATCCCGTTTTTACTATGTCCGCCGCACGTCCGTCAACAAGAATGCTTGCGTCAAGCACCGTACCCGCCTGCTCCGAATTCTTTTCAAGCACGGGAACTTCATCACGGTGCATAAGTGCAAGGCGCACGCCCAGCACTCCGCAGCAAATATACACTACCGCATTTATACTTGTTACAAGCACAGTATTATCTATATTTCTGAACACCTGACAAACCAAAAAAGCTACAATAAAGCCTATAAGCAACCCGAAAACCGCCAAAAACAGTTCTTTTGCAGACATTGACTTTGCCCGCTTTGTAACTTTTGCTATGCCTTTATGAAAGAATTCCGACGCGGGTCCGCCGAGAAAATAGCCCGCTATCGCAAGCACGGAAATAAACGCGATTTCGCCCGCAACCGCCACCCAGCCCCAAGGGGTCGTGCCGGTTTTGGTAAGAATCATTTCGATAAGTTTCCACAGCCAGTATCCCAGTGCCCCGCCTATGGGCACAAACAAAAGGTGTATTATCTTTTTTATCATTTTCCTATTGCCCCCAGCGAAAGCGCATAAAACACGTTGTCTGCAAATTCAAGTTTAATTTTAGAATTTTCCGAAAGTCCCCGTTTGTTGCCCTTTGGCAGAATAACGCGCTTAAAGCCCAGTTTTTCGCACTCTTCTATGCGCTGCCTGCACCCGGAAACCGCACGGAGTTCTCCCGTAAGCCCCACTTCGCCGAAAAATACCGTATCATCGGGCAGGGGCAGATTCTTATATGCCGATGCCACGGCGGCTATTACCGCCATATCCGCAGCAGGCTCATCAATGCGCAACCCGCCCGCAATATTTACATAAACATCCTGATTGTACAGTGAATATCCCAGCCGCTTTTCAAGCACGGCAAGAAGCGTTACCATTCGGTTATAGTCAACGCCGCTGCCCACTCTGCGGGGATTTCCGAATCCGCTTGGCGAACACAGCGCCTGAATTTCCACCATAACGGGGCGCGTACCCTCAACGGAGCACATTGTTGCTGTGCCCGCCACAGGCTCGGTACGCTGTGCCATAAAGATTTCCGACGGGTTTATTACGTCCGTCATACCCTTTTCTTCCATCTCGAACACGCCTATTTCGTTTGTTGAGCCGAAACGGTTTTTTGTGGTTCTTAAAACCCTGAACGCGGAATTTTTTTCGCCCTCGAAATACGTAACGGTGTCAACTATATGTTCAAGCACTTTCGGTCCCGCAAGAGTGCCCTCTTTTGTTACGTGACCTACCGTAAACACGGTTATTCCGTCCTCTTTGGCAAGGCGCATAAGCCTTGACGCGCACTCGCGCACCTGTGAAACCGTTCCCGGTGCGGAATTAAGATACGGCGCATACACGGTCTGTATTGAATCCACAACCGCCAAAAACGGCTTTTTTACGCTTAACAGCGCACAGATATCGTCAATATCCGTTTCGGCGCACACATACAGATTTTCGTTTTTGCACCCGAGCCTTTCGGCGCGCATTTTAATCTGATGTGCGGATTCCTCCGCCGAAATATATATTACGTCTTTATCCTTTGCCACAAAATCGCACGTCTGCAACAAAAGTGTTGACTTGCCCACTCCCGGATCGCCGCCGCAAAGCACTATGCTTGCCGGAACGGCACCGCCGCCGAGAACTCTGTCAAACTCGCCGCTTCCGGTTGAAAACCGCGTATAATCCACGGTTTCAACATCGGTAAGTTTTCTTAAACTGTCGGTTTTGGGCGCTTTCCCGCCCTTATCAAAACGTGCCTTTGCGGGCTGAACGTCCTTTACCTCTTCTTCAAGGGTACCCCAACTGTCGCACCCGGGACATTTGCCGAGCCACTTGCCCGTCTCGTACCCGCAGTTTGTGCAAATGTAAACCGTCTTTTCTTTACTCATTGTCCTGTCCTAAAATATTATACTTAAATACATCGTCGCCGCTGTCGGTCTTATCTTCCCAAACAACAAGATTCCCCGTGCACTGAGGCAGAATCGCGCTTCTTCCGCTTTGAGAAACCTGTGCAAGCACGTCGGTTTTATAGTAATACGCATACACTGTCTGGTTTGAAACAAAGGTAATAAAATCATCGCCGAGCGCATACTGCGTAACATTGTTCCAAAATTTGACGGGCGTTTCGTTTTTATAGGCGTAGTACAGTACCGAATCAGGCGCGTTGTTCTTGTCAATCCATACGTAGATATCGCCGTTGCACTTGGGTTTGTGAACATACGTGCCGGTTGAAAATACTTTCGGTTCGGCAAGCCCCGAATCGGTTTCGTCGTCGGGATTATATTCATCGCTTTGGTTCACTTTTCCCAAATCCTCAAACGTAACGCTGTATATGGCGCTTTTACTGTCGTCCGACGGGTCTTTTTCCGCCCAGATAACCGTATTTTCGTAAATATACGGTGCGCTTACCGCATAGGCAGTATTGTCGAACATACCAAGCGCCATATTTTCGTCGGTGTTAAGGTCAACAAAATAGAGTTTGTCCTCGCTGTCGCTTACCTGTTCCATCCACACAAGATAATCGCCCCACAGGGCAAGTTTAGGCATATGATTTTCCGTTTCCTGAACAACCGATGCCTTTTTTTCGCCCGTAATCTCACTGCGGTTCATTTTATATATAACGTTTCTGCCCTTGTGGTCGGTGTCAAGCCACACAAGCCAGTTTTTCGACAGGTGCGTCTCGTAAATCTCACCCACAGCAGCCTCGGCAATCTTTCTGCTTTCAGCGGTGTCCGCGTCAAAAAGATATAGTTCCGTAAGTACCGATTTTTCAAGGCTTCCGCTTCCCGCCGAAAAAAGCATTTCGTGACCGTAAATACTCGGTTCGTTTATTCTCGCCCGGTTTATGCTTACTTCTTTAACGTTTCCGCTCATATCTTTAAGTCCGAAACTGTCCTGCTCCGTAACTTCCGGCGTCTGCCACGGCGTAAGCAAGCCGTCATCTTCGGCTTTTTGAAATTTGCCCGAAGTATAAAGCAAATTAAGTACTGTTGCACAAATGAGCATAAGTGCAGAACAGGCATAAAACACTCTGTCAAGTATATATCCCCGCTGAATTTTTTCGGGACTTTTGCCCCCGCGGTATTTGTGTAAAAGTATATCTTCTATTGACGAAAATTTCAAGTTGACTCCTTGTCTGCCCCCGCAAGCAATACCGTTGCCGTGGCTGAAATGCCCTCTTCGCGCCCCTCAAACCCGAGTTTCTCGGTGGTGGTGGCGGCAACGTTTACGCGATTCGTGTTAAGAATCCGCGCGATGTTTTCATTCATCTCCGCAATATAGGGCAAAAGTTTGGGTTTTTGCGCAACTACCACCGCGCTTACGTTTATAACACGGAATCCCTTTTGCGCAATAAGTCTGTTCACGTTTTCAAGCAAAACAGTGCTTTTTATCCCCCTGTATCTTTCGTCCGTGTCGGGAAAATGCTTGCCGATATCGCCCTCGCCCGCAGCGCCTAAAATCGCATCGCACACGGCGTGCAAAAGCACATCTGCGTCAGAGTGTCCAAGCAAGCCTTTTTCATAGGGTATCTCCACTCCGCCCAAAACAAGTTTTCTGTTTTCGCTAAAACGGTGCACGTCATAGCCTGTCCCCACAAGGTATACAGGTGTATTCCCTACGTCCTCCGGCGTTGTTATCTTCCTGTTTTTTTCTTCGCCCTCAACGGCTTTCACTTGCTTTCCCGCCCTTTCAAACAGTTGCGAATCATCGGTTAAATCGGCATAATTGCCGTTTTCAAAAAGTGAAATAATCTCTTTTGTCATAAATCCCTGGGGAGTCTGCGCGCGGAAATATCCGTTCCTGTCAACGGTGGATATTATCCTGTCGCCCTCAACCGTTTTAAGGGTGTCCGTCACCTTTACGCCCGCAACGGCGCATACGCCCGGCGCGGTATTTTCCGTAATCCGTGAAATCACATCGGCGCTTACAAAGGGTCGGGCGCCGTCGTGAATAAGCACTTTGTCGGAATCCGCAACCTTTTTAAGTCCCGCAAAAACTGACTCTTCGCGGGTGATTCCGCCGAACGCATAAACTACGCTCTTGCCCAAAATGCTTTGCATGCGCTCAAAATCTTTTTCGGCACAAACAACACAGACGGTATCCACAAGCGGGTGATTCAAAAAAGCCCGTACTGTTTTCTTTATTATAGGTTCGCCGTCAAGGCAGAAAAACATCTTGTTCTCTTTAAGCCCCGTCCGTCTGCCCTCGCCCGCGGCGGGAATTACAACCGCAACGCTCATACTTCCTCGTACATGGCGCTTGCGTTCGTTTTTGCCTCACGCTCGTCAACAAAAAGCACCCTGAATGAATGCTGTTTTTCACCGAAACGCAAAGTAAGCACGTCCCCCGCTTTTACGTTCTGCCCCGCTTTTGCGGGCTTTCCGTTTACGGTTACCCTGCCTGCATCACAGGCATCGTTGGCAACCGTTCTTCTTTTTATTATTCTTGAAACTTTAAGATACTTATCAAGCCGCATAATATTACCTTACAATATTTATATATAGTGATTATACCATACAAGCGCACCGTGTGTCAAACAAGCAAGTACGTTCCGTCCTTTTCAAAGACGACCGAAGTCGAGAAAAACTCCGTCAAAGCCGAAATCATACTGTCGGTATCGTCCTTGCCGGCGGTTTCAAGGGCGGAGTGCATGGCAAGTTGCGCAATGCCGATATCCACCGCATTAACGGACACCTGTGTGTTTGAGATATTGCCCAGGGTAGAACCGCCCGCCATATCGGGACGGTTTGCATAATACTGCACCTTTACCCCCGCTTTTCGGCATATAAGCGCAAAGAGTGCCGTTGAAACGCCGTCGGAAGTGTACTTCTGATTGGCGTTATACTTTATCACCACGCCGCCGTTCATTGTTACCGCATGGTTTTTATCAGAATATTCAGGGTGATTGGGGTGAATCGCGTGGGCATTGTCGCAGGAAGCAAGCATACTTGACGCAAGTTTCAGCCTTAAATCCGCCCCGGCGACGCGGGAAAGCGTATCGAACAAAAACGTTGACGCCGCGCCCTGTTTTGTTTCACTGCCCACTTCTTCATTGTCAAACAGCGCGTAAACCGCAGCGCTTTTTTCATTTTTGCTTTTAAGGAACGCCGCCAGTGACGCATAGGCGCACTGTAAATCGTCAAGGCGGGGAGATGTTATGAAGTCGCCCCAGATAACGGGCTTTTCGGGATTATAGAGAATCAAATCCCACGAAAGCAGACTGTTTTCCGAAACTCCCGCGTTTTCGGCGATTCTGCTTTTCAGCGTCTGCCCGCTGCCCGCAAGACGCATAAGAGGAATCATATCGACGGCAAAATCGTATACTGCGCCGCTGTTGGCATTGCGGTTCATATGTATCGCAACGTTCGGCATAATCGCAACGGGTTCTTTAAGGTCAACAAGCCGGCTCTCAACTCCTTTTTCGGTTTTTACTATAACGCGCCCCGCAACAGAAAGCGGGCGGTCAAGCCACGTTGAGCAAAGCATTCCGCCGTACCTTTCCGAAGAAATACTCACGTAGTTGCCGTCGGACATTTCGCTGTTTTCCTTTACCTTAAACGCCGGGGAATCCGAATGAGCGGCTGAAATCATAAATCCACAAAAATCGCCCTCGGGAATTTTTAATGCAATAAGTGAAGAAAGATTCCGCGTTAAAAAATATTTTCCGCCCGGAACAGGCTTTAAGTTTTCACTTTCTTTAAGTTCCGTAAAGCCTTGTTCTTCAAGCATTTTCTTTGCCGTGTCCACCGCGTGGAACGGCGTGGGTGATGATAAAATAAACTCGCTTAAATTCATTATAAACCTCTGCTTCCGCCCTGAACGGGCTGTATTTATATGTGTACATATGTTAATTTATTTGCTTTTATCGGTTTTCTTCGAGATAATCGCGCAAACAAACATAACGGTCGGGAAAACGATAGCCGCAAGCACGCCCGTACGCAGCGAACCCGCGGAATCCGCCACCGCGCCCGCAAGCACAGGTCCCGCGGTGCAGCCCAAGTCCCCCGCAAGCGCCAAAAGCGCAAACATAACCGTGCCGCCGCCCCTGACTCTTTTTGCGGCAATGCTGTATGTACCCGGCCAGAAAATTCCCACCGAAAAACCGCACACTCCGCAGCCTGCAAGCGCAAAAATCGGGTTCGGCGAAAGAGATGCGCACAGATATGCGCCGATGCAGAGTATACTGCTGAAAATTATAAACCTGTTAAGATTCAGTCTGTCGCCGCACTTTCCGTAAATAAGGCGCGACAGCCCCATAAGCACCGCAAACGCCATCGGCCCCGCCAAATCGCCCACTGTCTTGCTTACTTTAAGTCCCTCTTCGGCAAAGGTTGACGCCCACTGGCTCTGTGCCTGTTCGCTTGCTCCCGCGCAAAGCATCATAACCGCAAGCAGCCAGAACTCTTTTTTCTTAAAAAGTTCCGAAATGCTGAATCCGTCGCCGCCGTCGCCGTCAAGCACAAATACGGGTGCTTTTACAAATATTACGATGTCTGTCAGCGGCAGAAGTGCCCAGATAAGCGATAAAATCCGCCAGTTCTTTATGCCGAAAGAGAAGAAAAACGCCGTTGAAAGCAGTACCACGCCCACATGTCCCCAGCAATAGAACGAATGGAGCAAGCTCATCATTTTTTCCTTGTTTTTTGTGGGGCACGCCTCTACAATAGGACTGATTATAACTTCAAGGAGTCCGCCGCCCAAAGCGTATATGCACACGCAGATAAGTATTCCCGAAAACGCGTCGGGCAAAACATACGGCAGAACAGAAAGCAGAATAAGTCCCGCGGCGCAGCAGGCGTTTGCCGAAATTGCCGCCGCCTTATATCCCACTTTTTTTATAAAGCCCGCCGAAAGCATATCAACAAACAGTTGTATTAAAAAATTTATGCTTATAAGCGCCGTGATTTTTGAAATGGGAATATTAAAATCCGTTTGAAACGTAACAAAGAGAAGCGGTACGAAATTATTTATAACCGCCTGCACGATATATCCTAAGTACGATGCGCCAACCGTGCGCCTGTAACTGTTTTTCATACAAACCTGCCTATATTAACAAAAGCATTGCCCTTTTTGGTCTTGCCCTGTTCAAGCAAGAATCGGAATCTGCCGAATCCGCGAACGGAAACAGTGTCCCCCTGTTTCAGTTGCATTCCCGGGCTTGAAGCGCATCTGCCGTTTACAAAGACTTTTTCCGAACCAAAAAGTTTTGTGCTTTCACTGCGGGAAAGATGAAAGACTTCTGCTATAAAGCAGTCGCACCTTAATGACGGCACACACATTTTTTCCTCTTTAAGTTCGTAAAGTCCGCCCGAAGGCAGATTTTCGGCAATTCTGCATTCAACAAGCGTGTGTTTCACCTTTGTTAGTTCCGATAAAATATATCCGCTTATTTTTTCAAGCACGAAAACATACGCCCTGTTATTTTTATGCATAAGAGAACCGACGCCTGACGCCGAAAACGGTTCTTTTTGCCGATATTCCATTTCGTCCTCCTTGAAATACGCCCGGTATTCCTGCGTCGTCCTCAACGAATCTCGACAAAAATAATCCGTTTTCGGTGCGCGCAGTTTTAACGGAACAGATTTTTGTCGGGACAAGAAAGACGGCGAAGGTAATATCGGGCATATTTCCAAGCCGTCTGCCGCAGTATCCGGCGAAAATATGTCCGTTAAAACCGTTAGGTGTTCGGCTCTCTTATGCATAACCGAAATATCACCTATATTTTTGCGCTCTATGCCAAGATTCATAAGTGCGCCCAAAAAGTCGCGGTGGCAAAGGGGCTCGGCGAATTTCTCGCTTTTGGGTAAAATTTCAAGGCACACTATGGGAAAATCCTCTTCGTAGCCCGGTTCTTCGCTGTCGACGAATCGGGCAATATTGCGTTCCGTTCCGTCGCACCCGCCGAAAAGGGTGTACTTTCCCAAAACGTGTTTATTGCTTTCAAGCACGCTCTGTTCTTCAAGGTCAAGAAAATCGGTAAACGCATAACCGCTTCTTTTTGAAAGGTCTTTCAGCCTTGCAAGAAAATACCCGTCCGTAATATCACCGCCCTTTTCATACAATAAGGTATTGTATCATATATTCCTGCTTTTTTCAAACAAAAGATTCGGAAAAATCAATAAAATCCTATAAAACGCACGAATTTTGATATTGACTTTTGTCCACGTTGCGATTATACTATTTCCATAGCAATTTCAGAAAGGAATTTATTATGAACAAGGCTTTATCGCATTTATATGCAAACGACCCCGTTAATGCAAAACGCATTGAAACGGACACCCTTTTTACCGGAAAAAATACCACTGATTATTCGGGATTTATCGACCGTTCAATAAGATATATTGAAAATTTTCAACTTCTTGACCCCGTGCACTGGGCAAGGTTTGTTAATCAGTTCCGCATTCACTCCGACAAGGACGGCAAAGGCGGCGGCTGGAAAGGCGAATTCTGGGGCAAAATGATGCGCGGCGCAACATTTACCTACACCTACACCCGCAACGAAAAGCTTTATAAAATCTTAACCGACACCGTTGAAGATATGCTTTCCACCATTGACGGTTTGGGCAGAATTTCAACCTACACGCCCGACAACGAATTTATTTTTTGGGATATGTGGAGCAGGAAATACGTACTGCTCGGTATGCAGTACTTTACGGAAATCTGCACCGATGAAAATCTTAAAGCACGCATTGTTGACTCAATGGAAAAGCAGGTCAACTATATAATGAGCAAGGTCGGTCCCGCAAGCGAGGGCAAGACCCCCATTACCGAAACGTCCAATTTCTGGCGTGGGCTTAACTCTTCTTCACTGCTTGAACCGGTTGTCCGCCTTTACGACATTACGGGCAAAAAAGAATATCTTGACTATGCCGCATATATCGTTTCCGAGGGCGGAACAAGCATTTCCAACGTGTTTGAGCTTGCTTTTGAGGACAAGTGCGACCCCTATCAGTATCCGATGACCAAGGCTTACGAGCTTATTTCCTGTTTCGAGGGCTTGCTTGAATACTACCGTGCAACGGGAATTGAAAAATATAAAACCACCGTACTCAACTTCGGCAGGCGTTTAGGCAAAAGCGATATAACGATTATCGGCTCTGCGGGCTGCACGCACGAAAACCTTGACCATGCCGCCGCAAGGCAGACCGACACGGCATATCAGGGCATAATGCAGGAAACATGTGTTACCGTTACGTGGATGAAATTCTGCTGGCAGTTGCTTATGCTATCGGGCGACGCTCAGTATGCGGATTACTTTGAACAGTCCCTTTATAATGCCTACTTAGGTGCGGTGAATACCGAAAAAATCACCGATGAAAAGCACGTTCACAAGCGCTGCGCCGACGCACACCCGGAAGCACTGCCCTTTGACAGTTATTCTTCTCTTCTGCCCAACACCCGCGGCAGAGGAATAGGCGGTTTGCAGTTTATGCCCGATAATCATTACTACGGCTGCTGCGCGTGTATAGGCGCTGCCGGCTGCGGTATGATTCACAAAGAGGGCGTTATGCTTAAAAAGAACGGAATTTGTGTAAACCTTTATATTCCCGGAACGGTAAAAACACTTACCCCCGAGGCAAATGAAATAACATTAAAATTTGATACCGCATACCCTGTCGAGGGCGAAATAAAAATAACTTTGGAAATGGATAAAGACGAAGCATTTGACCTTGATTTGCGTGTTCCCGCGTGGAGCAAGCGCAATTCGCTTACGGTTTGCGGCAAGGAAACCGACGTGTTTTCCGGCTACAACACAATTTCCCGCACGTGGAAAAACGGCGACACGGTTACGCTTAAACTTGATATGCGCACCGAACTTCTCCGTCCGCAATCGAACCCCCGCGACATTCTTTTCCGCCGTGTGGACTGGGGTCACAATTACGTTATACCCGAGGTTGTTACCGAATCGCCCGACGCGAGGTTCCACGTTGCGCTCCGCCGCGGTCCTGTCGTTCTTGCCCGTGACGCGCGCCTGGGCGAAAATGTTGACGAGCCTGTTGACATTCTGTTTGACGAGGACGGTTACGTTGCCCTTTCTCCCTGTAAAAGTGCGGGTTTTGATACAATCGAGGAATTTACCGTTCCGGAAAAGGGCGGTAAGTCGTTTAAGGTTATTGACTATTCTTCCGCAGGCAAAACGTGGAGAGAAGATTCAAAGTACGGCTGCTGGCTTCCCACAAGAAAATAAAAAAATGAGGGTGCTTTTTGCACCCTCAATGTATTTCAGCAACCGCATCCGCCGGCAGGACCGGAGCATCCGCAGTCATTTCCGCCGCCGCAGCAGCAAAGAAGCAGAAGGATTATAATTATCCAGCAGCAATTATCCCCGCCGCCGAATCCGCAATTACCGTTTCCGCCGCAGCAGAACAGGATAATAAGCAGGATTATAAGCCAGGTGCAGTCATTACATCCGCAGTCGTTACCGTTAAAGAATTTACCCATAGTATATTCTCCTTTTATAATGATTTTGTAAGTACGTCTTACAGTTTTATACTATGAGAAAACGAAAAATTGTGTTACCGAATTTGACTGTTGATTTTTTGCACTGAATACTATATAATATACGTTACAAAACACAAAGGGAGATTATTTTATGGAACGTGACACCGCATTATCCCAATTAAACGAAATGCGCAGTGAGATTCTCGCAATTTATGCCGGGAGCGAAAAGTGCAAAGAAATTCAGGAAAAGACCGAAAAATTACTTAACGAAAAGAAAAATCCCGTTAAGCCCGAACCGGACTTGCTTTGTGAAAACACGGAACAGAAACTTAAAGAAAAGTTTTTAAGGGAAAACAAAGAAAATACTCTTAAAAGCAAAAAGGGAAATATAATTATTCTGCTTATAAGCGCCGCAATAATGCTTGCTTTTTCCTGTCTGCTGTTTTGCGACCTTATTTTTAATGCAAACATTTTTCTTAACAGCAGTAAGTTTTCCGGCGCAGCCGATTTTACGGACAAAATTGCTTTGTTTGTTATGCACTTTGTGCTTTCGATTTTCTGCTTTATTCTGCCTGCGGTAAAAAAGCCGATAAAAAAGCCCGTTATTGTTCTTTTTCTTATTGCGGCAGTTATTTTTGCCGTATTCTATATAGGCTTGATTTACGGTTTTTCCGCGTGGATTTATCCCGTTGTCACCGCGGTATGCTTTGTTCTGACCACGGCGGCAGTCAGGATTATAAATTCCTCAAAGAATAAGCGTGCGCCGAAACTTTCGCAATCGCAGATTTCGGAACTTAAAACAGCCGCCGAAAAAGATATAAAGGCAAAGGCAGAAAATGCCGAAACACGCGCCCGCGTTCAGGCAGAATGGGAGAAAAACCTTAAAATCCGCAATTCCGAAATCGACAGTGAACTCAGCGCCCTTAAAGAAGAATACAGTGCTCACCGCAAAGACCTTGACGTTCATTTTGCCGCGTTAAAGCAAATGGATTATCTTTGCGAGGACGATAAAAATCTTCAAACGATAGATATGTTGATCCGATTTATTGAAACCCGCCGTGCCGATTCAATTAAAGAAGCGTTGCAGGAATACGACAAACTGCTTGTAAACAGGCAAATGCTTGAACTTGAAAAGCAAAAGGTCGAAGCGGAATTAAAGCGGGCGGCGCTTGAACACGACGACCGAATTAAAAAAATGGAAGCCGAGGAACGGCACAATTTTGAAATGCGCTGTATCGCCGCCGATAACGCCCGCGCAAGGGAAAACATAGCCCGTCAACTTGACAGCATAGGCAACACAATCTACTACGATTTGCGATATTGAAAAAAAAGAACTTCGCGTTTTTGCGGAGTTCTTTTTACAATCTAAAAAATCCACTCGTACCAAACAGCGACACCCTCGCGCAGGTACTGAGCAATAATAATGGGTCCCCTTGTTACCGCCCGATAGGGTTTGGGTTCAAAGCCCGCGTCACGGGCAAGCAGACAGGCGCGGTACAAATGCGTTTCGCTTGAAATTACCGTTAACCCCTTTACGCCCGGGTCAATTTCATCAAGCAATTCTCGTGAATATTTCAGGTTTTCTTTCGTTGATGTTGATTTATCTTCTTTAATAAGCCTTTCGGGCGCAATTCCGCGGTTTGAAAGCATATCAAACATACACTGTGCTTCGCTTATGTCCTCGCCCGGTCCCTGTCCGCCGCTTAAAATGGCCTTTGCATCCGGATTTTCGGTTAAAAACTCATACGCGGAATTTATCCGTGCGGCAAGCACCCGCGACGGGATCGTCCCGTAAATGGCACACCCCAGCACAATGCAGTAATTTGAATCGGCTTTTTCCTTTTTGCGGGATGCGGATATTATGGGTATTTCAACGATTATCATTAAAACAGTTGCAACGGCAATTCCGCAGGCAAGAACTCTTTTTATAACCGTTGCGTAATGGGCATTTGTAAACGAAAGCAGATAAAAACAGAAAATAACCGCCGCGATGCACATAAGAACAAGTACAAGGAAACCGTAGCCGTATAAATATTTTTTCATAAAAAAAGATATAAGCGTAAGTACCGCCATGGGCAGAATGTAACGCATTTTCCCCTTAAACAGTTTTTTCAGCGCTCCGATTAATTTTGCGTGCATTGATTCAGACATTCCTTGCAGTTGTGACCGCATTTGCTGTCGAGTATCAGCCCTTGCGCGTCTACCTCCATTTCCGTTGTTTTTGTTTGCTTGAAGCCGTATTTTGAGAAAAATCCGACCGTTTCCGGAGTTGCTGTAATCACGATTTTATCCGCAAGCATATTGAACCCGCGTACAAGAAGCAGACGCAGAAGCAAATCGCCTATATGCTCTCCCCGCTTTTCTTCCTTTACGCAGGTGCTCGCTATGCGGTATGCGCCCGAATCGAAATACAGGCTTCCGCAGGCAACGGGAACGGAATTTTCAAGCAGTATAAGGTGAAGAGATTTTTCGTCCGTGTCAAGGGGTGCGAGCCCGCAACTCTCCCTGATTTCCTTTACTTCCGGTACGTCTTTTCCGAATTTCCAAGCCGAACTGATCATTCTCTCACTCCCTTTTTTGATATTATAACAGAAATATTACAAATAATCAAGCCCAAATTTCAATATTTTTCCTTGATTTCGATTTTTAATGTACCGTGCGCCGCATTTATCCGGTTAAACCGCCCTTGCCGCCGCAAATCCTTGACGGTTTGGGGCTGTTTATGGTATACTACTTTTCGGAGTGATTTTATGGAACTTAACGAGATAATCGCAGGCAATATATATAACCTCAGAAATGACCGGGGCATGACGCAAACCGAACTTGCCGAAAAACTTAATTACACCGATAAACTTGTTTCCAAGTGGGAACGGGGCGAGGCGATACCCAACGCCTACACGTTAAAGCAGATAAGCGAAATTTTTTCGGTGAGTATGGACTATATTTTTTCTTCCCACGAAGATGAAGCCGTACCGAAAGAAACATCCGTAAGCCGCAAGGTGATTACCGCCATAAGCATTATGGGAATCTGGACGGTGGACGTGCTTGTGTTTGTTATCCTGTGGATAACGCTCCGCCCTATGCCAAGCATTTTGTTTTATGCCGTGCCCGCGTCGATTGTTACACTGCTTGTACTCAACTCCGTGTGGAATAAGGGCAAGCATAATTATATGATAATCGCCGCACTTGTAGCAAGCATAGCGGCAACAGTGTACATCGCCTTGCTGAAATTCAACTGCTGGCAGATTTTTATTCTGCTTATTCCCGCCGAACTTGTCGTTCTTCTGTGTGCCAAACTGAAAATCAAATAAATTTAACAAAATTCACGTCAGTAGAGTTGCCTTTTGCGACTCTACTTTTTTGTTTTTATCAAGTAGAATTGAAAAAAAGTCTATTAGATTGCCTTTAAGACAGAATGGTGGTATCTTAAATCCGTAAAACAGGAGAGCATATGAAAACAGTTTATTATTCCGACGAACTTAACGACGACTTTGCGCCGAAAAAACGAAGCCGCCCGAAAATAGATAAAAATTATGTTTACGCGCCCGCAAGTCTTTGGTGGCGTTTTTGGGCTTTTATTGTTTACCGAATAATAATGACACCCGCCGCGTGCCTTTACTGCCTGTTTCGGTTCGGTATGAAAATAAAGAAAAGCCGGAAACCCGAAAAGAAAAAAGGATGTATGGTTTACTGCAATCATACAATGCTTATCGGCGATGCGTTCGCTCCGTCGTTTGCGCTGTTTCCAAAAAAGGTTTGCGTTATTGTTGCACCGGAAAATTTATCGGCAAAGTCAACATCTTGGTTTTTGAAAATGAGCGGTGCAATTCCTCTGCCCGACGGACTTGCGGCAATGAAAAATTTTAACGGTGCAATAAAACAAAGGCTTAACGAAAACTGTGCGGTTGCCGTCTATCCCGAAGCCCACGTGTGGCCGTTTTATACAAAAATCCGTCCGTATCCGTCTGCATCTTTTAAGTTTGCGGTGCAGAACAACGTGCCAGCCTACGCGTCAACGGCAACGTATCAAAAGCGGAAACTTTTCGGCACGAAAGTAACGCTTTATATTGACGGTCCTTTTTATCCCGATACTTCTCTTTCCCCGAAAGAGGCGGAGCAAAAGTTGAGGAATGAAATATATGCAGTTATGTGCAGTCGTGCAGAAAACAGCACTTATGCACCTGTAAACTATGTTTTAAGGAAAGAACAATGATAAACACAGCATATGCGGGAAACGCAAAAATGTTTGACGGAATTCTTATTTCCGCCCTTTCGACGGTGAAACACACAAGTGAGGCAATGACCGTTTATCTTTTAACTATGGATTTGACCGACGTTTCGCCCTTATATGAGCCTTTAAGCGAGCGCCACAGGGCGTTTTTGGAGAAAATCTATAAATCGGCAAACGAAAACAGCCGCGTGATACTTGCCGATATGGGCGAATATTACCGTCAGACACTTAAAAATTCGCCCAACGGCGAAAACGAATATACGCCTTACGCGTTTTTGAGATTGTATCTTCCGCGGATAGAACATCTTGACAAGGTGCTTTATCTTGACACGGATACTGTAATCTGCAACGACATTTCGCCCCTTTACAACACTGATGTTTCCGATTACGAATACGCCGCCGCCCTTGATTACTACGGCAAAGTGTTTATGGGTTACAAATATATAAATTCGGGCGTAATGCTTATGAATTTGGACAAAATACGCAAAACGGGGCTGTTTTCAAAGGCGATAGTGCTTTGCGGGCAGAAAAAACTTTTTCTCCCCGATCAAACGGCAATACATCGCCTTACTTCAAACAAACTTATACTTGAAAATAAATTCAACGAGCAAAAGCATTACGACAGAGAATCCACCGTGATACAGCACTTTGCGAAAACAATACTGTGGCTGCCCTGGTTTCACACACGGAATATAAAGCCCTGGGAATGCGAACGGGTGGGCGAAGTGCTTACACATCGCTTTGACCCGCTTTTTGACGAATACAGACTTAAAAAAGAGGAGTTTTTGAAAAATGATTAATATCTTTTATGCCTGTGACGACAGGTACGTGCCTTTTCTTACGGTTTCCCTTACTTCACTTATTGAAAACGCGTCCGCCGCGCGGGAATACAGCATAACCGTACTTCACAGCGGATTGAGCAATTCAAGCATTGAATCCGTAAGCAGATTAAAAAAAGACAACGTAAAAATCGGGTTCTGCAACGTTTCCGATAAGCTCAAAGCCATTGCCGACCAACTTGAACTGCGGGATTACTACACTCTTTCTATCTACTACCGCATTTTCATTCCCGAACTTTTTCCGCATTTGCAAAAGGCGGTGTATCTTGACGCGGACACGGTTCTGCTTAAAGACGCGGCTCTGCTTTACGACACCGATGTTTCCGGCTTTATTGCCGCCGCCGTTCCCGACGCGGTTGTTGCAAGCGAAGATATTTTTATCCGCTACGCAAACGAGGGCGTGGGCGTACACTACCGCGAATATTTCAATTCCGGCGTAATGGTTATGAACCTTAAAAGAATGCGGGAAGAGAATTTACAGGGTACTTTTATCCGCTTGCTTAAAAGTTATCACTTTAATACAATCTGCCCCGACCAGGACTATCTTAACGTTATCTGCCGCGGCAAAATAAAATATTTGGGTTCGGAGTGGAACAGAATGACCGTTGACACCTCCCCCTGCGGCGAAATCGGACTTGTACACTACAATATGTTCTTTAAGCCATGGCTTTATAAAGATGTGCAGTACAGCGAGCATTTTTGGCGATTTGCCGAAAAAACCGAATTTTTCGGGATTCTTAAAGATATGCAGTCGGAATTCGGCGAATCGGACAAACTTCTTGATATCGAGGCGGGCGCAAAACTGCGCAAATCAGCTGAAAAGATAATAAACGAAGACCGCAATTTCTGCCGCGTGCTTGAAAACGAGGAAAACGCGGTATGAAAAAAGAACTTACCGACGACCGAAAGAGAGTCTTGGCGAAAATCGCCGAATTTGAAAAAGAGGGCGGCGAAAGTTTTTTCCGCGATGTTGAAGACGACCCGCCGTCACGCACACTTATGCCCGATGATGTGGACTATCTTCATGCGTCCGCCAAATATAAAATAAACGGTTTTTTTGCCCGATTTGCCGAAAATATGTGCCGTTTTGTATGTAAGCATAAGTTCCGCATAAAGGTTGAGGGAAAAGAGAATCTTAAAAACATCTCCGGCGGCGCGATATTTACAAGCAATCACTTTTCGGTAAACGAAAACCTGGCGGTAAACTTGGCGGCAAAAAGCGCCCCGGGAAAGCACCGGTTCTATAAACTTATCCGTGAGGGCAACTACTTTATGCCCGGCATTATCGGCTGGCTTCTCAAATACTGCAACACACTTCCCCTTTCGGAAAGTTTTGCGACAACCCGTCTTCTTGACAGGGCGATAAGCGAAATATTAAGCCGCGGCGATTTTATTCTTGTCTACCCCGAACAGGCAATGTGGTGGTACTACCAAAAGCCCCGCCCGTATCGGATAGGCGCGTTTTACTACGCGGCGAAAAACAATGTTCCCGTTGTGCCGTGCTTTGTTACAATGGATAAAAAGAATAAAAAATATGATATGCTGCCCGATAACGTGCGCCTGACCGTGCATATTTTGGAGCCGATTTTTCCCGAAAGCGGTTTGGGCTTTAAGGAAAACGCGGCAAAAATGCGCGAGCGCAACGCTTTTTTAACAAAAGAATGTTTTGAAAAAGCGGAAAGTGCAAAAATTTAAGCCGACGGAAATCCGTCGGCTTTTCTCTTATTTCAGCCTGTCAAGCACGGTTTTGTATCCGCCGTTGCCGTATTCAAGGCACTTGCTCACTCGGCTTATTGTAGCCGTGCTTACATTTGTTTCTTTGCTTATTACGTTGTAACTTACGCCCTCTGCAAGCATTTTTGCCACTTTAAGCCGTTGGGCGATATCAATCACTTCTTTTATTGTAAGCGCGTCATCAAAAAACGCGTAGCATTCCTCAACGGTTTTAAGTGAAAGTATTGCTCTGCAAAGTTCGTTTGTGTCCTCATTATGCCACGATGCCATAATTCTGCCTCACTTTATCGCTTTAATACGCTAATATGATAGCAGTTTTTTTGTTTAATGTCAACAGAAACATTATAAAAGCATCTGCCCGCTAACAGAGTTTTTTGTAAAATTCCCTTGACATCGTTTGAAAAATTGTTTATAATAATATCAAGACTTAATACTGATAAGGAAACTGCAATGAAACAACAGCGTGACACAAAACAAAGGCAACTGATTCTTGACTGCGTAACGGAGCACCACGACCACCCCACGGCGGACGAGATTTATCTTGACGTGCGCCAAAGGGACAGCAAGATAAGCCGCGGAACGGTTTACAGGAATCTTAACGTGCTGTCCGAGGACGGGAGCATTCTGCACATAAAAGTTCCCGGAGCGGACAGGTTTGATTCACGAAAGGACAATCACTACCACATAAAATGCACCGAGTGCGGAAGAGTGATTGACGTTTCTCTTCCCTACGAGCCGCAACTTGATGTGTGCGCGGGGGCTGAAAGCGGATTTCTTAACATAAGTCATCAAACATTTTTCGAGGGCGTCTGCCCCGAATGTAATAAGAAAAGAGGTAATAAAAATGAGTAACAGGTATTCAGGAACACAGACGGAAAAGAATCTGCTTGCGGCGTTCGCGGGCGAATCACAGGCGCGCAACAAGTACACGTACTTTGCGTCGGTTGCAAAGAAACAGGGTTTTGAGCAAATAGCCGAACTCTTTTTGAAGACCGCCGACAACGAAAAGGAACACGCCAAGATGTGGTTCAAGGAACTTGACGGGCTGGGCGATACGGCGGACAATCTTCGCGCCGCCGCCGAGGGCGAAAATTACGAATGGACGGATATGTACGAAGATTTCGCCAAAACTGCCGAAAAAGAGGGTTTCAATGCGCTTGCCGCCCGATTCCGTATGGTTGGCGAAATTGAAAAGCACCACGAGGAAAGATACCGCGCACTTCTTCACAACGTTGAAAGTCAGGAAGTGTTTGAAAAATCAGAAGTCAAAGTATGGGAGTGCCGCAACTGCGGTCACATCGTTGTAGGCACCAAGGCGCCCGCGGTCTGCCCCGTATGCCAGCACCCGCAAAGTTATTTCGAGGTTCATTCCGAAAACTACTAAACACAAACAAAACAAAAATACCCGTTGGGAATTCCCATCGGGTATTTTTTTATCAAAGGGAAATTTATTATGCGTGAAATTACATTAAAAACGGCGGAAGAATTTAAGGAAAAGTTAGAGCGTGAAGAAAAAAGTCCTCTCACGGTTGAAAAGTACGTTCGTGACGTAAAAAAATTTATACGTTTTGCCGATACAAAAGAAATTTCAAAACAAACGGTGCTTGAATATAAAAATCATCTGCTTAAAATCCACACGGTTCGCAGTGTCAATTCAATGCTTGCCGCGCTGAACGGGTTCTTTGACTTTTTGGGTCGGCTTGACCTTAAAACGAAAAGCGTGAAACTGCAACGGGAAGTTTTCTGCCCCGAAACAAAGGAACTTACAAGGGCGGAATATGCGCGGCTGTGCCGAGCCGCCGAAAAGTGCGGGAATATGCGCCTGAACCTGATTTTACAGACGCTGTGCGCCACGGGAATACGAATAAGCGAACTGCGGTTTGTTACCGTTGAATCGGCAAAAAGCGGTGAAATGACGGTTAGTTGCAAGGCGAAAACGCGCACGGTGTTTATAATCCGCGAACTGAAAGAAAAACTGCTCCGCTATGCAAAGCAAAGAGGAATTAAAAGCGGTATGATTTTTGTAACCCGCAGCGGCAGTGCCGTTGACCGCACGAATATCTGGCGGGAAATGAAATCGTTATGCATCAATGCCAACGTGAACCCGCAAAAGGTGTTCCCGCACAACCTGCGTCACCTGTTCGCCAGAGTCTTTTACAGTATGAAAAAGGACATTGCAAAACTTGCGGATATTCTCGGTCACAGCAGCATAGATACCACGCGAATTTACATAATCTCGACCGGTGCTGAACACCGCAGATGTATGGAAAGTATGCATTTGCTGATATAAAATGCCGCCTGAAATGCAGTTATTGCGGGAGCAAAACAACATAATCCGCATTATGTTGTAGATATAAAGTGCGCAAAAATCGCTCCCGCAATATTTACAATAACAATATACCTCTTTATTACCAAAAAGTCAAGTATTTTTTACAATTAAACTCAAATTTCTTGCGCATACAGTATAAAAGGGTATGCTTATTAAACCGTTCAACATCAATTTTTTGTTAAACGGCTTTTTGCGCCCTTTCGGCAGACATTTTAATTGTTTTTGCACCCGCCTTGCACCCGTTTTTGCAATGAGTTTACAACATAATGCGGATTATGTGGTAAAGGGGTTTTGCGTTTTGGGTAAGGCGAGATTTGCATGGAAAGATTTTACGTCAAAAATAGACGACTGCGAAAAATTAGACAATTACATCAAGTACCGTATTCAAAATGAAAACGAAAAATACGGGGAAAACAGAGCATATTATCACGACAGATTTTTTCATTACACCAAACTTAAAAATATCGACAGTGTTTTAAGAAGCAGAAGTTTCTTATTATCAAACTGCGGTAACTCCAACGACCCTATGGAAAAAGATATTAAAGACAAAGAAAACAGTTTTATATTATGTTTCAGTACCGGTATAAACGAAAATCTGCCTATGTGGTATCTGTATTCCGGTGTTGACGGTATGGGCGGTTGTTTGTCCTTTACAAAATCGCTGATTTACGATTTAGTGGAAAATGCAGCATTCAGCGTTGTGTGTGAAAAAAGCGATGGCAGTAGCGATGAGGCAGAATTGGTGCGCGGAATCGATTTTGATATTACATTGCAAGATGTGATTTATGCAAAAATCGGCACACTTGATAATGACACAGACATTAAATATAACACGCGGGTTATACACAAATTTAATAATGATGAATTCAAAAAATTCAAAGATAAAAATTCCGCTTTTGTAAAAAGCCTGATTTGGTATTACGAGAAAGAAACCCGTTTGCTTGTCAATCTTAAAGACGGCGGAAGAGAAAAGTTAGACAAACTGAAAAAGCAAACGAATATTGTACCGAAAATAAGGCTGTCTTTTAAAGAATTGTCACGCGTCAATGCTAATATGAAACTTATTTTAGCGCCCGAATTATCAGAGAAACCATCGGCAAAAAATAATTTTTTTGAATTGTTATCAGGATACGAGAATATACAAAATTGGCTTGTGGAAACATCGAATGTGTCATCCAGTGAATACGCCGGACAGGTCAAAATGAACTTGTGCAATAAATGTGAGTATAAAAGCACGAAATAATGGATGGATAACGTTGATTAAATTCAATATCAGAGATACATAGTCTTTTTTCAGAAACATAAAACAAATTATTTATAAGGAGAAAATTAAAATGAAAAAGTTTTTATCAATAATTCTTACAGTAGTTACGGTGTTTTCTATCGGCTGTTTTACCGGGTGTGACAACAAGTCAACCGGCAATGTCTCCAACGAAAGCACGCCGACCGCAGATGGCGGCAGCAGCCCTGACGCCACTGTTAAGAGTACGTTTAACACAACTACTTCCCCAACAGTGACTGACAAAACATCTTCTGCTACGCCCACTAACGGCAACGGTAATGCGCCTGTTCCCAACGTCCCAAACACTCCTGCTGTCAAGCAAAACACACCTGTGCCCACCGCAAAGAGTACTCACACGCCTGTAACGCCTACACCTACCGCAAGAATTACTCCCGCTCCCACAACGCCTACTCCCACTGCAATGATTACTCCCGCTCCCACAACGCCTACACCTACCGCAACGCCTACGCCATCTCACACTGTCGTTCCTATAAAGGACGCAAATGCAGGTGATTATGTTGTTTTAGGCACTTATGAGCAAGACAACAACATCTCAAACGGCAAAGAAGATATTGAATGGCTAGTGCTTGAAAGAAAAGATAATAAAATTTTTGTAGTCAGCAAATATGCTCTTGATTATCAGAAGTACCATTATTCATGGAGTGACGATATAACATGGGAAAGCTGTACACTTCGCAAGTGGTTAAATAACGATTTTTTCAATGCCGCATTTACTGATGATGAAAAGGCTATGATACCTACGGTGACGGTTTCGGCAGATAAAAATCCCAATTATGTTACGCATCCCGGAAATGCAACAAAAGACAAGGTGTTCTTGCTAAGTATTGCCGAAATAAATAACTATGGAGCAATAAAATGTCCGCCATCGGCCTATTTAAGGGCACAAAGGGACTTCACAAGTGTTAATCCTAACGTTTGTTACTGGTGGACGCGGTCACCCGGCAAGGAAGAGTCTTTCGTCGCTAATATTGTAGGTATTGGTTTTGTTAATTATGAGGGAGATATTTGCAACTCCCGTTATTATGTCCGTCCCGCAATGTGGATTTCAACAAACTGACCGTTCAAAACATAAGGCTGACCTTTTGCGGTCAGCCTTTAATTATCCTACTTCCCCTCATACCTTACAACACTGTCGATGTCATATCCTTTAAGCAGTTCGCGGCCGTTAAGCCCCGCAAGCTCAACAAGGAATATAAGTTTTACAACCTTGCCGCCAAGTTCTTCTACAAGTTCCACCGCCGCTTTCATTGTGCCGCCGGTAGCGATAAGGTCGTCGATAAGCACGATTCTCTGACCGGGCTTTATGGCGTCTTTGTGGATTTCTATTTCGGCTGTGCCGTATTCCAGGTCATATTTTTTGGAAACCGTTTCGCGGGGAAGTTTGCCCTTTTTGCGGATAAGCAGAAACGGCTTTTTAAGTTTGTATGCAAGGGGCGCGCCGAAAATGAACCCGCGGGATTCGGCGCCGGCAATGGCGTCAAACTCAACGCCGTCAAGTTTTTTGGCAAGTTCGTCTATGGCAAGCTGCAAGCCGTCGGCGTCCTGTAAAACGCCCGTAATATCGCGGAAAATGATTCCCTTTTCGGGGAAATCGGGTATCGATATAATATAGTCCTTAACTTCTTTTTTCATGTTTTTAACTCCTTCGTCCCGCACTGCGGATAAATTTATTTTTGTGTCATAAGGTCCAAGACCCAACTGTTCGGGAAGCCTGTAATCGGGCAGATTATCCCGCTTTGTGAATACCTCGCGCACCGCTTGCAGATACTTAAATCCGCCCGCAAGGTGCGGCGCAATATAGTGTCCCTCGCCCCATTCGTTCCAGTTATCAAGCATAATGAAGCGTCTGCCAAGTGCGTTTTCGGGCAGAGAGTCGGCTAACGATTTCACTTTTTCAAGCAAAATACGCCAATTATCAGGTGTAAGCTTCCACCGTATCATACCGATGTCCCTCATTCTTTTTTCGCTGCCCCTGTTCCACGGGTACGGGTCCCATGACTGTGAACAGGTCATTATTGCCATGTTCGGGTCAAAATCAATATGGCTTTGCATAAGCGAAATCTGGGTGTCGATTGCCTCTTCCTGTGTCGGCAGATTAACATTTGTGTGCCAGCAGTAAGAGAAAATAGCATCGTAGCCCGAATCCTTATACTTCTGCATAACGGAAAAATCGTCATAACGGTACTCAACCTGAAAAATTATGCCGTCAAAGCCGTAATCCTTAATCTTTTCGCGGCACTTTTCAAGCGCCGTGCGTACTTTGTCCTCGCCGCCCATATACTCGGCAACGCGGAAAGAATAATCGTAAACAAAAAGCACGGGCTTGTTGTCGATTTTAAGATAGTTCGGGCGTGAAAAATATTTTTCCGCCCAAAACGGCAGCAGATTTTCAATTAAATCATTTTCGCCGTCGGCGGGAGCGGCATTGTCGCACTCCCACATAATGGCAAAATCCATCATTTCGCCGTAGCGTGACGAAAACAGTGCATCAAGTTGGTGTGCCAAACTGGGAGCGTTATCGCCCGTCATAGGCTTGCCGAAAGTTGCCCAGCCACGGTACCAGCAGTAAACAAAGCAGTTTATGCCGTGCTCCCGCGCCCACTTGACCTGCCAGTCGCTTACTTCCGGGTCAGCCTCGTCGTAATAGCCGATTATCGGCGTGCGTTCGGGGAAATCAACAATTTTTTCAAACCCCGAATATCCGTTTTCATGTGTTTTCCATCCCGGGTAATAGTGGCAGGCAACATAATAGTCGCTTGACACAGGTTCGGGAACAGGTACGTATGATGCAAATTTTTTTGCCATAAACTCACCTCAATATAAAGTCACCCATTAATTTTACCACAATAACATATTTATTTCAAGCACAAAATCTTAATTCATATAAATTTCTGCCGCTTGACGGAATCGGGGTTTTAGAGTACTATATTTGACAGAAACTCTTTGAGGTGACGGCTTTGATAGGAAAAAACGCTCTTATTGCTATGGAAAAACTTGAAAAAGCGGGTTACGAAGCATATGCCGTGGGCGGTTGTGTGCGTGATAAACTGCTCGGTATTGCCCCCGAGGACTGGGATATTGCCACAAGCGCACTGCCGGAAGAAACCGTAAACTGCTTTTCGGGCTGCAAAATGCACACCAACGGGCTGAAACACGGCACCGTGGGCGTGATTATCTGCGGCGCGATGACGGAAATAACCACATACCGCATTGACGGAGAGTACTCCGACCGCCGCCACCCCGAAAGCGTTGAATTTACGCCCTCGCTTATAAAGGATTTGGCGCGGCGGGACTTTACCGTGAACGCAATGGCAATGGACAAAAACGAAAACATAGTTGACCCGTTTAACGGCAGAGAGGATTTGGAAAAGAAGATAATCCGCTGTGTGGGCGACCCTGACAAGCGTTTTTCCGAGGACGCATTGAGGATTATGCGGGGCTTGCGTTTTGCCTCTGCCGAGGGCTTCACCTTGGAAGAAAACACTCTTAAAAGCGCAAACAATCTTGCGGGAAATCTTAAAGGCATAGCGGTGGAGAGAATCTTTTCGGAACTGAAAAAAATGTTTTTGAAACCGAACGCCGCCGTAATTATGGAAAAAACGCTTCCCGTTTTTGAAAATATCATTCCCACCCTTAATGTAACGCAGGAAGAATGGAATCAGGTTTGCAAAAGGGTAAGCAACACCGAAAGCCTTGAAATCAGGCTTTATTGCACGCTTGAACACTCGTGCATAAATAAGGAGTTGACCCGATTAAAGGCAGAAAGCACAATAAAAAAGAAGATAAACGCACTGCTTGAATTAAAAGACGTGCCGTTAAAGCGCAGCCGTGGGTATTTACAAAAACTTATGTGCGCATACGGCAGAGAAAACGTTCTGCTTTTGTGTGAACTGAAACAGACCGAGGGCAGAGATGAGGTGCTTGACGGCCTTGCTTTGCGGGCGGCGTCGGGCTGCACGTCGGTAAAGGAACTTGACATAAGCGGCGAAGAAGTGCGCAAGGCGGGTTTTTACAAATATAAAATAAAAGATACCCTGCAACGGCTGCTTATTGCCGTTGTTGAAGGCAAGTGCAAAAACGAAAATGCGGCTTTGTGCGAATACTTAAAAAAAATCAGAATGCGCTCTTTCAGGCAATAAAAAATCGGCACGGATTAAACCGTGCCGATTTCGTGTTTATTTTCTTACAAGTGTTATCGGGTACGTAAGCGCGTCTTCATTGTCGCTCTGCCCCACCGCACCGGTAATAATCAGTGTGTTTTTATCGTTAAATTCATACGTTTCGTAAATATCCGTGTCGGGTACCGTGCCGGTTTCAAAGGTATAAAGTTTACCCTTTTGTGCCTTGTAATTTCCCGAATCGTTTACGTCTTCAAACTCTTTTTTGATATCGTCTTTGTTTACGCTTTCCTTTACTATCTCTTCAAGGCTCGTTCCGATAACTTTCAGCGCGCCGTCAATTCCGCCGAAATTTTCAACGTTCATACCCTGTTCGGCGAATAAATCGGTAAAATATGCGGTAAATCCGTCCTTTACCACTGCGGCAAAATTGTCGCAAAGGATGTCAACCGACGCTTCATCAATTTCAATTTTATACGAGCCGTTCTTATCGAACGTAAAGTTAAGTGAAATTGTAAGATTGTCGGACTTAAAGTATTTTGCCAACTCTTCATCGTTGTCAAGAATGCTTTGATTCATTTCATCGGAAACATCAATTTGTGCCGACCACTCACCGACAAATTTGTTGTTTTCGCTGCAACCGGTAAACGAAAGAATCATCGTTATTGCAATCAGCAGGCTTAAAAAAATCGATAACGTTTTTTTCATAATATCTCTCCCGTATTTTATTCCCATAGATTATATACCAATAACCGCAATAAGTCAATGGATAAAAACTCTAACAGGTTCCGCAGGTGTTGTTAAAAAGCGAGTTATTACCCGAAAAAAGAAGCGCAAGCAGCAGGAAAAAGAACAGAAGTTCATTGTTTCCCAAAAAAGAGTTTGCGCAGTTCCCGCCCGAAAGCGCACACAGGGCAAGGAAGAAAAACAGAAGATTTGACGGGTCAAAAAGATTGTTATTACAATTATCGCAGGTATTTGAATTATTGCAGCCGCAAGCCATAGATTATCCACTCCTTAATTAAGTTTACGGTTAAATCTATGCCGCGGGAACAAAAATAATGTCAGAAAAACACGCCGGTAATAAAGATTTCTATACCGATTCCTATAAGAATGACGCCGCCTAAGATTGTTGCTCTGCCCGCAAGGCGCTCGCCGAATTTCTTACCCAGAATAACGGCAAAGGAACAGACAATAAACGTTACTGTTGCAATGATAAGGCTTGCCGTAAGCGCGGTAATCCAGTTATATTCGGCTATGGTAAAACCCACCGAAAGCGCGTCGATACTCGTTGCCACGCCCTGAACGAGAAGTCCGCCGAAAGTAAGCGTCTTTGCGGGAACTTCGTCTTTGTTCCTGTTCTTTATTCCCTCAAAGAGCATTTTCCCGCCGATAAAGCCGAGCAGTGCAAGCGCGATCCACGGTATAAACTTTTCAAATGCCTTGAAATACTCAACAATCGTATGCACGCACACCCAGCCGAGCATAGGCATAAGTGCCTGAAAGAACCCGAACGTTCCCGAAATCAGGAACAGTTTGCGCTTTTTCATATGCACTTCGTTAAGCCCGTTGGCAAGCGAAACCGAAAACGCGTCCATGGCAAGCCCCAGACCCAAAAGCGCCTGCTGAACGATAAATCCGAATCCCATAAATCCACCTCAAATAAAAAAATTGTTCCAAGCGTAAACTTGGAACACAAATATATTTCTATATATGTAAAGACCCAAGAATACCTTAAAAAGTTACTCTGAGTCTCGCAATTTGAAGCAAGCCAGGCGTTTGCCGGAATGTTGACTTGCTACGCATTTTTCGCGCTTGCTACTCCCTCAATATAAACAGCCGTATTATACCGCCGCCGCATCGTTTTGTCAAACAAAAAATCCGCCCGAAAAAGAGCGGATTTATCCTATTCTTTATACACTTTTATTATGCGGTCCATTGCCTCGCGGGTGTTCTCATTTGTTGAAAATGCGGTAAGGCGAATAAAGCCCTCGCCGCAAGCGCCGAATCCCGCGCCGGGAGTGCATACAACGTTGACTCTGTCAAGCAATTCGTCAAAGAAATCCCACGATTTTTTACTGTCGGGGCATTTTACCCATACGTATGGTGAATTCTTGCCGCCGGTATACCACCAGCCCAGCGTATCCATAGTGCCGGTCATAATTTCAGCGTTAGCCTTATAGTAATCAATGCTTTCGCGAACCTGTTTCAGCCCTTCTTTCGAAAAAACCGCCGCCGCGCCCGCCTGTGTGATATATGAAACGCCGTTGAACTTCGTTGCCTGTCTGCGCAGCCACATAGCGCCCATGTTCTGTCCGTCACGTTCAAGCTCTTTCGGAATAACGGTATAACCGCACCTTATGCCCGTAAATCCCGCCGTTTTTGAAAGAGAACAAAGTTCTATTGCACAGGTGCGCGCGCCGTCAATCTCAAAAATGCTTCTCGGTAAATCTCCTGAAACAAAGGACTCATATGCGGCGTCAAAAAGAATAACCGAGCCGTTTTTGTTGGCGTAGTCAACCCACGCTTTAAGTTGCTCTTTTGAATAAACCGCGCCCGTGGGATTGTTGGGCGAACAGATATATATTATATCGTATGAAGTGTTTTCTTCCGGCATGGGCAAAAATCCGTTTTCCTGTGTTGCGGGAGCAAAGGAAATCTTTCTGCCGTCCATAACGTTGGTGTCAAGATACACGGGATATACCGGGTCGGGGATAAGCACGGTGTTATCCTTTGAAAAGATATCCAGAATATTTCCCACGTCGCTCTTTGCGCCGTCGGAAACATATATTTCGTCAGGCCCTACCGTAACGCCGTTTTGCTTATAGTAATTCTTTATCGCCTCGCGCACAAACTCATATCCCTCATAAGGACCGTAGCCGCGGAAGCCCTCAAACGTAGCCATTTCGTCAACCGCCCTGTGCATTGCCGAAATAACCGCGGGACAAAGGGGACGTGTAACGTCGCCTATGCTCATTTTTATCACATTTTTGTCCGGGTGATTCTTCTGATATTCCGCCTGCTTGTTTGCAACCGTTGCAAACAGGTAGTTTTCCGAAAGGTTAAGGTAATTTTTATTTATCATTTTTTATTCCTCCGTTAATTCTCCGTCAAATACAAATTCCGCCGGACCGCGCATAATGACGGTATCGGAATAAGTTATATATAAGTCGCCGCCCAAAAGGTGAACGCAAACTTCGGTGGTTTTATCGCAAAAGCCGTTTTCGCAGGCGGCAACCACCGCCGCACAGGCGCCCGTTCCGCAGGCAAGAGTTTCGCCGCTGCCCCGCTCCCACACGCGCATATCAAGTTCGGTTTTGCTTAAAACGTTTATGAATTCAATATTCGCCCTGTCGGGGAACGACGGGTGATTTTCAAGAGGTCTGCCCAGTTTTTCAACGTCAATTTCCTTTACGGGCGTTTTTGTAAAAATTACGCCGTGAGGATTGCCCATTGACACCGCCGTTACATTAAACACGCCGTTTTCCGTTTCAAAAGGTGCGTTTATAACGGGCGAAACATCACTTATAACGGGAACGTCCTTTGCGTCAAGCACGGGCGCACCCATATCCACCGAAACGGTTTTCACTTTGCCGTTTTCGGTAAAAACTTTTATTTTCTTTATCCCCGCAAGGGTTTCAAGCGTGAACTCTTTTTTATCAGTCAGCCCGCGGTCAAAAACGTATTTTGCAATACATCTTGTGCCGTTGCCGCACATTTTGCCCTCGCTGCCGTCGGCATTAAACATACGCATTCTGAAATCGGCAACATCGGATTTCATAATAAGTATAATGCCGTCGCCGCCCACTCCTTTGTGACGGTCGGAAAGCTTAACCGCAAGTTTTTCAGGCTCGGGCAATTTGTGTTCTGTACAGTCAAAATAGATATAGTCATTGCCTATGCCGTGCATTTTGGTAAATTTAAGCATACTGTTTACTCCTTAAAGTCTGTATTTATATTATATAATATCAGGTGATGTTTGTATAGCGAAAAATTTATAAAAAGTCGTGCCCGTCTTTTTCCGTATCACGTGCCATACGTACAAGCCGCAGATAGTTTTTCTTTTTTGTTTCCATATTGAATATGGCATACTCAATATCTTCCTTTGTAACGGCGTTGTTGAACAGGTTTTCTGCCTGCTGCCAGCTTCTGTACGCCTCTTCAATCTGATACTCTATATTTTCCATAAAAAAATCCCTCCGCGGAAATTCTATGCGCAGAGGGAAAATTTTATTATTCGTCGGATTCCTCCGATTCTTTTTTATAAAGCCTGCGGTTGTTAAGCAGCCACTGCTTGTCTGAAAATCCGCCCTCGTTCACTTCGGCAAGCGCCTTGCGGAAATCGTACATACGGGCGTCAATCATATCAAGATAATGAAGCATTTCCGCCTCGGGGAACATGGGCCGCTTAACCGCACCGAATTCGGGTTCGTAGTGGTGGGAAATAAGCATATGCTGCAACAGCACAATTGTTTCTTCCCTTGCGTTTACCGCGCGCCCCGCTTCACCGATAATAAGAGGTCCTTGTATAACATGCCCCAACAGCAGTCCTTTGCGGGTATAATCTGAAACAAGCCCCAGATCCGACGCATTCATTTCCTCGGTTTTTTCAATATCGTGCAGGATTACGCCCGCATAAAGCCAGTCGGGGTCAAGTTCGGTGTAAATTTTGCACATTGCCTCGGCGGAAGCAAGCATTGTGGTTGTATGGTAGAGAAGCCCGCACCGCACCGAATGGTGGTTGCTTTGCGCCGCCGGATAATACATCAGTTTGTCGTAAAGTTCGCTTACAACATAATTTACTATATCCTTGATATCGGTTTTATGAATCTTGTCTATATAACTTTCAAGGATATTCATCATTTCCTCGCCGCTTTTGGGCGCAGATGGAACAAAGTCGTTTATCGAAACCGGGTCGTCGCTGTTGGCAATGCGTATTTTTTCCACTTTAAGTTGTAAAAGCGTCTGCCATGCAACAACGGTTGCACGTATCTTTACAAGGATATTCGGTTTATATCCCGAAAACTGCTCTTCGTTGTAATTCCAAACTTTTGCGTTCATCTCGCTGTGCGCATCCGACACGGTAAGGTCAACGTAATTCTTGCCCGTCTGTCCCGTTTTTACGCTGAACGAGCGCACAAGTACAAACCCTTCAAACGCATCGCCGGCTTTTAATTCACTTAATTTTTTCTGTTCCATAATTATCTCTCCGAGAATACTCTTTTGTATGATTGTACCACAAAACGGGAAAAATATAAAGCAGTAATTTTTAAGGAGTTGATTTTTTTGAAGTCAAAGAAGAAAAAAGCCGAAAAATTGTGGCACGGCGATAAAATCCCCTCAGATGTCGAGGGTTCGTACACGGGCATAGGCGAAAAAGGACAGCCGCCCGTGCAGGACGCTGACGACCTGTAAGGCGGCTGTACAGGGTTATAAAACCTAACCGAAAACTTTCTTTATTGCATCAAGATATCCGTAACCGTATTTTTTCTCCGGTTCAAGATATCCGCCCTCCGTCCACTCGTTCCACGCATAGAGAGTAACAATCTTGTGCTTGCTTTGGGACGAATCAAGGAAATTACGGCAGGCAAGCAGACCTTTTTCAAACTCCTCGGGAGTGTTGTCGCTTATAAGCGTGGAAAAATACGCTCCCGGGGTAAGGTTGGCGCGATATTCTTTTTCAGGGTCGAATCTTCCGCTGGGGTCCCAGCCCATTGAAACGTTGGGGTAGTATTCTTTGAATTCTTTATCAAATTTATCCCAGAACGGATAAATCGCATCGCGCCATTTATTATAAGGCGAATATACTTCCGCCTTGGGCATTACGTTGTGAATCCACACGTAACTTGTAACGCTGTCGGCGCCGAAAAGGCGCATTGTATTGCCCTCGTCACAGCCGGTAATTTCGTGGTTCTGTAACCCCCACTCCACAAGGTTAAGGTGGATTTCATAGCCCTTTGCCGCCGCTTTTGCCCTGAAAGATTCAATCGCCTCGCGGGTTTCCTCTATTCCGCCCAAACCTTTTACAAGTGTGTAGAGTTCATAAATTGAAAAGTATTTTTTGCCGTCAAGTTCCCAATACTCTTTTAAGGGGAAATACTCTTCAATAATACAGTCAACCATCTTGTCCCAGCGCTCGCGGGAAAGTTCCCTGTGATTGCAAAGCATAAGCGCAAATTTCATTTTATTACGGTTTTCCGCCCGCAGGAACCCATTTTCCAAGGCGCTCTGCAAGAACTTGCCCGTGTTCTCGCCGCACATATCCCAGTACCAGTCGTAAATGAAAACGTCTATGCCGTGGTCAGCCGCCGCGTCAATCTGAATTTTGCTTGTTTTGGGGTCGGATTCATCAAGATATCCCCAAACGGGAATCTTGGGCTGATTATGCCCCGGGAACCTGGGAATCGCCCTTTTAAGCTGTCCCCACTCGCCTAATTCCATTTTCTTTTCGTGCTGTGGGTCATGGTGCCACTGGGGAAAATAATAAGCCGCAACAGTATATTTTTTCATATTTCTTTCAACCTCATTTTCCTGTTTTTCGATATTGTAAACGATTACAAAAGTAAAGTCAATACCCCAAATTAAATTTCTTCGATTATTTTCAGTAACCTTGACGCGGACGCAGTATTATGGTATACTTATTATTAAAGATGTATAATATCTAATACGTAATATATACAAGGAGATTTTTATGGCAAGATTATTCGGTACGGACGGCGTTCGCGGCGTTGCCAACAGCGAACTTACACCCGAAATTGCGTTCAAGTTGGGCGCGGCGGGGGCAACGGTGCTTACAAGCGCCATACATAAACCCAAAATAATTATCGGGCGGGACACCCGAATTTCGGGCAATATGCTTGAAGCGGCTTTAATTGCGGGAATTATGAGCGTAGGCGCGGATGCGCTTATTGCGGGCGTTGTTCCCACACCCGCGGTTGCATACCTTACAAGGTTTTATTCCGCCGATGCGGGCGTTGTAATTTCGGCATCGCACAATTCGGTTGAGTTTAACGGCATCAAATTCTTTTCTTCAAAGGGATTCAAACTGCCCGATGCAGTGGAGGACGAAATACAGGCCTTAATAGAAAGCGGCAAAATGCCCTGTCCCACGGGAATAGATATAGGAAGACGGATTCCCGTAAAAAGCGCAAGGCGGGATTATATTGACTTTTTGAAATCCACCGTTGACGTGCGGCTTGACGGCATAAAAATAGTGCTTGACTGTGCCAACGGCGCGGCAAGCGATATTGCCCCCGCCCTCTTTGAAGAACTGGGCGCAACGGTTTATCCCTACTACTTTATGCCCGACGGAACGGATATTAACAAAAACTGCGGTTCCACCCACCCCGAGAGAATTTGTGAGCTTGTAAAGGAGACGGGTGCTGATATCGGGCTTGCCTTTGACGGCGATGCCGACAGACTTATTGCCTGTGACGAGCGGGGAATAGAAATCGACGGAGACCACGTGCTTGCCGTTTGCGGGCAGATGCTTAAAAACGAAAACAGACTTAAAAACAACACGGTTGTGGGCACCGTTATGAGCAATATGGGGCTTGAAATTTTCACGGACAAAGCGGGAATACACTTTGAAAAAACCGGTGTGGGCGACAGATACGTGCTTGAACGTATGCTTGAAAAGGACTTTATAATCGGCGGTGAAAAAAGCGGTCACGTTATTTTCCTTGACTACAACACCACCGGCGACGGTATGCTTACGGCTCTGCAACTGTTAAGGGCAAAAGTCAAGGCAAATAAAGAAATGAGCGAACTTGCGTCAATAATGCACAATCTGCCGCAGGTGCTTGTAAACGTTAAGGTTTCAAACGACAAAAAGGAACTTTACAAAACCGATTCGGAAATACTTGCCGCAATAAAATCCGCCGACGAAGCGCTTTTGGGGCGCGGACGGACGCTGATACGCGCAAGCGGAACCGAACCGCTTATCCGCGTTATGCTTGAAGGCGATAACGTTGAAGAAATAAACGCTTTTGCATTAAAAATTGCACAGGCAATAGAAACCGCCTGTGACGGAAAAATAGTTTAATAAGGAGTAAAAAAATGAGTCAGGTTAAAGAACGCAGTGAAATTGACGCAAAGTACAAATGGAATTTAGGCGACATTTACGCAACAAACGAAAAATGGGAATCAACGCTTGAAGAAGTCAAGGCGAAATTCGCTGAGATTGCGAAGTTCAAGGGCAAGTTAAGCGATGAAAAAGAGCTTAAAAAGTATTTTGTTCTTGAAAGAGAAATCTCCCAGGAAGCGGAAAAACTTTTCTGCTACGCAAAGATGAGCCGCGACCAGGATAACGGAAACGACACATACGTTGCAATGTGCGACAAAGCGTATGCGCTTTTAATGAACTTAGAGGCTGAAACATCATTCGTTACGCCCGAACTTTCCGCCCTGGACGACGAAACTCTCGTTTCGCTTTCAAACAAGCCCGAATTTGAGGACAATTCGGTATTCCTTAAAAATATTATCCGCAACAAGGCGCATCTGCTTTCGGAAAACGAAGAACGTATTCTTGCCCTTACAAGCGAAATGGCAAATTCCTACGACACAATTTTCACTATGCTTGACGACGTGGATATGAAATTTGCACCCGTTACGATGCCTGACGGCACAAAAACCGAAATGTCTCACGGCAGATACGGTCTGTTTTTACAGGACAAAAACAGGGATTTAAGAAAACAGGCTTATGAATCGATGTATTCGGCGCATATTGATAATATCAATACCCTTACCGCAATATATTCTTCAAGCGTTAAAAAGGATATCTTCTATTCCCGCGTGCGCAAATTTCCTTCGGCACTTGAAGGCGAACTTTTTGCCGGCAACATTCCCGTAAGCGTGTACGACGGTCTTGTTGATGCCATAAATGCATCGCTTCCCGCACTTCACCGCTATGTTGCCCTGCGCAAAAAACTGCTTGGACTTGACGATATGAAAATGTACGATATGTACGTTCCGGCAGTTGATACGGCGGACAAAAAATACACCTACGAAGAGGCTCAGGAACTTGCCAAAAAGGCGCTTGCGCCCCTTGGCGAAGAATATCTGCATCTGCTTGACCGTGCCTTTAACGAAAACTGGATTGACGTTTACGAGAACAAGGGCAAAACAAGCGGCGCATATTCATGGGGAAGTTACGGCACACATCCCTATATGCTTCTCAATTATCAGGACAGGCTTGACGACGTGTTCACCCTTGTGCACGAAGCAGGACACTCAATGCACACATATTTTTCCGATTCCGCCCTTTGCTATGAAAAGGCGCAGTACAGGATTTTCGTTGCCGAGGTTGCATCAACGGTAAACGAGGTGCTTTTGCTTAAATATCTGCTTAAAGTTACGGATGACAAAAAGACAAGGGCATACCTGCTGAATCATTTCCTTGAACAGTTCCGCACAACGGTGTTCAGGCAGACAATGTTTGCCGAATTCGAGCGCGAAAGCCACCGTCTTGCAGAGGCGGGCGAAAGCCTTACCGTAAACACCCTTAACAAAGTTTACGGCGACCTTAACCGCAAATATTACTCTTCCGCGGTTGATACGGATAAGTATATCGAAACCGAGTGGGCGCGCATCCCCCACTTCTACAATGCGTTCTATGTTTATCAGTACGCAACGGGATTCTCCGCGGCGGTTGCCATTGCGGATATGATTCTCTCCGAGGGTCAGCCCGCGGTTGACAGATATCTTAAATTCCTGTCCTCGGGCGGAAGCGATTTCCCCGTAGAACTTTTGAAGATTGCCGGTGTTGACCTTTCCAGACCCGATGCGGTTATTTCGGGAATGAAAGTGTTCGAGAGCACTTTGGCAGAATTTGAGGAGTTGATGAAGTAATGACGGGATACAATGACGAAGCTCTTGAATTTATGATGAAAAGGCTGCACGAGGACGCATCTTTCGGCAACGAAAAACTTGCCCGCGACGTGTTCAACCTTTGTTTGACGTACGACGTTGATTATATGACTTCTGCCGGACTTATCAAGAACGGCGAGTTTGCCGACGGCTACTACAACGAGGACGACGCCTTTGATTTCATTATCGACCGCATTTCAAACGCCCGTCCCGAAATCGACGGCGATGTGCTTGCGGAACTTATTGAACTCTACATTGAGTATCACGACGAGTATATGGACAGCAACGGTCTGCTTGAATGGGATTAAATTGCTGTTATCGGCACGGACATATCCGTGCCGATTTTTTTGCGGTGATTTTGGGCTGTGGGACAAGTTCAAAGCATATTATGACCCTTGAAAAGCCCTTTGCGCCCGCGGCAGCAGCAAGCCGCTGCCCTACGGGGTTGAAATAAATTTTGAGAAAAAGCAAATTTTGCGGTAAGTCTGTCTTTTGATAGTATTCGTTTTATGTTCTTTATTTATCTTCCCCGGTGGGTTTATCTCCCGCCGTTTTCGGAGCGTTGGTTTTATGCAAGAAAATATATGTTTCGTTACATTACATCTATTGCAAACCCACTATCTTTCCCGCCCGCGGCAGCAGCAAGCCGTTGCCCTACGGAGTTGAAATAAATTTTGAGAAAAAGCAAATTTTGCGGTAAAATTATCTGTTTGCATTTTTATGTACTTTGCCTGTCTTCATCGTAGGGGAGCGCAATGCGCTCCCGCTTTTTTGCATTGTGTAAATCGACCGACGGTCGCGCAATATAAAAATTGTTTGTTCTGAAAAATGCCTTTTACTCTTTGTTTATCCTATATTCTTTGCACAAAAGCAAAGAATCTGCCCTGTTAAAGGTTTCAAGTTCTTTGCTCTGCTTTCTTACAATAAAGCGGACGAGGGTAGGGTTACGGTACCCATCCGAACCCGTTCAAATGCGCAAAAAACGCACATCTACGGCGTCAAAGCGGCTTATAATATGTCCTATATTATCTCACCGCTTTTCCTTGTATCTGCACATTTTTTGCGCATTTGAATCTCCGACCTTAAACCGAATTATTTTTTCGTTTTTCAAGGCGGCGGAACGAAGGAATACCGGGAGTATTTCGAGTTTCGTCAACGCAGAAAAGCGGAAAAAGAATCGGTTTAAGGCGCGGTTTGGATAGGTATCGTAACCCTAAGGGCGGAACCCTGGGAAACGGTTTTCGGGGCAACGCCCCGGGAAATCTATTCCGACAAAAAACAGGGCGTTCGGCGAACGCCCTGTACGTTATTTAAGATTTTCGGGATTAAGACCTTTAAGTTCGTCAAGAACAAATACACCGTCCTTGCGGATAAGCACGTCGTCAAACCAAATTTCTCCGCCGCCGTACTCGGGACGCTGAATAAGCACCAGGTCCCAATGCACCGCCGAATGATTTCCGTTTGGCGCATCATCATAGCAGGCGCCGGGTGTAAAGTGTATACTGCCCACGATTTTCTCGTCAAAAAGTGTATCAAGCATAGCATTATGTATGTGCGGATTAAGTCCGAACGAGAACTCGCCCACGTAGCGCGCGCCCTCATCGGTATCAAGAATCGCATTGATTCTGTCGGTATCGTTGGCGGTTGCCTTTATTATCCTGCCGTCCCTGAACTCAAAGCAGATGTTCTCATAGGTAAAACCGTCTTCCAACGACGCTGTGTTATACGTGATTTTGCCGTTTATACTGTTCTTTACCGGTGCGGTGTACACCTCGCCGTCGGGAATATTGCAAAGTCCGTCGCACTTCACGGCGGGTATACCCTTTATTGAGAACGTCAGGTCCGTGTCTTTTGCGGTAATGCGCACTTTGTCGGTACGGTTCATAAGGTCAACAAGCGGGTCCATTGCCTTGCTCATTTTTTCGTAGTCAAGGTTACACACATTAAAGTAAAAATCCTCAAATGCATCTGTGGACATCTTTGCAAGTTGGCTCATACTGAAATTGGGATAGCGCAAAATTACCCACTTTGTTTTTGCAACGCGGATCGCGCCGTGAACGGGCTCCCAGTAAAGAGTGTTGTACAATTCAAGATTCTTTTGCGGAACATCGCTCATTTCAAAGCTGTTATTTGCGCCGCGAACGCCGATATAAGCGTCCATTTTCGCCATTAACGCGCCGTCGTTTTCGGCACGCAAACGAATCTGTTCCTCGTTGGCATTCATCAAAAGCGAGCGTTCAAGACGGCTGTCGCGAACCCACAGATAGGGATTTCCGCCCGCCGCATAAACCGCCTTTATAAGTTCCGCGCCGAACACGTCGTCCGCCCCGATAAGTTCTATAAGGCAGTTTTCGCCCTTTTTAAGGCGGCACGAATAATTTACAAGTTTGTTTGCTAAAAGTTTAAGCCGTTCGTCTACCATTTTATTCTCCTTTTGCGTTTAATACCGCCACTGCATTTTTTGCATACTTTTCCTCCACGCAGCAGGTTATTTTCGTTTCGCTTGTGGTAATAAGCAGTACCGGAATGCTGTTTTCGGCAAGCGTTTTAAGTACGTCGCTTGCCGCACCCGCGTGGTGCGCCATTCCGCTTCCCTCAACCGTTACCTTTGCAAGATTATCGTTAAGGCTTACGGTTTCGCCATCGGTCAGGTCCTTTATAACACGCATTGCCCGCTCGGCATAATTCCTTAAAACCGACAGTGAAAGCGTGTATTCGCCGTTCTGCGGCACGGGCTGACTGATTATATCAACCATTATGTCCGAATCTTTCAGCCCTTCAAAAATCTTGCCTATAAGCGCGGGATTTTTTATACCGTAAACGGAAATAAGCGCATCGGAAACGGAATAATACGTGCTCGTTATTATCTGTTCCTTTGTTAAAAGGCTTGACATATCGTAAAGTCCGTTTGGCATTTTAACTATATACGAAACCGCCTTTAACGCGCCCAGAGCGTAAATATTGCGGGAATATGCCCTGTGGGTAAGTTCGATAACCTCGTCCTGACCCGCGAAAAGTACGGTGTGGTCGCCGGTTATGCTTCCGCCGCGCACTGCGTGCAGACCCAGTTCTTTTTTCGGACGCGGCATACTGCGTTCGTGGCGGTCGTACACGTACTCCAAATCGCCGCCCGCGGCAGTGTTTACCGCATCGGCAAGCATCATTGCCGTGCCCGAGGGCGCATCTACTTTCTGCGAATGGTGTTTTTCGATAATTTCAATATCAAAACTGCCGCTTAAAGCCGATGATGCCGTTGCCGAAAGCATTTTAAGCACGTTCACGCCCAAAGACATATTTGACGAACACATTATGGGAATGTTCTCAGCGGCGTATTCTATTGAAAGTTTATCGTTTTTATTGTAGCCCGTTGACGCAAGTACAAGGGGCAGCCTGTTTGCCTGGGCATAGTGCAAAAGCATAGGGAGTGCGTCCGGACGGGAAAAATCCACGATAACGTCTGCCTTTTCGGTAACCTTGCCTATGTTTGAGTATATCGGAAAGCCCGAATCGGGTGCGGAATCGGCAAGCATATCAACGCCCGCCACTATTTGATATTGGCCGTCATTTCCCGCTGCGGCAGTAACCGCCCTGCCCATTTTTCCCAAAGCGCCCGAAAGAATAATTCTAATCATTTTTTCACCTTACAGTTCTATGCCGAAATCAAGCATTTCCTGCCTTAAATATTCCCTGTTTTTGTCGCTCATTTCGCAAAGGGGAAGCCTTAAAATATCCTTGCAGATGCCCATCATCGATGCGGCGGCTTTTACGGGAATAGGATTCGTTTCAACAAACAGAGCCTTTACAAGGGGATAGAGTTTAATTTGCATTTCCCTTGCGGAAGCAATGTCGCCGTTAAAGAAGTCGGCGCACATTTTGTGAACAAAGGCGGGCAGAATGTTTGATGCCACGCTTATTACGCCTTTCCCGCCCAAAGCAAGCATCGGTACGGTCAAAGCATCATCGCCGGAATAAACGTCGATTTTGTCCCCCACGCGGGCAAATACATCGCATATCTGGTCCATGTTGCCGCTGGCTTCCTTTACGCCGCAAAGGGTATCAAATTCAGCCATTTTCTCCAACGTTTCGGGCTTGATATTTACGCCCGTGCGTCCTGGTACGTTATAGCAGATAACGGGCAATTCCGTTGCGGAACAGACCGCCTCAAAGTGGCGCAAAAGCCCCTCTTGGGTGCATTTATTGTAGTAGGGCGTAACAACAAGCACAGCGTCCGCGCCGTTATCACGCGCCTTTTTTGTGTTGCTTACCGCTATGTGGGTGGCGTTTGAGCCTGTTCCCACTATTACCGGTACGCGGCCGTTTACGCGCTTAACGGCAAACCTTACCGTCTCGTCGCGCTCTTCGTACGTCATGGTTGCGGGTTCGCCGGTAGTGCCGCACACAACAAGCGCATCGGTTCCGTTTTCTGTTTGAAAATCAAGCAGTTTGCCGAAAGCGTCATAATCGACGCCCGAAGAAGTAAAAGGAGTAATAAGTGCCGTTGCACTGCCGCAAAAAACCGTTTTTTTCATTTTCGTACCCCCGAAAATTAAAATTTATTTTTCGATAAACCCTTGTGTAACAAGAAGTTCAGCCATAAGTACTGCGCCGCCTGCCGCACCGCGGAGAGTGTTGTGGGACATACAAACAAATTTTATGTCATACTGTTTATCCTCGCGCAGTCTGCCGATAGATATCGCCATTCCGCCTTCAAGTTCGCGGGCGGTTTTAATCTGCGGCTGGTCATTTTCTTCAAAGTAGTGCAAAAACTGCTTGGGTGCAGAGGGTAAAGCAAATATCTGCGGGTCGCCCTTAAAGTTCTTCCATATTTCAAGAATCTCATCTTTTGACGGTTTCTTTTCAAAGGAAGCGAACACGGCGGCGGTGTGTCCGTTTGACACGGGCACGCGGATACACTGGGTTGTGATGTTGGGGCATTGTGCGTTTACGATAACGCCGTTTTCAACGTGACCCCATATTTTTAACGGCTCGTTTTCGCTTTTTTCCTCTTCTCCGCCGATATAAGGAATAATGTTGTCAACCATTTCGGGCCAACGCTCAAATGTCTTTCCCGCGCCGGAAATTGCCTGATAGGTGCAGGCAAGCACATTTGTAATACCGAATTTTGTTAAAGGGAACAATGCCGGCACATAACTTTGAAGAGAGCAGTTTGATTTTACCGCAATGAAACCTTTTTTTGTGCCCAGCCGTTTTTTCTGCGCCGTGATGACCTCGGAATGGTCGGCATTAAGTTCGGGAATTATCATCGGCACATCGGGTGTTGACCTGTGGGCGGAATTATTTGATATAACCGGAACTTCAAGGCGCGCATACTTCTCTTCCAGTGCGCGTATTTCGTCTTTTTTCATATCAACCGCACAGAATACGACTTCAACCTGCTGCGCCATTTTCCCGGCGTCGGCTTCGGCATCATATACGGGCATTTTCTTAATGAATTCAGGTATGGGCGCATCCATTACCCAACGCGAACCTATTGCCTCTTCGTATGTTTTTCCCGCTGAACGCGAACTTGCCGCAAGCGCGACTATATTAAACCAAGGGTGAGAAGCAAGAATCGTTATAAACCTCTGCCCGACCATTCCGGTAGCACCTATTATTCCTACATTGAATTTTTCCATAATGTTCTCCGTTTCCGTTAAAGGGTTTTCCCCGCACAATATATTTATTATTAATTTTATCACATTATTCGCCCTGTGTAAAGTACATACGCATAAAATGCGCAATCTGCGTATTTTTTTGTCACCTTTCTGTTGCTCAAACGCCCCGTTTGTGATATACTACTTTATGTTGGCACGCTTTAAGATAAGCGTGTCAAAATGAATTTTCTATCGGAGTAAGCAAAAAAGTGGCAGTTACATTTTGTACCCTGGGCAGCGGCAGCAAGGGAAATTCTTACTTGATTAAGGGTGAAAAAAATACCATTCTTGTTGACGCAGGACTGACCGCAAAAACCATAGTGAAGCATCTTGCCGAACTTGACGTTGCCCCCTCAGATATAGACGGCATTATTATTACACATGAGCATTCCGACCATATAGGCGGCGTAAACGTGCTTTCAAAAAACTATTCGATCCCCGTTTATGCAAATGAAAAAACAATGTTGCAGGTGCTGCGCAAATGCCCCGGCATCGCAAGTAAAAACGTAAGAACTTTTATTACCGGCGAAGATTTTTTTATAGGCGAAATGAACATCTGCCCGTTTAAGACTCCGCATGACAGCGTGGATTCCTGTGGGTTCTCAATCTACTGCAAGCGGAATAAAATTACCGTTGCAACCGATTTGGGCCATATTACAAAGACTGTGCTTGAAGCCTTAAAACAAAGTGATCTGCTTGTGCTTGAAGCCAATCACGATTTGGATATGCTCATAAACGGTCCCTACCCGCAGTATTTGAAACAGCGCGTACAGGGTCCGAGAGGACACCTTGCCAACGGCATTTGTGCCGATACGGCAGTTCATTTACTGAATTACGGCTTAAAACAACTTATTCTTGCCCACCTGAGCGAAGAAAACAATACTCCCGAACTTGCCTATACCACCGTTTGCTCGGCACTTCTTGTAAACGGCGCAAAGGATAAAAAGGACGTAAATGTTGAGGTTGCCGCCCAATATCGGCGCGGCAAATGCTATGTACTGGAATAGTTTGAAAATTTTTTGTTATTTTTTGCAAATAAATGTCACATAACTATTGACTTTGGAATATTCTGCCATTTATAATAAGAGTGAAGAATCTGCTTCCGTGAGCAGATTCTTTTATTTCAAAAAAAGATGACAGGAGTGAATTCAAATGACACGCTGGGAAGCAGCAGAAAAAATTCTGGACTATGTTCGGGAAAGGGAAAGTTTTATACACAAGATAGACAGGAAGTTTGAACGTATAGTTTTTGAAAACGGGCCCTCGGGATATGTAGGATGTTCTAACGAATGCCGCGGAGCGGGGCTCAGGCGGCGCACGGGGCATATGATTGATACCGTTGCATATCTTACCGCACTGGGTCAGGAAAAAGACCGGGCAATTTTGGAATTGAATCCCGTTGTCTGCGCTTTTGAAAAACTTCGCGGAACCCGAAGCGGTCACATTATTTACTACCGCGTGGGCAAAAAAATGGGCGTACAGGAATATGCCGATAAAGCGGGCATATCGCGCCGGCACTGCCGCCGCCTTTATATTAAAGCCATGGATGATTTGGCAAAATTCATTATTCTTTTCGGCGGACAGAGTTTAATTGATAAATTTATTTAGAACGAAATATTTGCAGACAGTACGGTTCGCCGTACTGCTTTTTTATTCAAAAAGATTTATAATTTGTATTTGTTTTTTCCTTGCACATTCAACCGTATATGCTGTCCCGCCGCATTTTTTTATAAGATAACAAACACAAATTGATGACCTATCCATTAGTTCTCGGTTTCTTTTCTGTATGCACCCACGCCAGTATATATCAGATATATATTCGACTTTATCTGCATTCTCGCATATTCTATTAAATCTGCTTACGCAATTACTATCCCAATACTTGGTATAATCCTTATATGGAAGAATAATGTCTAGTTTTACATTCGGATATTTCTTTTTGTTCATTATCACTGACTCCGCTGCAAGCATATCAAAACCTTTTGCTCCGCCGGCAAAGAAACGTTCATATCCATTGAAAATTAAATCACTCACTACTTCATCAAGTTTATACCGTATTAACGTTTCATCTTGTAATTCTCTGTGCCCTGTAAAGCCAACACCTTTTTCTTTTATGTAATCGCTCATATTCGCTTCAACGCCTTTATTGTTTTATTTCTGTTATCGTAATAATTATATCATATTCATTCATATACTGCAAGTGTTTTTACGGAATAAATCTAATATTTCTAAGCATACTATCGGATAAAATACTTAAACAGGAGGTTTAACACAATGTACGAATCTGAGTTTTCCGTGCGTCTTGCACAGTTAAGAACGAAAAGGGGCGTTTCTGCCCGCGATATGAGTTTATCAATCGGTCAAAATCCGGGATATATAAATAACATTGAATCGGGAAAAGCATTACCGTCAATGTCGTCTTTTTTCTTTATTTGTGAATTTCTCAAAATTACGCCCGCAGAATTTTTCGACACCGATACCGCCTGCCCGAAAGAAATCCGCAGTATTACCGAGAATCTTAAAAAACTTGATTCAGTGCAGATTGATAACATTGCCGCAATAGTTAATGCACTTGCGAAAAACAAGCGATAATTTTGTTTTAGCGGGAAATTTATTTAACTCTAAAACCCCGTAGGACAGGGGTTTATCTCCTGCCGCGTGCGCGAAAAGGTTGAGGGGTTGCAAGGGATGTAATATTGCCTAAAATATATTATTTCGTGCAAAATCATCGCTCCGATTTCGGCGGGACATAAAGCCCCGCCCTGCCGTGGGGGATAAATAAAGAGAATAATACAAACATTGCAAAAGCAAATTTTTTCCGCAAGGCTTGTTTTGTTTCAACAGTCCGGTTTAACCCCGTAGGGCAGGGGGTTTATCTCCTGCCGCGTGCGCAGAAAGATTGAGGGGTGCAAGGGATATAATGTTGCATAAAATATATTATTCCGCGCAAAATCACCTCTCCCGATTCTGTGGGGCATAAAGCAACATAAGACCGATAAAACAAGCGTTTCAAAACCGAATGATGTTTTCGCAACTGCGTAGGTATTGCACAAAAAACGGGCGACTGCCGTGTCGCCCGTTTTATTATTTTGTTTCGCCGGAAACGTGAACGTCCATTTGCGGGAACGGAATCTCAATGCCGTTTTCGGTAAGCGCCTTCAAAGTCGCTTCTTTTAGCGCAAAATACACTGTCCAGTAATCGGCATTTTTCGTCCAGACACGCAGAGCAAAATCCAGAGAAGAATCGCCGTGTTTATCAAGCCGACAGAAAGGTGCGGGGTCTGAAAGCACCAAATCCGTTTTCGACGCAACGCTCAAAAGCAGTTCTTCCACCTTGTCTACATCGCTGCCGTACGCCACCGAAATGGGGATATCCACGCGGCGCGTTTCTTCCGACGTATAATCTTTGACCGTGGCATTCGCAATCGTGCCGTTCGGAATTACGATTCGCAGATTGTCGGGCGTAATCAGCGTTGTGTACAGAATCGAAATGTCGCGAACAGTGCCGGATATGCCGGAAGATTCGATATAATCGCCCACTTCAAAAGGCTTGAATATCAAAATCATCAGTCCGCCGGCGAAATTTGCAAGAGAGCCTTGCAGTGAAAGACCGATTGCAAGTCCCGCAGAGCCCAAAATTGCCACGAAATTCGTCATCGGCACGCCCAGAATAGACGCAACCGTCAAAAACAGAATGACATTGAGTGCTATTCTCAGGAAACTGTTAATAAAAGTGCGCACACCCGGATTCAGTTTTTGGAACGCTTTTCCGTTTGACAGGAGTTTCATCAGCAGTTTGCAAATTTTTAGTCCCACAAACAGGACAACTATTGCGGCAACAAGTTTTAACCCGATGCTTGAAATTGCCTCTCCCAATTTTGAAAAAATGTTGTTCAAAAATTCTTCCATATTCTTCTCCCCTATTATCGTGAAATTCTGTAAGCCACACGGCACGCGCGCTTATACGCCTCGGTAAAATACTCTTCCGCTGTCATTTTGGAATAACCGTCATTTTCGTGCCTGTTCGGGCGCGACGTTATATTCAGTTCAAAATTAAGTATTTCCTGTTTGGGACACGCTTTAAGCCTTTTTATATTGTAATTCCAGTCTGCAACGCCGTCAAAAGGAAGCAGATGCAAATCGTCTGTCCAAAAAATCTTCCCGTCGCTGCGGCTGATTCCCAAATTATCGTTAAGGTGCGTCATTATAAGTTTTTTACCGAACAGCCCGAGCATATCGCGGGACGCGCTGTAACACATTTCGTGTCCCGAATCCCAGCAAAAGCCCACGTTTTCGCTTTTTTCAAAGAAGTCCATAACCTTTTCGAGATGTGCATCGCTTTCGATGTTTTCAAACGCGATTTTAATATTATACTTTGCCGCGGCATTTACCAGAATCTCAAAGTTTTTCAGCCCCGATGCCGTGGGTGCAGGCACATTGCCGAAGCCGTACCACGGGTGCACAACAAGTATGGGAATGCCGTATTTGCGGGCATCTTCAATGGATAAAAGCAATTCTTTCGTTGCGGATTCCGCTTCTGTTTTATCTTCGCCCCAGATTACTCCCGCGCCGCGGTACGGTGCATGGAGCGACTGCAATATAAGGTCGTTTTCCCGTGCCGCCGAAATTATTTTTTCGTCCTCCCAGCCCCCTGCGCACGACGGGGAAACGGCATCAAAGCCCGTTTCTTTTATTATTTTTATTATATCGCGGATATCTTTCTGCCAAAATTCCGCCCACATATTTGATATTGAAATTCCTAATTTCTGCCCGTACATATACTCTGTCCTTTTGAAAAAAAAGGCACGGACGAACCGTGCCTTTTAAGTGTGTGTGTTAAATTATTTAAGTGTAACGGTAGCGCCAACTTCTTCAAGTTTCGCTTTAAGAGCCTCAGCCTCTTCTTTGGGAGCGCCCTCTTTGATTGCTTTGGGAGCGGCCTCAACAAGGTCCTTAGCATCTTTAAGTCCAAGACCGAGAGCCTCTTTAACAGCCTTGATAACGTCGAGTTTCTTCTCGCCGAAAGATTCAAGAACTACATCGAACTCTGTCTTTTCTTCGGCAGCAGCGGCACCTGCGCCACCTGCAACCATAACGGGAGCCGCGGCTGATACGCCGAACTCTTCTTCAAGCATTGTAACTAACTCAGCGATTTCAAGAATAGTTTTTTCCTTGATTGCTGCAACGATTTCTGCATTCGTCATTTTTTTAATCCTCCAAAAATTTTAATTATGCTTCCATTTTTTCTTTGATAGCGTTAAGTGCATAAGCAAGATTACGCACATTGCCTTGAAGTGTCCATATGAGTTTGACGATAAGAGCGTCTTTTCCGGGAAGTTTTGCAAGAGCAACTTCTTCGTCCGCCGACGTAACTTTTCCGTCCATATAACCGCACTTGATGGTGCACTTTTCAAGGTCTTTACCGAACTCATAAACAGCCTTTGCCGGAGCAACCACGTCATCGTAGCCGAACGCAAAAGCATTTGTGCCTTCAAGGTAAGCGTCAAGACCTTCGATGCCAAGTTCCTTTGCGGCTTTTGCAACGAGAGTGTTCTTGTAAACCTTGTAGTCAACGCCCATCTCACGGCAGTTGTTACGAAGTTTTGTAACTTCGGCAACGGTAACGCCGGTATAGTCAAGCACTACAACGTTCTGAGCCCTTGAAAGCTTGTCTTTAATCTCTTCATACAGAGCGACCTTAGTTTCTTTGCTGACTGACATTTTTCCACCTCCGTATTTATTCAAAAAAACAACCCCCGCATAGACTTTGCGGGGGCAGAAATAACATAAAATCAGTCCTCGGCAGGAAATTAAGTGCAAACGCACACCTGCTGTCTACGGTATACAGCGATTATTTAATTGTAAAGGTATTATATACCGTTTTCAGATTTCTGTCAAATCTTTTTTACGCGTTAAATTTAAGACCGTTAACCTTGATGCCGGGGCCCATGGTTGACGAAATTGTAACGCTTTTAAGGTAAGTTCCTTTTGCAGCCGCAGGTTTTGCCTTAACAACTGCATCCATAAGGGTTTTGATGTTATCGCAAAGTTTCTCTGCGCCGAAACTTGCTTTGCCTACGGGTACGTGAATGATGTTTGTTTTGTCAACACGGTACTCAACTTTACCGGCCTTGATGTCGGTAACGGCTTTGGCAACGTCCATGGTAACTGTTCCGCTCTTGGGGTTGGGCATCAATCCCTTAGGACCGAGTACCTTACCCAAACGACCGAGGATACCCATCATATCGGGGGTAGCAACGATAACATCGTAATCAAACCAGCTTTCGGTCTGAATCTTCTGTACCATTTCCTCTGCGCCTACGAAATCGGCACCTGCGGCTTCTGCTGCGGCAGCCTTTTCGCCCTTGGCAATAACAAGAACTCTTGAAGTTTTACCTGTTCCGTGAGGAAGGACTACTACGCCGCGAACCTGCTGGTCTGCCTGACGCGAGTCAACACCCAATTTAATTGAGAGTTCAACCGTTTCGTCAAACTTAGCCTTGGCAGTCTGTACGCAGAGAGCAACAGCCTCCTCGGGGTCATACAATTTTGTTGAATCAATAAGCTTTACGCTGTCCTGATATTTTTTTCCTCTTTTCATTATTAACCTCCCTGTGGTAATAGCGGTGCGGCTTTGCCGTCCCTCCCACGCAATTAGTGCGTCTTAAATACGCAATCAGTCAACTACGGTAACACCCATGCTGCGGGCAGTACCTGCAATCATAGACATGGCAGCCTCAACGCTTGCCGCATTAAGGTCGGGCATTTTAAGCTCGGCAATTTCTTTAAGCTGAGCCTTTGTTATCTGGGCAACCTTTGTCTTGTTGGGAACACCGGAACCGCTCTCGATTTTGCAGGCTTTTTTAATAAGAACTGCCGCCGGAGGGGTCTTGGTGATGAATGAGAAAGACCTGTCCTGGTAAATTGTAATTACGCAGGGGATAATCATTCCCGTGTCCTTAGCCGTACGCTCATTGAATTCCTTGCAGAAACCTGCAATGTTGATACCGTGAGGGCCGAGTACCGAGCCTACCGGAGGAGCCGGAGTGGCTTTGCCGGCATTGATTTGCAACTTTACGATACCTGTAACTTTTTTAGCCATAATTACACCTCCTCAAAAAGTGCACGTGGTATGCGGATACATAGCATTATTTATATCCTCCCACCCTGCCCGTTAAGCTAACCGGGCAGTATATAATCGGCGCAAAAAGCGCAATTATACTTTTGAAAGCGCAAACGCGCGAAAATTACGGGCAATAATCATTACCCGTTTGCGTCAGATTTTCTTAATCTGAACAAAATCAAGTTCAACCGTAGTATCGCGGTTAAAGATGGAAACAAGCACTCTCGCTTTCTGGCGAGCGGTGTCCACGTCTTCAACAACGCCCTGAAATCCTTCAAGGGGACCGGAAACAACGTCAACGTTATCGCCTTTGGCGATATCAAGGTTAACGCGTACGTCCTCAATACCCATACGGCGCACTTCCTCGTTTGTAAGCGGAATGGGCTCTTTTGACCCGGGACCTACAAAACCGGTAACACCGCGGGTGTTGCGTATGAGATACATTGTGCGCTTGGTCATAATCATTTTAATCATAACATAACTGGGGAACAGTTTATGCTGTACCACTTTGCGGCGCTCGTTTTTTACTTCCATTACCTCTTCAACGGGAATTTTAACGTCAAAGATATAATCCTGCAAGCCCGCATTTACGACCATTTTCTGAATACTGTCAAGCACCTTGTTCTCATAGCCGGAGTAGGTGTGGATAACGTACCACTTACCTTCGTTTTCAGCACCCATCCGTCAGCCTCCGAAAAGACCGTTAAGTACACTGGGAAGTTTGTCCGCCTCGCTTATATACTTCATAAGCGCAGAAACGGCAACGTCCATAACGCCCAGCAGAACAGCCGACACAAGAACGAACACGATAACACATACTGAATACGTGCGCAGGTCCTCTTTTGTGGGCCAACTTACTTTTTTGAGTTCGGATATCATTTCACCGAAAGGATGTTTCCTGTCCTTTTTCTCTTTTTTCTTCTTTTTGTCGCCTTTATCGGTTTTGGCTGTTTCCTTAACAACCTCGGCCTTTTCTACGGCAACCTTCTCTACATTTTCCGACATAATAATCACACCTTTAATAATTTTGAATAATTATTTGGTTTCTTTGTGCAGGGTATGTTTCTTGCAGAATCTGCAATACTTTTGAAGTTCAATACGCTCGGCGTTATTCTTCTTATTCTTCATTGTATCGTAATTCCTGTTCTTGCACTCTGTGCAGGCAAGAGTGATTTTGGTTCTCTGTCCTACTGCCATTTTAAGTACCTCCCGAAATAAACAAACTGCTCCGATATTAAGCCCAAATAGGGTATCATATTTTTCGAAGTCTGTCAAATACTATTTGTTCTTTTTTGCGATTTTTTTCTATTTCCTGCTTTTCAGGCGCGAAATCGTCTTGCGGAGTTTCTTTCTTGTGTGTTCAAGGAACGTAAAAAGCCTGAACCAAAACGGCTTGAAACAGTAGTCAAACTCGCCTATCATCTCCGTTGCCTGCCCCGCAAAACCCTTTTTGAACTTATAGAGCCCGTAAATGGGATTGTTCTCGTCCTCTATTTTCCCCGGAACGCCACGCAGGTCATAAACTTCACAACCGTTTTCCATACTCCAACGTATCATTTCCCACTGGATAAGATAGTTGGGCATATAATTGCGGTATTTATTGCCGCTTGCGCCGTAAAGATAAAGGCATTTGTTTCCGTAAAGCCCCGCCATTGTGCCCGAAACGCACACATCCTGACCGTTTTCGTCCTTTACATAGGCAAGGAATATGCGGCAGTACTTACCTAAGCAGTCGTACATACGGTAGAAATAGTTAATATCCCTTATAACAAAGCCGTCGCGCTCGCCGGTGGTGCGCATAAGTTCAAAGAACACGGGGATATCTTCCCTTGTGCCGATTCTTATTTCCACGCCTTTTTTCTGCGCAACGCGTATATTGTACCGCGTCTTATGATGAAAGGATTGAAGCAATTCTTCCTCGGTCTTGCCTTTAAGATACACGCGCATTAAGAACCTTGCCTGTACACCTTCGAGATTATAGTAGTTGTTTGTAAGTTTGAACCCCAACTCTTTCATAATCTCCGCGTACCCGGTATCGGTCGCGGGGGTGTCGGTGTCGATTTTAAGGTTCATCGCATTATACTTTTTCGCAAGTTCCTTTGCGCCGTCAACTATTTTGCCCAACACTTCACGGTCGTGCAAATCACACACCGGTCCGCGGGGCGCATACATAAACGTACAGGGAAACATAGGTATGTGCCTTATAAGTATACTGAGTGTGCCGCATATTTTGTTGTCCGCATCACGCACGATAACGAATTCGTTCGTCCACGCACTTTTTACTCTGCCCCACTCTGCCGACTGCAAAATGTGGCTGCGCTCGTGGTGGGAGCAGAACTCGGTATATTCCTTTTCAAGTTCGGGTGTAAGTTTCATATATGTATCAATCCTCTCTGGTATAATTCAGTTTTTCAAGCATTTCTTCTTCACGTTTGCGCATAACTTTTTTTTCGTCCTCTTCCATATGGTCGTAGCCCATAAGGTGAAGCATACCGTGAATGCATAAATACGCCGCCTCGCGGGTGGTGCTGTGCCCGTATTCTTCCGCCTGTTCTTTAAGTCTCGGAAACGAAATTATTATATCCCCCAGCATTATGTTGCCTGTTTCGGGATTCACAAACGGTTCTTCTCCGGCGTTTCGCTCCCACAGCGGAAACGAGAGCACGTCCGTTTCCCTGTCGATTCCCCTTTGCTCGGCGTTAATCTGCCTTATTGTGTCAGCGTCGGTAAGATACACGCACACTTCGTAATCGTCGCGGCAGAGTTCATCCTTCCCCGCATAGGAAACCACCTTTTCAAGTATGGGGCAGATTTTTCCGCTTTCGTCAGTGCGTATCCCGTCAATTATTTCCGCCGTCATCTTTCTTTTCTCCGTTATCGTCATATTTGATTCTTGTATGGTACATCGCCGCAAGAGTAAGCGCGAAAGAGTGCTTTATTGCGTTGATGTCTTTAAGTGAAAGGTCACAGTCGTCAAGTTCGCCGTCTTCCATACGCATTTTGCACATCTTTTCTATCTGCGCCCGTATGGATTCGGTACTTTTTTCATCCATCGACCGTACCGACGCCTCGATTCCGTCGGCAAGCAAAATTATGCCCGCCTCTTTCGTCTGCGGATTGGGTCCGGGATAACGGAAATCGTTTATATCCGTGTTGGGGTCTGTTTCCTTTGCCTTATTGTAGAAATACATTACCGCCGACGTGCCGTGGTGCTGCTTTATTATGTCTATTATCTCCGCGGGAAGTTTGTTTGCCTTTGCCATTTGCACGCCCTCGGTGATGTGAGAGAAAATCATATCCGCACTTTCGCGCGGCGAAAGAGTGCTGTGGAAATTCTTTGAATCCGGCGTTTGATTCTCGGTATAGCACTCAGGCATACGGAGTTTGCCTATATCGTGGTAAAGCGCGCCCGCGCGGGCAAGCATTGCATTTGCGCCTATATCCTTCGCGGCGTTTTCCGCAAGTTCGGCAACGGCGGTTGAATGCTGATACGTGCCCGGAACTTCAATGCTCATACGCCTTAAAAGGTCGCTGCCCGTGCTTGAAAGTTCAAGCAGTTTGCTTTGCGTAAGCAGATTGAATGCCGATTCCCATATTGAAATCGAACCCGTGCTTAAAAGCGATGCCACTATTCCGCCCGCAAGGCAGTACAGCGCCGCAACAGAACTGTATTCGGCACTTTTTCCCGCAAGCATAAGCACGGTAAATTCGGCAATCATGCTTACAAGTCCCGAAGCCGCGCCGGGAAGCAGCATTTTCGCCCTTGACGCAACGCGCACGAATTTACAGATAAACACTGCCGCCGTGCCGCCTGCGTAAGCGGATATCATAAGGGCAATGGAATCTATCCCGAACAAATCGCTTTCCTTTGAGATTATAAGCGAAAGCACCACTGAAAGTGCTGTATTTACCACCAGTGCAAGATTTTCGTTAAAGAACACGCTTATAAGCACAACGCACATTGCGGTGTTCATCATATTTGCCCAGCCCGCGCTTTTGAACACAAGCGAAACAAGTATGTCCACAATGCACAGAAGTGAAAGCAAAAGAATCTTTTTGGGCTGTGCGACGGTTTTCTTTTCAAAGAATACCAAATAGAACGTTACGAGAGAAACGAGAATCAGCACGAGCATTCCCGTTCCGAAAACAAGGCGGTAACTTATTCCGCCCTCGGAGAGCATACCCAGCCTGTATAATGTGTCGTACTGCGCCTGTGTGACTATTTCGTCCTTTGTAACAACAGCGGTACCTTTTTTTATGTACACCGTTTCCACTTTATTTGCGGCGCTTGCTTTCGCTTTTTCGGTAGCCGCCCCGTCAAGCACGTAGTTCGGTGTAAGGCTATCGGTAATAACTTCCGCCAGCACACTTTTAAGCCCTGCATTGGATGTTGCGGCAGAGGCTTCGACCTCGCCCGCAAGCGCCGTTTTTACCGTTTCGATGTCCGACGGCGTGATTCCGCTACGCAGCTGCCCTTCAAGCACGGGCATAAACCACTGTTTAAGATTTTCAACGTCGCTCGGGTCGCTGTCCATTATCTTTTTTACTTTTTCTTCCGATGTCTTTGTTTCCTGACTTTTGTTTAGGAACGAAAGCTGTTTTTCGCCGTATTCGCGCACTTTTTCGGTATCGTAGGCTACCTGATATCCGTCCGCCGTGCCCTCGCTGCGCACGGAATATCCGTACTCGGAAACTTCCTTAAATCCCGTAAATACGGTGTTTTCAAAAAAATTTTTGATTTTTTCCGTATTTTCATCGCTTACCGCAAAAACGTCGGCGACCTTGTCCATCGCTGCCTGACGGGCTTCGCTTGTCTTTTCGCTGTCCTCGATTTCGGCTATTGCATAAACCGTTTCCTTTGCCGCCTCGCCTACGGCGACGTCGTACGTTTTCGGCATTACTTCAAGCAGCACCATAACGCAGATAAACGCAAGCGTGATAATCCCGTATATCAGAGATATAACATTGTTGCGCAGCCGCGTTTTATACTGTTTGTTTGCATCGTAACCTAAATTTTTATTACGCTTGTCCTGATTACGGGTCATACTTTTTACCTCTTTTGCTCGTTGCTTTTATCGTATGCCTTGATTATATTCATAACAATCTCGTGCCTTACAACATCTTTCGGGGTAAGAGTGCATATTGCAAGCTTGTCTATTCCCCCTAAAATGCCTATGGCGTGCTTTAACCCGCTTGTTTTTCCCGCAGGCAGGTCAATTTGCGTAAGGTCGCCGGTGATTACCATCTTTGAGTTTTCACCCAAACGGGTAAGAAACATTTTCATCTGTTCAATGGTGGTGTTCTGCGCCTCATCAAGGATAATATACGCATCGTTCAGCGTACGTCCGCGCATATAAGCCAGCGGAGCAACCTCTATCGCGCCCTTTTCCCACAGTTTCTGATACGCCTCAACGCCCATCATTTCGTAAATGGCATCATATAAAGGTCTTAAATACGGGTCAACTTTCTGCTGTAAATCTCCCGGCAGAAAGCCCAGTTTTTCGCCCGCTTCCACTGCGGGGCGGGTAAGAATTATTTTTGAAACTTCCTTATTCTTAAAAGCCATTACGGCGTTTGCCATTGCCAGATATGTTTTTCCCGTTCCCGCAGGACCTACGCCGAACACAACGGTGTTCTTCTGCATTGCACGCACGTATTTCTGCTGCCCCAGCGTTTTGCATCTTATCTGTGCGCCCTTATAAGTTATGGCAACAACGTCGCTCATAATCTCTTCAACAAGTTCGTCTCTGCCCTCTTTGGCAAGTTCCACCGCATAGCGTATGCGGGTACGGTCTATTTTTTCTCTGCGTGCAAGCAGATTCAGGAGTCTCCGGATAACACGCTCCGCCACTTCCGTTTCTTCGCCCTCGACAACAAGTTCGCCCTCGCGGGTGAAAACCCGCACATTCAGTTCGTCCTCTATTATCTTTATGTTTTCGTCGCAGTTTCCGAACAGAAGCGGCAGATACCCGCTCTTTTCTATTTCAATCATCTTATCCTCTTTGCGCCACGTCCTCAACGGTTTCAACATACACCCACACGGTAAAAACACCGTCATTCTCTTCCGCGCCCGCACTCTTTTCCTTTACTGCGGCGTCCTTTGCAAGAGAAGAATAAATCTTTTTTTCAAGTTCTTTTTGATTCTGGGCGATAAGTGCCTCTTTTTCGTGAGTTACGATAACCGTTTCGGTTTCGCGGTAAATTATTTTATATATTTTTATGGGAAGAAAAAACGTTTTTACTTCCTGTTTCTCTTCCTTAAAACTTTCATACGGTACGGCTTTGCCGCTTTTTATTTCAAGCCCGAAAAACGAAAACGCCGTTCTTTCGGTTTCGCGCCCGGTTGGGACTTCCGTTTCTTCGCTTGCCGGCACAGCCACGCTTTCATAATAAAATACGCTTGCCATTGCCTTGCCCTCGGCGCTTTGGGGAATTTCCGTTTCGCCTATCTGCGCCTTTCCCGTAATCAGCGTCTGCCCCTTTGTTACGGTCTGCCCGTTTTCGGCATTTGCCGTTCCGCCGGTAACAATAAGATTCCGTATTACGCCGTCCTTGGCGGCAACAATTTTTTCGCAGAAGTCGTTTTCCCGCTTATGTTGCTTTGTTTTTACAAAGATTTCGACTGCCGCGCCGCGCACGGAAGAAGAAACCCAGATAATCTCGCCGTCGGTGTTTTTTACCGCCCGGGAAACTGCGTCGGTATCGATTTGCCCGTGCCACGAAAGTGCACCCGCGTCCTCTGCCGCAGATACCGCCGCGGAAGAATCGTTCAGCCCGTAAACACGCACCGTCCACGTGCGGTTTGAAAGAATGCACAGCGCCGCCGTTGCAGCCAAAATCCCGCCAAAAAGAACAAACCGTGTTTTGTTCCTTTCAAAGAATCTTTCACGCTTTGATGCGGAAACAAAAGAAAGCCTGTATTCGTCTTCGTTAAGCAGCGCCCGCAAACGGGGTACGTCCCCGCTTTTAACAGAAAACTCGATTTCGGTATATTCGCTGCGCCTGACGTTTTTTAATTTTATGCCGTTTTGTTCGGCACAGGCAAGAACTTTATTTACGTTGAGCCCGGTTATTTTTACCCTGCTCAGCCCTTCTAATAATTTTATCATAATTATGCCCTCAGGTCAAATATTCTATTGATAAAATTTTCCCCTTTATCCTTAAAAGGTTTCCGTCAAGTTCTTCCACGGTCAGATTTTCGCCGTTTATTGCCGCAACGCGCTTTTTTGAGTAGAATTTCACGCATTCGCTTCTTACGTCTGCAACGCCGGAATGATTTTCAACGCTTACGGCTTTATCGTCCCACAAAGTTACGCACAGCGCTCCCGCACATTCCGCGGGAAGTCCCGTTTTTTTAAGTAATTCAAGCATATCCGCACCGCCTTTTATACGAGCTTATGCTTAAAATACAAAAAACATTACAAAAAAAACCGACGGAAGATAAACCGTCGGTCCTGTTCATTTCAAGAAATCAATACTTTCTCTTTCTTGCCGCCTCAGCCTTTTTCTTTCTCTTTACGCTGGGCTTTTCATAATGTTCTCTTTTGCGAACCTCTGCAAGAACGCCTGCGCGAGCGCATTTACGCTTGAAGCGTTTAAGAGCATTCTCCAAGGACTCATTTTCGCCAACATGTATTTCTGACATCAATATCCCTCCCCTCGGTTTGGTATAACACGAGAGTAATTCTCATATCACGTGAGTGATTATATCAAATAACCGTGCGTCCTGTCAAATACTTTTGACAATTTTCTAAAAATTTTTTCGGTGTGCGCACACACAATCTTCCGATTGCCCAAAACGCTTTTTTGAAGTATAATAAGTTAAACTTTCTTTATCGGGGGTACATAATGAAAAAAATTGTTTACTTTGACCTGGACGGCACGCTCTCCGATTCGGCGCCCGGCATTTACAACGGCATAAAATACGCGCAGAAGAAATTCGGCCTGCGTGAAATGACAAAAGAAGAACTGCAATACTGCGTGGGTCCGCCCATGCCGGACAGTTTTATGAAAATATGGGGCATTAACCGCCGTTTGGGGCAAAAGGTACTTGACGCTTACAGAGAATACTACGCCCCGAAAGGGATTTTTGAAAATTCGCTTTATCCGGGCGTTAAAGAATCCCTTGAAGAACTCAAAGAAAGCGGCATCGAATGCGCAATCTGTTCCGCCAAGCCCGAAAAAATGGTCTATACCGTGCTTGAATATTTCGGCATAATAAAGTATTTTTCCGTAATTCGCGGCGCGGATATGACGGTTGCATATCCCGGCAAGGCGGAAGTGCTGAAAAAACTTATTGAAGAAAATCCGGCACAGAGCATTATGGCAGGCGACCGTGCAAGCGATATTTCAGGCGCTCACGGTGCGGGCATAAAAGCGATAGGCGCGGCGTGGGGCTACGGCGGAAAAGACGAACTTCTTAAAGCCAACGCCGATTTTATTGCCGGTTCACCCGCGGATTTACCCCGTATTATCAAAGAAAATATCTGATATTGTTTGACAATATCGGGCGTATACAATATAATAATGAAATCACATATTTAAGGCAGGAAAACAGTATGTCAAAACCTTACGTTCATCAGGAAATAGAGAAAAAGTGGCAGGATATCTGGGAAAGCGAGCAGGCGTTCAAAGCCGACGATTCCCGCACGGACAAGCCTAAATTCTACGGGCTTATAGAGTTCCCCTATCCGTCGGGACAGGGGCTTCACGTAGGTCACCCGCGGAGCAATACCGCTCTTGACATTATAGCAAGAAAGCGCCGTATGCAGGGCTATAACGTGCTCTATCCCATCGGGTGGGACGCTTTCGGTCTGCCCACGGAAAACTACGCAATAAAAAATAAGATTCACCCCGAAATCGTTACGAAGAAGAACATAGACCGGTTCAGGGAACAGCTTAAAAAGATAGGCTTTTCCTTTGACTATTCAAGGGAAGTAAACACCACCGACCCGGATTATTACAAGTGGACTCAGTGGATTTTTCTGCAACTGTTCAAGAAAGGGCTTGCATATAAAAGCGAGATTGCCATAAACTGGTGTACTTCCTGCAACGTAGGTCTTGCAAACGAAGAGGTCGTAGGCGGCGTGTGCGAGCGCTGCGGCGGCGAAGTTATACGCAAAACGAAAAGTCAGTGGATGTTAAGGATAACCGACTACGCCCAAAAACTACTTGACGGGCTTGACGACGTTGACTTTATAGAAAAAGTAAAGACCCAGCAGCGCAACTGGATAGGCAAAAGTACCGGCGCACAGGTTAAGTTTGAAGTTCCCGCTTACGGCAAACCCCTTACGGTTTATACCACCCGCCCCGACACGCTTTTCGGCGCAACGTATATGGTAATTTCGCCCGAACACCCGATGATTGACGAACTGAAAGACAAAATCGGCAATATAGACGAAGTTCTTGCATACCGTGAGGCGGCGCAGAGAAAGAGCGACTTTGAGCGCACCGAAACCGCCAAAGAAAAAACAGGTGTTGCCCTTAAAGGCATTACGGCAATCAACCCCGTAAACGGAAAAGAAATTCCCGTCTGGGTTTCCGACTACGTACTTATGTCATACGGCACCGGCGCCATAATGGCTGTTCCCGCACACGACGAGCGCGACTGGGAATTTGCAAAAAAATTCAATCTTCCCATTGTGGAAGTTGTGGGCGGAAGTCCCGTTCCCGTAACGGAAGCGGCGTTCTCTGATATCGCAACCGGCACAATGGTAAACAGCGACTTCCTTAACGGCCTTACCGTAAAAGAGGCAAAGGCAAAGATAACAGAATATCTTACCGAAAAAGGCATAGGCGAAGCAAAGGTAAACTACAAACTCCGCGACTGGGTATTCTCACGTCAGCGCTACTGGGGCGAACCCATTCCCCTTGTTCACTGCGACAAGTGCGGCTGGGTGCCGATTCCCGAAGAGGAACTGCCCCTTAAACTTCCTCACACCGACGACTTTATTCCCACGGCGGACGCACAGTCGCCGCTGGCTAAACTTACCGACTGGGTCAACACCACCTGCCCCCACTGCGGCGGCAAAGCGGTGCGCGAAACCGATACCATGCCCCAGTGGGCGGGTTCATCGTGGTACTTTATCCGCTACGTTGACCCCCACAACAGCCACGCCATAGCCGACCCCGAAAAGATGAAATACTGGCTTCCCGTTGACTGGTATAACGGCGGTATGGAGCACACCACGCTCCACCTGCTCTATTCCCGTTTCTGGTACCGTTTCCTTTACGACTTAGGCATTGTTCCCACCAAGGAGCCCTACAAAAAGCGTACAAGCCACGGTATGATTTTAGGCGAAAACGGCGAGAAAATGAGTAAATCCCGCGGAAACGTAATCAATCCCGACGACATAGTAGACCAGATGGGCGCGGACGCGTTCAGAATGTATGAAATGTTTATGGGCGCGTTTGACCAGGCGATTCCCTGGTCCACAAAGGGTGCTATGGGCTGCCGCAGATTCCTTGAACGCATATGGCGCTTACAGGATATGATTGCAGACGTTCCCGCCGACAGGCAGAGAGAATCGCTTCTTCACGCAACCATAAAGAAAGTTTCCGAAGACTTTGAGGCGATGAAGTTCAATACCGCCATTGCCGCAATGATGTCGTACGTAAACGAACTTTATAAATTCGGAAATGTAAGGCGTGACGAACTTAAAGTGCTTTTAACGCTTCTTAACCCCGTTTCGCCCCACATCACCGAAGAGATGTGGCAGAACTGCGGCTTTGAGGGCAGACTTTACGCCGCAAAGTGGCCCGAATATGATGAAAGCAAACTGAAACAGGACGAAGTTGAAATAGTCGTTCAGATTTGCGGAAAAATCAAGGCAAAACTGATGATTCCCGCCGACCTTGACAGACAGGCTATGGAAGCCCTTGTTGAAACAAACGACACCGTAAAAGCGCTTGTTGAGGGCAAGACGGTAAAGAAAATTGTTGCCGTGCCCGGAAAACTGCTTAACATAGTAGCAATTTAATATTCAAGCCCTGCTGTAAACTCCGCAGCAGGGCTGTTTTCTGTTCTTTTCTGTATCTGTTTGGCGAAACCCCGTATTTTCTCTTAAACGCAGATGAAAAATGTCCGGGATTGCAAAAGCCCAGAATATCCGCAATTTCGGTAACGGAATACCCCGACTGTTTCCGTGACAGCATAAAAACGGACTTATAAAAAATACCGTCGCAGATGTTATTGCGGCAGTATTTTTTCGTGAATCACTTTAATGTTCAGTTTTTACCTTTTCCCTCTTCTGTACCTGCCCGGCGGTACGGAAAAATAACGTTTGAACAGTTTTGTAAAATAGAAAATGTCCGGAATATTCACTCTTTCCGCCGCTTCCGAAACGGTATATCCGCCGTCACGCAGAAGTTCGGCGGCTCTTTTTATCCGCAGATAATTCCTGTATTCTATCGGCGTCATTCCCTTTTCGTTAAAGAACTTCTGCCTGAACCCCGACGGACACATATTGCACATTTTTGCAAGTTCGTTTACGGAAATTTCTTCGGTATAATGGTTATCGATATAGATTATTCCCGTCAGCACGGAATTCTTTTCGCTTTGGCATTTTGTATCAAGATAATTTATAAGCAGCAAATGCAGAATCTCAAAAAACAGACTTCGGCATTTTATTTTACTGCCCAGTACGTTTGACGAAAATTCATTGTTCATTGCGCAAAAAAGCGGCTGTATTACGCCGAATTCGTCGGACGCGATAACAAAAATCGAATCACTTAACATAACGGGTTCAGACCCGTCAAATAGATTAAATTCAATATAAATATGGTCTATTACAGCCGGGTCTTCCCAGTACGAAGTGTAGGCAAAATCGGTAGGAAGGTAGATAACATCGCCCTTTTGCGCCTTTACGGTTACTTTTTCGCCGTCTTTATTAAAAAAGCAGAATCCCGTTTTGCCGTCAAGCACATACATAAACCGCTGGCAGAGTCGCACGCCTTTGGGTACGTCGAAATACTTTTTGTTTCCGTGTATCGGGTGGTCGTGCCGCACAAAAATATCCGACACGTTCATATCCTTGCCCAATGCCTCATAAATCAGGTCGTCCATAAAATTCTCCCGTCTGCTTTTTTGTTATATTATACAAAAAACAAATTGTTTTGTCCATATTATTTTTTTCGGAATGTGCTATACTGGTATTGTAATATAAGGGGGACTTTATTATGGCATTAAAAATAGGTATCGTCGGTTTCGGCGAATTTTCAAAAAGTTATATGGATATCTGGCTCAATCACCCGCTTGTTGAAAAAGCGGTGGGTGCGGAAATCATAGAGGAACGGCGCAGTGAAATCGAACGGGAATTCGGCATAAAAATGTATGCCGATTACGACACAATGCTTGAAAATGAAACGGATTTGAACTGCGTGGCGATTTTTTCACAGCGTCATCAGCACGGACCTATGGTAATAAAGGCTCTAAACGAGGGCAAACACGTTTTTTCCGCCGTTCCCATGGGCATAACCGAGGACGAAGTGTTTGAAATTCTGCGTCTTGCAAAGGAAAAACATCTGATTTATATGATGGCGGAAACCTGTTATTACTTTCCCTGTGCCGAGTGGTGCAGACGCGAATACAGAAAGGGCAGATTCGGCAAATTCGTTTACGGCGAAGCCCAGTACTATCACGATATTGCCGATATGTTCAGAACTTTTGCTTCACAGGGTGAAAGTTGGAAGCGGGTTGCGGGCATTCCGCCTATGTACTATGCAACACATTCAATGTCAATGCTGTTTTCTTCAATAGACGACTACCCCGTTGACGTTACCTGCTTCGGCTATACAGACACCCGCGGCGACGGCATTTACGGTGCGGGAAACAACGACTGGGACAATCCGTTTTCAAACGAAACCGCCATACTTAATATGAGCAAGGGCGGAATTGCGAGAATAAACGAATTCAGGCGGGTGGGCACCGTTCGTCCCACGTCCTATATAACGGGGCTTTACGGCGACACAGGCGCATACGAATGCAGCGGAAATCAGCACCTTTTCAGCCGCAACGACGCATACAATCACGAGTTCACCTCTATTGATGTAAGTGACGAAATAAACACGTTCAATTTTATCCGCGATAAAGAAGCCCTTAAAAACGGCGAGGGACGAACGAATTATCTTTATATGACCGGCTTTTCAAATGTGCACAACGTTGCCCGTCTGCCGAAAGAATTGCAGTCGCTCGGTGCAAAAACCGGCAGTATACCCACAGGTCATAACGGCTCCCATTTCTTTCTTGTGGACGATTTTGTCCGCGCAGTTGAAACGGGCAAACTGCCGCCTGTTGACCCGTGGATGGCGGCACACTATACGATTACGGGCATATACGCCCACAAAAGCGCCATGATGGGCGGCGTAACGCTCAAACTGCCCGAGATAGGCACTGCTCCCAAAACTTGGCCGCACATCGACTTTGACGATATCAGGTACTAAAATATGAAAGTAAGCGTTTGTATTGATATGATGTTTTCGCACATTGACTTTTACGACAGGCTTGACAAAGTCCGTGAGTTCGGCTTTGACGCCGCCGAGTTCTGGTTCTGGCGCGGCAGAGATATCGAAAGAATAAAAAATACCCCCGTTTCGATATTCAATCTTGATTCCGCAGAAAAAGAACTTTCCTATGATTTATCCCGCGGAATACTTAACAGCGGCAGAGCGGACGACTTTATAAAAGCCCTTAACGAGAGCATTCCCGTATATAAAGCACTGAATGCCCGAGGATTGATTGTGCTTATCGGCGAAAACGCGGCGTATTCGGAAGAAAACGTGCTTTTATGCCTTAACGCCGCCATTCCTATTATTGAAAAAGAGAACGTAAATCTGCTTATTGAGCCGCTGAACGCCGTTGACCGCAAGGGCTATTCCATGCCCTACGCCAAACCGATTTTTTCGCTTTTAAGGAAACTTAACTGCAAAAACGTAAAAATGCTCTACGATATTTATCATCAGAATATGACCGGCGATTTCAGCCTTGACGAAATACGGGAGAACATAGATATCATCGGGCATTTCCACGTTGCCGACGTTCCGGGCAGGCACGAACCCGGTACGGGAAACGTTGATTACGTAAGCATTCTGCGTGAAATAAACAAACTTGATTATGACGGCTTTATCGGGCTTGAATACCGTGCGACAAAGCCCGAAAACGAGACTTTCGGTTTTCTTGACGAGGTGAAAAATGTATAAGGTTTGCATTATCGGCTGCGGAATGATAGCAAATTCGGCGCACATTCCCGCATACAAATATTTTGACAGCGACTTTTTTATTTGCGCGGTGTGCGATTTCAACAAAGAAATTGCCGCCGACACCGCAAACAGGCACGGAATTCCCGCCTTTTACACCGACGCGGAAGAAATGCTGAAAAAGGAAAAGCCCGACTTGGTTTCGGTCTGCGCTCCCAACTTTATGCACGGAAAATACACACGCCTTGCTCTTGAATACGGCGCAAACGTTGCCTGTGAAAAGCCTCTTGTTTTTTCCGGCGCGGAAGCCGAAGAACTGTTTAACACCGCTAAGCAAAAAGGCGTTTTCTTAACCGTGTGCCAGACTATGCGGTTCACCCCCGACCGTCTTGCGGCAAAAAAACTCATTGATGAGGGGAAACTCGGCGATATCTTCTACGGCGACCTTACACGCGTGCGCCGCAGAGGAATTCCCACCTGGGGCAAATTTCATATAAAAGAATATTCCGGCGGCGGTGCATTTGCCGACATAGGCGTGCATATGATTGACGCGGTGCTGTGGCTTATGGGCAACCCGAAAGCAGCATCCGTTTGCGCAACCTGCGGAAAATTCTTTGCAAGCGAAACGGGAACGCTTAAAGAAAGCGGCGCGCTTACCGGCGACGTCAGATACAAGCGTCCGTTTAATCCTGACGAAATGGACGTTGAAGATTTTTCCTCGGGCAGTATTCTTTTTGAGAACAACGCCCGCGTGAACTTTATTGTTGCATGGGCGTCAAATCTGCCCGAAGCGTCTGACATACGTTTAAGCGGCACAAAGGGCGGGATAATGATTCCGCAAAACTGCTTTATTAAAGGCATTGACGAAATATCGCATTTTGAAAACGAAACCATGGACTATGCCGGCAAACCGTTTCAGGGGCATTATTATCTTTTTGACAATCTCCGCAACGTGCTTAAAGGCAAAGAAAAACTTATTGTAAAGCCCGAAGAAACAATAAACGTTTCAAAAATCATAGGCGCTGTTTACGCCTCGGCGGAAGCCAAAAAGGAAATTTCTCTCGGCTGATTTTATAAAAGCCCCCGCGCGTCTAACGCACGAGGGCTTTTGTTATTCTGACCCGAGTTTCTTTAACCTTGTCCGCACCGAAGAATTTGAGCGCATAAGTTTTGCCGCAATACCGGGCAAGGGCATTTTGTCTTCGCACATTGTTTTCAGTTCGTTTTCCTCTTCCTCTGTCCACGGCTTGCCCTGATTTTCAGGCGGGCGGGTGTTTTTCTCCGCAGCTTTTTCAATAATCACGTCCATATTATCTATGATAAACTGCTGCGCCCGTTTAGTGTAAACTACAACATCATATTTGCCCCTCAAACCATTTCGGGTTTCAACAAATATTCCCATTATATTCCCCGTTTTCGTGGGACGCTTTATTGTTTTGCCCGCAAAATCGTTTCGCTCTTCCAGCGCACCAAGTTCAATGAGCATTGCTGTTATAGTTGAATGATTTAATTTTTTGCAAACTTCCAAGTCGGTAAGTATTTTTACACAGTATATCACATTTTGAACCCAAAATCAAGTTTCTGTGTATAAACAAGTCCCCCGAACGCAAAAACAATTGTTTTTTATATCATTGCATTTTGTCAATATATATGTTATAATATATTAAATAAAAATTTTTGGACGGGAAAGTATATGAGAACGGCTCACAACGAAAAGAAAATTGCGATAATGGAAAAATGCTTTGACTGTTATGCCGAACACGGTCTGACCGGCACGGGCATAAAAATGCTTGCGGAAGCATGCGGCTGTACGCAGGGAAATTTATATTCGTATTTCAAGAATCTTGACGAACTGATTATAGAGTCAACCGCATACTGCATGAGCAAGGTCGAAGACGACTTTATGGCAAAGGCCCCTACCGATCCCTGGGACGTTATGCGCTTTATTGAAGAAGTTCCCCACTGGACAAAGGAGAAGCACGGCAAAAAATACCGTCTTATGTACCAGGTTTACACTCTGCCGAAGTACATTGAGCACGGCAAGAAATTCTTTGAGGGCGTAAACGAACGCTACACGGCATACGCGAAAATGCTTGAACCGAAAATCGGCATTCCGTACACGGTAATAACACCGCTGATATTCATTTTCGTCCGCGCCTGCGTTCATTACGCAATGTTTGAAGACGAATATTATCTTCATTCGCAAATGGAAATTCTTAAACTCGGCGTGTCCCTGTTTATAGACAAATATAAAAATGAAAATTAAGTTTTAAGCGGCCGGCAGATATTTTTAACATCTGCCGGTTGTTTTGATTATATGTCTTTTTATAATATCGCCCCCCGCGATATAGTCCGCGGTGCGGGTCTCAGGCGACGTAGCGGATATATGGAGGATACCGCCGCACTCGGTCAGGAAAAGGACCGGGCGATTATGGAATTAAAGCCCGTTGTCTGTGCATTTGAAAAACTGCGGGGAACCCGTAGCGGTCACATTATTTATTACCGTGCAGGAAAAAAATCAGGCGTTCAGGAATATGCCGATAAGGCAGGCATATCCCGCCGCCACTGCCGCCGCCTTTATATTAAAGCCATGGATGACCTTGCAAAATTTATTATACGATACGGCGGGCAGAATTTAATTGATAAATTTATTTAATACAGAATTTATTGCGACAAACAGTACGGGCTCATCCGTACTGCTTTATTTTTTTAGGAAAAACAATCATCCGATACTTATCTGCCTTACCCCGGGCATTCCGCACAGTGCCCGTCTCCCGGGGTGCATTTTTTATCGGTTTTTCAGGGCTTATCGGCAAATATTTATCTGTGTGCAATTATGCATATTTATGTAACTGTGCGGGATTATCACGTTTCCCAACTTATGCAGTTAAGTCCGCCCCCGCAGCGTGCAATACTGTTTATTTCTACCGGAATAACATTCATATTAAAAATAATCTTTGCCGCACTTACGGCAGAGGCATCCGTTTTGCAGTTAAAAACAGGCAAAAATATGTTGTTTTCAGTTTTCAGAAAATTTATGTAGCACCCTTGCGCACTTATCCCGCCAGATTCAAAATACGGAAAATCGACCGTATCAATTCCGTGGGTTTTAAGTACTTTTTTAACTTTTTGCTCATACCCGTTTTTATATGCCGTGCTGTTGCCTGCAACGGCATTTTCATTTATGAACCTCACAACTCCGTCTGCGTGTCCGGTAATATCACTTTTAAGCGCCGGGATTATTATTACTTCCGCGCCGAGCAGATTTTCTGTTTTGCGAATCAGTACATCGGGAGTGTATTCCGGGTTTTCGTCAATAAATCTGTCGGTTATAATCACTTTTCTTTTTTGCGGTGAAAACACTGTGTTGCCGCCGTCAAGCCGGATATCCGACCGTTCTGCCGCAATTCCGATAAAAGGGTAAACATCCCTGAAATAATCCGTACGCAAATCATCAAATTCTTTTAAGTATGACGGGCTGTACGAGAATGAAACAAACTCATTCCCCGCACTTTTAACAGGCATATAATCCCTGGCCCAGATATCCTTTGTTCCGTTCAGGTATGCAAACTCCTCTCCCGCATTTTTCAGTGCGGAAAACAGATTTTCATTTTTAAGCAGTGAGGAAAAATACAGCACGTCAATATTCCTCCTAATAATACGGCAGTCGCCTGTTTGCTGCGATTGCGGATGTCAAAAGGCATCCGTTTCTTTATAATAAATATTACTGTGCGGTGCCCTTCCTTTTAATATCATGGCGAAAAATACCCAGAATAATGGATATCAGTGAAAGCACCTCACAAATAATTGCACCCCATGAACCGAATATAATATTATAAATAAGCCACGAAGGTGAGCTGATTAAACCGCACCGGCGAACGTCTGCCGCATTTTTCAACATAAATCCGATGTTAAGGGCAGTCATACCGATTACCGGCAGCAACTCCACTGCAAGGTTGTACGGGGTAGGTTCCTTTTTAAGGACGGTAAAGTTAAGAATATATGCCGTTATATACAGTGCCGTAAAAGCAAACAGCCACGGGAGGCGGTCCGCTTTTAACTTTTCTTTATAAAGAAAGACCGCAGCACGTACCGCCGACAGAAAATTAAGAATGCCCCCTCCTATGGCGCCGAGCATCAAAAAGTTGCCTGAAAAAAGTATCGCTCCGCACAACTGCAACGCAAAAATTTTCTTTTGGCTTTTACTTTGATAGGAGGCAACGTTAAACAGCATTGCCAAAATTCCTATTCCCTGGGCTATTACCTCAATCGGCTTCATTTTTCTCTCCGTTTTATTATAAATACAAAAAAATCTTCGTAACATAAGCCACAAAGATTTTATGGTGGAGAGAGATGGATTCGAACCATCGAAGTCGAAGACGGCAGATTTACAGTCTGCTCCCTTTGGCCGCTCGGGAATCTCTCCGTATTAAGTTGGAGCTGGTGATGGGACTCGAACCCGCGACCTGCTGATTACAAATCAGCTGCTCTACCAATTGAGCTACACCAGCACCTTTGGTGCCTTGGGGCGGAATCGAACCACCGACACGGGGATTTTCAGTCCCCTGCTCTACCGACTGAGCTACCAAGGCATAAAAAGAGTTGTTTGTGCTGGTGGGCCTTCAGGGACTCGAACCCCGGACCAATCGGTTATGAGCCGACCGCTCTGACCAGCTGAGCTAAAAGCCCAGAAAAAATGGTGACGCCTAGGGGATTCGAACCCCTGTTACCGCCGTGAAAGGGCGATGTCTTAGGCCTCTTGACCAAGGCGCCATTTTACAAACAACTCAATGCATTTCAAACTCAATGCTTGCTTATTATATACAAAAGTACGATTCTTGTCAACCGCTTTTTTCACTTTTCGCAAAAATAATTAAATAGATTGCATTCTATGTTGCCGTTATAGAATCTGCGGGTCTTGTCTGCCCGTTTTCCCGCGTTTTTTTCAAAATTTTTGTCGCCCGAAAAGAAAAATTTATTCCACAAAGAGTAGTTTTCGATAACCTGATTTATCTGAGAATACAGTTCGTTCATTTCAGGTTTAAGCCGCGCACCGTACGGCGGATTTGTAATAAGCACCCCCATTTCGCATTGAGGGTAACTGTATTTTGCCGCGCACTGTTCAACGGATATAAACCTGTCCACTCCCGCCCTTTCGGCGTGGAACTGCGTCATTTCAGCCATTTCAGGCAGGATATCGCCGCCGCAAACAAAAATCTTTTTGTCAAGCACGGAATTCTTCGCTTTTTTTCGTGCATTATCAAACACGCGCCTGTCAATATTCTTAAAATTCTCGCAAATAAAGTCCCTGTTCATACCCGGCGCGATGTTAAGTGCTTTCATTGCAGCCTCAATCACAAGCGTTCCGGAGCCGCAGAACGGGTCCGCAAAGCCGTTATCGCCCCGCCAGCCGCTTAATTCTATCAAACCTGCCGCAAGCGTCTCCCTTAGCGGTGCCTCAGCGTTTTTGACCCTGTAACCTCTTTTATGAAGCGATACCCCGCACATATCAAGCGCAACCGTAACGTTATCCTTGTTTATGTGAATATCAACCGGGTACGCGCTGCCGGTTTCGCTTACGCGCTTTATGCCCGACGCCTGCATTGCCTTAACTATTGCCATTTTGCTTATTTTCTGCACGTCCGACGGGCTCATAAGCGTTGATTTCGCGCACTTTGCGCTCACGTTGATTTTGCCGTTGGGAGCAATAATTTCAGCCCAGCCGATTTTGCGGATATTATCAAAAAGTTCGTCAAAGGTAACCGCGGTAAATGACGTGATTTCCCTGAAAACCCTGTCGCCCGAGCGCAGATTCACGCAAACGTCTGCAAGAGTTTCGGTGTTTCCCAAAAAGAAAACCTTGCCCTCGCTTACGCCCGAAACTTCAACTTTCATTCGTTCAAGTTCCTGTTTTACCGCCCGTTCCATCGAAAAAGGCATTACGGCAAAATACTTCATTCAAGCCCGCCGTTCTGTACCATCTCGTAATACCCGTCGCCGTTGAATTCCCTGTCCCGCGCGGTTTCGCCACCCAGCGCCTCTATGGCGTCGCAGATTTCAACATAATCGATATAATCTATATTCTTGTCGTTTTCCGCCTTTTTAAGGGCGTCAAGGCACTTCTCGTCGCCGTAGTAGGACATCAGTCCCGCTACAACCGCTTTGCGGGGGCTTTCTTCCATAAGCGCATTAAGGCGCTGCGCCAACCCCTTTACTTTCGGCTCGGAATACACAAGCGCATACATCAGTTTTTCCTTTACCTCCGGGTCGTCCTCTTCGTCGCAAGCTTGAAGAATCCTGTCTTCCGCCCCGTGCATATATTTCAGTGCTTCCGCCGCGGCATCGGACATCTGCTCATCGTCATTTCTGCGAACTATACGTATGTATTCCTCGGCAGGCAGTGACGAGCCCATATCTGCAAGTATGTTCATAAGTACAATTTTATCGTTTTCACTGCGTTCTTCACGCAGCATATCAAAAACAAGTTGTTCGCACGCGGCAGTAAGCGCGATTTTCTCGGTTAAAATATCGGGAACACCGCATTCCTCGTCCATATACGCGCCGAGCATTTTTACAAGTTCCTCGGCAGAAAGTTCCTCAAAATATTTTTGTGCTTCTTTTGCCCATTCTTCGTAAATACGGGGCATTTCCGATTCGATTTCTTCGGGTTTTTTGCCCTTTTTAAGCATTTCTTCGGACCACTGTTCAAGATATTCGTTAAACTGACCGTCAAAATCTATAAGTTCTTTCACTTTTCAAAATTCCTTTCAAAGAATTTGGTTATAACCGACCCGACCGCGCCGGTATAAAGTATAATATCCGTTCCCGTGTTAAGGAACACCTTATCAAAACTTTCGCTTAATTTCTGCGCCGCTTTTGCCCGCATAAACAGGTTTACTTCCGGGGCAATCGCAAGTCTGCGCAAAGCAAATTCATAATAAACATACGTTGTATCAGCCTTATCTATAAACGCATTTGTATATTCCGAGTATCTTGCAAACTCAAAAAGATCCTCAACAAACATCGGGTCTTTTTTAAGCGGCTCGTCACTTAAAAGAATTCGTGCAAATTCCTCTTCTTCTTTTTTGGAGTAGCGCACCGAGTAATTGTATTCTTCCATGCCGTTCAGGGCATGGGCGGCAGGGCCTACACCGCCTGCGCCGGAGGCAACACCGCTCATAATCTCCCTTGCATACTCCTTTTGCCCCATGCGGAAACACGCTATTGCAAAGGCATATGCAATGTCCCTTTCGCCGCTCTCTTTTGAATAGAGTTCCTTGTACACGGTATAGGCTGCATCATCATCATTAAGCACCGTCATATCATAGGCAAGAGTGCGAATCTCGGCAAGAGTATAGTCCTCAACAAACCTGAACCGCTCGGCACACCTTTTCAGAAAACGCCTGTCGCCCGTCTCACTTGCAAGCATAATGCCCGCATTAAGCACGGCAATGCTGAAATTCCCGTTTTCGATTTCCTTTTCCGCGCGGCGGAGTGCAGCATCAAACTTGCCCTCATTTGCAAGCGTGCTTATATCCACTATGCACTGATAGGAATCCATCGACAAAAACGGTGCTTCCGTAATCCCGTTGGATTCGCCCATTGTAAGTTCTTCCGAGAAGCCGTTCTTTTCGTTAACGGAATATTTCTGCACAAGGTCTTTCAAAAAAGCCCTCGCGTCTTCCGATGCTCTGCCCTCGGGTTCGACTTTAAGCGAATTTATAAGCATTTGCCCGCAGCCCTCAACCGAGCCCGCTCCGCCGAATGCTTCGGCACAGAGGAAATAAAGCATTCCCCTGTCCTCGCTTACGCCCTTGCCCAAAAGTGCGTAACAAAACTCCAAAGCGCGGATATAATCCGCGTTCTGGTTAAGAGCGTATATCAAATCCATTGTGTTTGCCGTGTCGCCGCCGGAAAGATACGCCTTAAAGAAGTACTCCACGGCTTTATCGAACCGACCGTCATAGAGTTCACGGTGTCCGCGCCTGTTAAGCCCCGATGATATATTTACCATTTATATTCCCTTTGCAAGTTGATTTATTTCTTCCGGCGTAAACACATATTTCTTATTGCAGAAACGGCAGCAAACCTCGGTATTCCTGTTTTCCGCCGCCAGTGAGAGCAGTTCCTTTTTTCCTAAGGAAATCAGACCGCTTTCAAATCTTTCCCGCGAACAGTCGCATTTATACTGCATGGGAACGGTTTCAAGAGGTTTTATCCCCACGTCCCAGAACATATCGAACGCCATTTCTTCAAGGGAAAGATGATACAGCATCTTATCAAGCAAATCGTCGGTTTTGCTTATCTTTTCTTCAATTTTATCTATTACGCCGTCAGGACAGCCCGGCAGAGGAAGCACCATAATGCCGCCGCACACGGTTTTGCCGCCACGGAATCCCGCATCAAGGGCAACCGCCGCCGGCTGCTGCTCGCTTGTAACAAGATATGCAGCAAAGTCACGGGTTATATCTCCCGAAACAAGATTACATACCCCAACATAAGGTTCGCCTTTGGGGTTATCCCTTATAACCGTAAGTTGTCCGTCCTTCCCCGCAACCGCGGTAACGGAAACGTTTTGTTGAAGTCTGCACGCGTCGGGAACATCGGCACAGCCTTTAACATTGCCCGCATTATCGGCAGTTACAAGCAGTTTGCCCGCAGGTCCGCCGCCGGAAAAAATAAGCGTAAGTTTTTCCGATTCGCTTTTATTCCTTTGTGCAAGCATTGCGCCGGCACAGAAAAGTCTCCCCAGTACGCAGGTAACGCTGTCGGATAAATTCAAAAGTTTTTTTGCTTCATCCGTTGCGTCGGAAGCGTTTATCATAAGCATTGCCGCGTTACCGTCGAATATAAGGGCGTGCAGAATCTGGTCATTCATATTTTTCACCTCGCCTTTGCGCAAAAAGTTATGCGCAGAGAATCATTTTTCACTTCTGTTTCACTGTAATCGTCCGTAATTTTTATTTCTTCAAAACCGCACTCCCGCAAAAGGCGTGCAAGTTCGTCAGTCCTGTGCGCCCGCTGAACGTGTGTTTCGTCAAAGCGGGTATAATTTTCGCCGTCATCGGTAACGAAAAACGTAATGTCCATATTAAGAATATCGTTTTCAAAGGAATTCCGCCATATATACGTTACATCATCGGTATCCTCGGAATACAGTTCGTTATTCATTTTTGAAAGTTTATAATAACTGCTTATATCAAAAATAAACGTTCCGCCCGAATTCAGACTCTTACGCACATTTATAAACGCGCGTTTTACGCTGTCAGCGTCAGTTAAGTAATTTATGCCGTCACAGGCGCAAACAACGGTATTTACCGGTTTATTAAGTGCGAATGTACGCATATCGCCCTGAACAAAGCGCACGCGTCTGCCCAAAGCGCGGAGTTTTCCGTCCGCAATTCTTAACATTTCGGGCGAAATATCAAGCGCCGTAACGCTGCGCCTTTTTGCAAGCAGTTTTGTTAAATTACCCGTTCCGCAGGCAAGTTCAAGTACATCGCCCGAAGAATTCTTTTCAATGAAATCCGCCCACTTTTCATAGGGCATATCATATATAAGGGAATCGTAAACTTCGGCAAGTTCGCTGTACTGCATCAGCGTTTGCTCCTTTTTTTAGGCTCCGGCGACATACCTCTCCGCCTTGCTTCCGGCGGGTTTACATACTTATCAAACAGGAAGTTTGAATAAACCGTCTGTCCGAGGAACACAAAGGACATACCTATCGACATTGCCACCACAAGCAGTACCTGTCTTAAAACGTAGCACAAAAAGACCAGTGCAACATAAATAAGCACTGCAAGTAACGTGCGCGGAAACTGAACGACGGTATAAATGAAGGAGTTTTTATAAATTTGCCTTAACGTAAGGTTGTACGTTACAAGTTGCGGGAAGTGATATATGCTTGACATAAAATACACAACCGCAATTATGACAACGATTATTGCGCCTATCCGCATGGCGGGATATTTTTCCGAATTCAGTATAAAAAACGAAATCCACCATACAGCCGCAAAAAGCACCATTGCCGAAACAAGGTTAAGCACCATTGATTTCCACCAACTGCGTTTGAACTCTTTCCAGAAGTGGTCGCCTATCGTGGCGCGCTCGTTCCATACCCAGTTGCGCAAACAGTAATGAAGTCCCGCCTTTGCGGGTCCCATTATTGCATAAAGCGGAATGCTCACCAGTAAATACAGGCGGAGCGCTCTGTCGTCCGAAATAAGGGACATTACATCGCTCTTGTCCGCCTGCGATATCATATACCAAAAAAACAGCGTCCAGATTACAAGCGGCAGCGAAAACAGTGCGTAAACGAGATTTCCCTTGACCATTTCAAGGAACCGAAGTTTTATAACGTCAAAGAACTGCTCTATTCTGTCGCCCGGCAGGTCTTTTGACGTAAAATCCTCTTTGTCGGGATTGCCCACAAAGATTTTATTGTACCATTTGCCCATAAATATCAATCGTCTCCGTCAAGGTCGTCCTTGGGCGCGCTGTTGCCCGAAATGATCGTTTCGCGGAGTTTGTTTTCAACCTCTTCCATAACTTCGGGGTGCGAAAGCAGAAACTCTTTTGCGTTGTCCTTGCCCTGACCGATTCTTTCGCCCTTATATGAGAACCAGGAACCGCTCTTATCGATAATTTTGCTGTCAATTGCAAATTCAAGCAGCGAACTTTCCCTTGAAATGCCCTTGCCGAAAATCATATCCACTTCCGCTGTTTTGAACGGCGGCGCAACTTTATTTTTAACTATCTTTATGCGGCACTTGTTGCCTATCTGCTCACTGCCGTTTTTAATTGCCTCGCCCTTGCGGATATCGATACGCACCGACGCAAAGAATTTAAGCGCCTTACCGCCCGTGGTGGTTTCGGGGTTGCCGTACATAACGCCGATTTTATCGCGCAACTGGTTGATGAAAATTACTGCCGTGTTGGACTTGCCCACAACCGCCGTTATCTTTCTTAATGCTCTTGACATAAGCCTTGCCTGTAAACCTACGGTTGAAGATTCCATATCGCCCTCGATTTCCGCCTTCGGGGTGAGTGCGGCAACGGAGTCGATTACGATAAGGTCCACCGCGTTGCTGCGTGCAAGCGCCTCGCAGATATCAAGTGCCTGTTCGCCCGTGTCGGGCTGTGAAACGTAAAGATTGTCAATATCAACGCCCAGTGCCGACGCATAAACAGGGTCAAGCGCGTGCTCGGCATCGATAAATGCGGCGATACCGCCGTTTTTCTGCGCCTGTGCTATTATGTGCAGTGTAAGCGTTGTTTTACCCGACGATTCGGGACCGTAGATTTCGGTAATTCTTCCTCTCGGAATTCCGCCCGCGCCCAGCGCAGTGTCAATCTGAATAAATCCGGTGGGTATTACCTGTACGTTTATCCTGTCCGCCGCGTCGCCGAGTTTCATTATTGAGCCTTTGCCGAACTGCTTTTCTATTCCCGTAAGCGCGGTTTGCAGTGCCTTTTGTTTTTCGCTCAAAACTTCCTTTTCAGCCATTGTCATTTTCCTCCGATAAAATTATTTCTAAAAGTAGATTCAGCGCAAATTGCGCCGCCTTTTTAATTACGTCTTCCCGTCCGCCTTTGAACAGGCATTTTTTTATTGTGTTTTTGTTTTTATATCTTACGCCCACGTACACAAGCCCTACCGGTTTTTTTGCACTTCCGCCGCCGGGACCCGCAATGCCCGTGGTACATATGCACGCCTGAGCACCTGTTGCGTTTTGGCATCCTGCAAGCATTTCGCCCGCACATTCCGCGCTTACCGCGCCGAAATTTTCAAGCGTTTCGGGCAAGACGCCCAAAATGTTTTCCTTTGCGCTGTTTGCGTATGTTACAAGCCCGGCAAGAAACACGCTTGATATCCCCGGATAAGAAACAAACTCCGCGGCGATATTTCCGCCTGTACAGGATTCAGCCGTAGCAACGGTTATGTTTTTTCTTAAAAGCAGGTCAAAGAGTTCTTTCATATATCTTCCTTTATTTTTGATACAAGTTCCCTGTTCGCAACAAAATAATTTATTCCCGAAAGTATTGTAAGTGCAAGCGCCGCGGCAAGCATTGCAGCGCCCGTCCAGTGCAGAAGTTCGCCCGCAAAGGGAATGTTTGAAAGCACTGATGCATCAAGAAAAAGCGCAACTATCGCTATGTCCTGAAATACCGTTTTGATTTTGCCCAGTTTATCCGCCGCAATTACCGTACCCTCACTTGCCGCAAGAGCGCGGAAACTTGTTATGATAACTTCCCTTGAAACTATTACCAAGGCGGTAACGGTTGCAAAAACGCCGTAAATCACCGAGCCGTTTTTTGAAATATGTACCGCAATAAGAATAATTGCCGCAAGATTGATAAGTTTATCCGCCAGCGGGTCAACAAACTTCCCGAACGTGGTAACAAGCCCCCGCTTGCGGGCGATTTTGCCGTCAAGCATATCGGTAAACGCCGCAATAAGAAACACTGCCGCTGCGGATATATAGAATCCGAAATAAAACAGCACCACCATAACGGGCATAAGAATCATTCGTATACAGGTAAGTTTGTTTGGTAAATTCATTTATACTTTCCTCCCGAAAAAATCATATCCGAAAACCTCATCTATGTAAACGTCGTAAAACTCGCCCTCTTTGATGTTTTCGCCCGAAAAATAAACTTTTCCGTCAACTTCCGGGGCAAGGAAATACGTTCTTCCCCACCAAAGATTCTGCTCGCTGTCAAAGCCCTCTGCAAGGGTCTTATACGTCTTATGTTCCCGACGTTTATTGAATGCGTGTGCAATTTCGCCCTGAGCAAGCATAATTGCGTCGGCACGCTTTTCACCCGTGCTTCTGCGGCACTTGTGGGGCATTTTTTCCGCCGCCGTACCCTCTTCGCAGGAAAAAGCGAATACACCCAAATTGTCAAAGGGATGTTCCCTTATGTAAGCAAGCATTTTTTTGAAATCCCTGTCCGTTTCTCCGGGGAAGCCGCACATAAGCGTTGTGCGCAAAGCCCAATCATAGGGTGATTTCCTTATTCTTTCGATAACGCGGGTCATCTCCGCCTTATCGTAATGCCGATTCATACGTTTAAGCATTGTGTCCTCGGTGTGCTGTACGGGCATATCAACGTATTTGCAGATGTTATCGTACTTTTCAACTACTTTTATCGCGTCCTCGCCCAGAGTTGAGGGATAGGCATACATAAACCTTACCCAGTCAAAGCCCATAAGTGCGATTTTTTCCAACAGTTCGGCAAACCGGTTTTTGCCCTTGTCCTGACCGTAGCGGGTGGTATCCTGCGCGGTAAGAATAATTTCCTTTATGCCTTTCTGTTTAAGCATTGCCGCCTCTTTCAAAAGGCTTTCCATACTTCTTGACGTATATCTTCCCCTGATTGACGGAATGGCGCAGTATGCGCAGTGATTGTCGCACCCCTCGGCTATTTTAAGATACGCATAGTATTTTGTTGATACTTCCCTTTCGCGCATATTATCAAGGTAATCCGCCGTACCCGAAACATCTTTCGGTCTTTCTCCCGCAAGCGCCGCGGAAACGGTTTTAACTATTTTATCGTACCCGTATGTACCCAGAACGCCGTCCACTTCGGGAATATCGGCAATGGCATCGGGATATCGCTGTGCAAGGCAACCCGTTACTACCAGCGCCCTGCACTTGTCCTTTTTGTATTCCGCCATGCGGAATATCGTGTCCACCGCCTCGGTTTTGGCATCCTCGATAAACCCGCACGTATTTACTATTATCACATCCGCATTTTCGGGATTTTCAATTATCTTTATGCCGCCTTTTTCAAGGGTTCCCGCCATAATTTCGGAATCGACAAGATTTTTATTGCACCCTAAGGATATAATTGCCGCAGTTATCATCATTTAATCCAATCTTTCATCGTACATTGCCCAAAACTGTTCCCGCGTCATAAGCACCTGACGGGCTTTTGAGCCCTGGGACGGTTCCACCACGCCGCGAAGTTCCATATCGTCTATAAGCCTGCCTGCGCGGGCGTAGCCCACCTTGAATCTCCGTTGCAATGCCGAAATGGAAATGTTCCCGCACTCAATGGCGTATTCAACCGCCGCAGGGAAAAGTTCGTCCTCTGTGCCCGAATCCTCGCCGTCGTTGGGATTTTCGCCGCTTCCGCCGTGATTGGGCTTGATTTCGCGCATAACAAGCTGTTCTTCGCCTATATACTTTGCCTCGGCATTCTTTTTCTTTATATACTCAACAACTTTTTCAACTTCCTGCTCCCCTACAAACGCGCCCTGTACCCGTTTGGGCTTCGGCTCGCCGTTGGCGTGGAAAAGCATATCTCCCTTACCCACAAGTTTTTCCGCCCCGGGAGAATCAAGAATTGTTTTTGAATCGATTCCCGATGCAACCGCGAAAGCGATTCGGGACGGAATATTTGCCTTAATTACGCCCGTAATAACGTTTACGCTGGGGCGCTGCGTGGCAAGAATAAGGTATATTCCCGCCGCACGGGCAAGCTGGGCAATACGCATAACGCTGTCCTCAACCTCGCCGCGGGCAACAAGCATAAGGTCGTTAAGTTCGTCCACTATAACAACTATTCTGGGCATTGTGTCCTCGCCGTTTTCCTTGGCTACTTCGTTATAGCGTACAATATCCTTAACCTTTTTCCGTGCAAAAGTTTCGTAGCGTTTTTCCATTTCACGCACAACAAATTGCAGTGCGCCCGCCGCCTTTTTGGGATCGGATACAACGGGCGTCATCAGATGCGGGTCGCCGTCATACATATTAAGCTCAACTTTTTTCGGGTCAACAAGTATAAGTTTTACATCCTTTGGTGAGGACTTGAACAAAAGGCTCATTATTATTGCGTTTATGCACACGCTCTTACCTGCGCCGGTCTGACCCGCAATAAGCAGGTGTGGCATTTTCGCCAAATCCGCTATTATCGCCGTACCCGTGATATCTTTGCCCAAGCCCACCGCAACGGGCGACTTGTGATTTTTGAACGCGTCGGTTTCAAGCACCTCGCGCAGCGTTACCATAGAAACCTTTTCATTGGGAATTTCGATTCCTATTGCCGATTTTCCCGGAATGGGCGCTTCGATTCTTACACCCACCGCCGCCATTGAAAGAGCGATATCATCGGCAAGGTTAAGGATTTTGCTTACCCTCGTTCCCCGCTCGATGGAAAGTTCGTATCTTGTAATTGCCGGACCCACCGTAATATTTTCAACCCACGCATTTATGCCGAAACTTCTCAGTGTGGATTCCATCATTTCAATTTTTGCCGAATGGTCCTCTTCGGCGTTTTTCTTCTGTGCCGCGGGCGGATTCAAAAGCGAAAGCGGCGGCGGGGAATAAGTATCTGTTTGTTTCGGTTCGCTTTGTGCCATATCCTCTTCGGCATAGGCACTGTCTTCTTCCTCTTCAAGAATATCCGGTGTTTCAAATCCCGTCTCTTCCGCCTTTTCTTTTTTCCGTGCGACCTCGCTTATCTCAAAGGGATGAACGGTATTTTCATATTCTTCTCTCTCCGTGCCGAAATCATCGTCATCCTCTTTTTCGGCAACGGCTTTTTCCCCGGGTTCGTCAACGCCCACTTCATAATCGTAATTGCGTTTTTTCTCCCTTGCCTCACGACGGCGGATATTGGCTTCGTTTATGCTTTCACGCATTTTTTCTCCCGTATTTTTTACGCTTCTGCCCATTTTCTCTCCCGCCTCTTTAAGGGAAAGATTGAACAGCACCGTAATTGCGATAAGACCCACGGCGATAAGCGCAACAAAAGCCCCCACGCACGTGAAAAGTTTTGAAAGAGGATAAACGTACAGCGCCGCAAACGCGCCCATTCCCGCGTTTGTTTTTCCCGCCGAAAAGCCCTGTTGCAATGCTTCAACAAACGTAAAGCACTTTACCGTTGCGGTTGACTTTACCGAATGCACGCCCACGGGAATATTGAACCAATAAAACGCTATATGCACGCACCCTGCAAGTGCAAGAACGAACAGTGTTGTCATACAGACTTTGCCCCCGTGGATTTTAGGCTTTTTAACCATAATAAAGAACACACCCAGGGCAATAAGCAAAAAGGGGATAATATACGTCATAAGACCGAACACGCCCAAAAGCGTACCCACAACCGCCTTTTTCATAATGCTTTCTTCACCCGTAAAAAGCGAAATAAGTATAATTATACCTAACGCAATCAAAACAAGACCTGCGATGTCAAACCCGTCCCACGCCTTTGTTTTCTTTGCCGATTTAGTATTTGTTTTTTTCTTTTTTGCTGCCATTAAAAAATTACTCCGTTTCCTTGCGCGGCGCGTATACCGCGACACTCTTATAATACCACATTTTATAAAAAAAATAAAGTCTTATTTTGCTTTTTCAAAAAAGAAAGCCCGCGTTTTTACGCGGGAAAGTGATTTTCAGCAATTTTTCAACGCCGTTAGTTTTTTATACAGCGTATCTCCCCGGCTGCATCTGCCCACGCTTGCGGCACTCAGGCGCGAAAAATCAAGCATTCCGGCAACGGTTTTATTGATTTCTTCCTTTGAAACGTCGCTTATCTCCCTTAAAACTTCCTCCTGGGTAAGCACTTTGCCGTTAAGCAAAAGCACTTTGCCGTTTCTGTTCATTCTTGCGCTTGCGCTTTCAAGCCCGAGAACAAAACCGCCTTTAAGCTGCTCTTTTGCTTCAACATATTCTTTGTCCGTAATGCCGTTTCTGCGCATCGCCTCAATTTCATCGGCAATCAAGTCAAGCACGTCCGCTGCCTGATTCTGATTCATTCCCGCATAAACCGTAAGCATTCCGCTGTTTACGTTTGCGGCAAGATACGAATATATGGCATACGTCATCCCGTTCTTTTCCCTTACGCGCTGGAAAAGCCTGCTGCTCATTCCGCCGCCCAAAATATTTCCCGCCATTGTTGCGGCAAAATAGTTTTCAGCCGTCTGCCCCACTCCCGGAAAGCCGAGGCAAAGGTTTACCTGTTCGATATCTTTCTGAACAAATACTATGTCGCCTTTTTCCTTTTTAAGCGGCGGACATTTTTCAACGCTGCCCGAGCCTTTAACGGTAAGTTTTTCGTTAAGCATATCGATAACGGCTTTTTCATCGTAATTTCCCGCCACCGACACCACAATGTTTTCCGGCACGTACACGCGGCTCATATACTCTTTAATCATATCCGCCGAGAATGAGCGCACGTTTTCCGCACTTCCCAAAATAGTCTGTCCCAGGGGGTGCGAGCCGTAATATGCTTTTGCAAGGTTCTCGTTTGCCAGGTCGTCGGGAGTATCTTCCACCATGGCGATTTCCTCGCACACAACTCCCGCCTCGCGGGCGATATCGTCTTTGTCAAAGCGCGAATTTATAAGCATATCGCACAAAAGATCTATTGCAACGCCGTAATGTTCACTTAAAATGTTTACGTAAAAGCACGTGCATTCCTTTGCGGTGAACGCGTTCAGCACGCCGCCGAGCGCGTCAATGCACCCCGCGATTTCCGCCGCCGAACGCTTTTTTGTTCCCTTAAAAAGCATATGCTCAATAAAGTGTGAAATGCCGTTGCTCTTTTCATCCTCGGTGAAGCAGCCCGCGCCTACCCATATTCCCACCGATATGCTTTTAAGATACGGCAGTTTTTCGCTTGCCACGCGGATTCCGTTGTTCAGTTTATAAACCTGCATAAAAATCTCTCCGTAAATGAATATATACTTATTATATATTATTTACGGTTTTATAGCAAATATTTATTTAATCAGATTATCTACGGTTTCAAACGAATAACCCTCGTTTTTTATGTAGGAAACAATCTCTTCCATAAGGTCAAGGGTGACCTGTTTCGGATGCATAAGAATAAGTGCGCCGGGTTTCAGATTCCGTTTTATGCGCGAAAATACCTTTTCCCTGTCGCTGTCCCGCCAGTCGATAGTGTCGCAGGACCACATTACCGTTTTGCAGCCGCACTTTTCGGCACATGCCACCACGCTCCCGTTCACATCCCCCGAGGGCGGCGCAAACAGCGTGCATTTTTCGCCCGTTATCTCTTTTATAAGCGCGTTCGTGCGCGAAATTTCGTCAATATTTCCTTTTTCATCAAGGCGGGTGTGCATTTTATGATTGTATCCGTGATTCCCGAGAGTATGCCCTTTATCATGTATTTTCTTTACCGTTTCCTTATTTTTAGCCGCCCACGAGCCGCCTATAAAGAATGTGGCTTTCACGTTTTCCTTTTCAAAAATTTCAAGATATTCTTCAACAATATCGCCGTTTTCGTAAACGTTAATCATCAAGGCGACCTTTTTTTCTTCCGTATCAGCCTTATAAATTGCCCCATTATCGGCGAATGTGCTTATGCTTTTAACATTTTTAAGGCTGTATGCGCCCAACGCAAAAAGCATAAATGCAATTATAAGGTTTACCGAAAACGCCTCCGTCAGTATTTTTTTCATTTTCCGCCCCCTCCAAAACATAACACGTGTTAAATTATATTATGTTTCGTGCGGAAAATATGCAAAAAAAAGTCTCCGGATGCCCGGAGAGAAAATTCTTTATTCCGGCAGACGCCAGTCGATTTCGCCGCGCCCGCATTTATTAAGAAATTCGTTTGTCTTTGAAAAATGACGGCACCCGAAAAATCCGTTGTACGCTGAAAGGGGACTTGGGTGCACCGTTTCAAGCACAAGATGATTTTTGTTTGTTATAAGCGTCTTTTTACTGCGGGCATTTGAACCCCAAAGCAGAAATACCGACGGCTTTGCCTTTTCGTTTATTATCTCGATAACCCGGTCGGTAAAAATCTCCCAACCCTTGCCCCTGTGGCTGTTTGCCTGACCCTCGCGCACGGTAAGCACAGTGTTCAAAAGCAGTACTCCCTGCTGCGCCCAATAGGTAAGTTCGCCGTGCGCCGGCTCTTTTATGCCCAAATCGCTTTCAATTTCTTTATATATATTCTTTAACGACGGCGGCGGTTCAACTCCCCTTTTAACCGAAAAGCACAGTCCGTGTGCCTGACCGAACCCGTGATAGGGATCCTGACCGAGAATTACGGCTTTTACGTTTTCAAGGGGCGTATATTTAAGCGCATTGAAAATATCGTACATATCGGGGAAAATCCTGCGGGTGGAGTATTCCTGTTTTAGGAACTCCCTCAATTTAAGATAGTATTCTTTTTCAAATTCGCCTTTTAACGCGTCGTCCCAATCGTTGCCAATGTGTACCATTTGCCCCTCCGCCCGTTTTTTTATTTATTATATATTATTCGTCAGAGCAAGTCAATCACAAAAAGCAAAAATTATGCTTGACTTTATTTTGTCTTTGTTATATAATTATTGCCGACTCAGGGGAGTGGCTCAACGGTAGAGTAGCGGTCTCCAAAACCGTAGGTTGCGTGTTCGAATCGCGTCTCCCCTGCCAGAAAAAAGCGTCCTTCGGGGCGCTTTTTTCAACGAAATAAACGCCCGCGAGGGCTTTATTTCATTTCACTTTTCGTGCAAACGAAAAATATCACAATTCACAAGGTGAATTATATCACTGCGAGCGAAGCGAGCAATATCACTTTGTGCGCACATTTCGGCATACAGCAAAGTCGGCGTTCCAGAAATCACGAAACGCCGATTTTATGTTTTTAATACTCCACTTCAACAGAATAACTGCCGCCGTCTTTATAGGGAAGCACTCCGCTGACTTCCTTTCCCTCAACAGTGATTTTTTCTTTTCCGGTTGCACGGTAAACAATGTGATATTTGCAGTTACGGAATTCCTTTTCTATCTCTGCACCGCTCCATTCCTTTGGCATACAATGGTCGATTTTAAGCCCTTCAAAGGTGGGCATAAGCCCGAAAACATAATTTACAAGTGCCTTTAAGAACCACTGGGAGGACGCGGTGCGCCAGCTCTGCCCTGCCGTACCGTAGCGATAACCCGTTTCCCGCCCGAAGTAACTGTTTGAAAGCACATACGGCTCCGCCCGCCCCGCCACAACGGGATTGGTAAAGGGCAGGATATGTTCAATATCCCAAAGCACCCTGTCGGGGCGTTTGAGCATTGCATCAACGGCAAGTTTCCAGCACATTGAGTGCAGATACACTCCGCCGTTTTCCTGAACGCCCGGTGCTTTAAGAGTCATAGAGCCGATATGTCCGTCATATTTTGTATACGCCGGCGTTGAAACCGCAGTACCCAATTCATAAGTCAGTTCCCTTTCGGCTGTATCCATTGCAATAATCTGCTTGTTGCCGTAAGATATTCCCGAAAGCACCGCCCATGTTTGAGGATTAAGATAAATTCTGCCCTCTTCACATTCCGACGCGCCGATTTTCCTGCCGTAATCGTCGTAAGCATAAATATAATATCCTTTTTTATCCCAGCCGTATTTATCCACAAGTTCGCGCATTTCCCCGGCCTTTTTTTCATATTCAACAGCGTCGCTTTCTCTTCCGGAAAGTCGTGCAAGTTCAATAAACTGCCTGCACGCGCGGTACCATGCAATGCTTAACCACACGCTTACGCCCCTGTGATTCTGCCCCGCAAGATTCATACAGTCGTTCCAGTCGCCGCCCCAGATCTGAATAAGATTATGTATGCCGCGGAAATTATACAAAAAGTCCACCGATGCGCGGAGATGTTCGTAAACAGTGGCAACGGAACCGTCATTGTACGGAACTTTTTCTTCCAAAAGAGATTTGTCACCCAGTTCGCAGATTATATAATACACCGTAAACGTGAGCCACACGGTGCAGTCGGAAAAATTACGGTCGCAGATTTCGCCGTCAATAAACGTGCGCGGCGCATAGCCGTTTGAATACTGATACGTAAGCAGACGCTTTATCCTCTCCCACGCAAGGGGCGCATTGAACGACGCAAGGCATTCGGTATCGCTTGCAATATCGCGGTAGCCGTTGTGGCGGACACGCGCCCAGCGGGAGCCCATATTTGTCTGATATTTAAGCCACGGATCAGCAAGGCTGTTTAAGTTCTCTATGGGCGTTTTCACCTTAACGTTTGCGCAGATTTTTTCATACTTCGCCCTTACTTTTTCAAGAGCTTTATCTATGTTTTCTTCGCCGTTATAGCGTGCATTCATTGCTTTTATCGCTTCTTTGTCCGGCGCAACGCCGAAAATAAACACCGCAAAACAATCTTCTCCGGGTGCAAGTTCAAAATTCTTTTGAAGTGAATATCCCGACTTTTCACCCGTGCACGCCGTGTTTGTAAGATGCCCCCTGTGCAGTGCAATGGGGTCAAAAACGGAATTATACGGTCCCACAAACGCATTCCGTGCGCAGTCGTAACAATCCGGCACTTCCGTGCCTGTTGCAAACGTATATAAATTTTTCTTTTCGCCGTTCCACTTATCAGGCATAACGCTGAATGCTATGCCGTTTATATCCTTGTCAAAATCCACCGTATCGGTGTTGTATCCCTGATACCTGTACCCGCCGTCCGTTTCGTTTTCGCAGTAGGAAAACAGACTTATGTATTTATGCTCATTCGTGCAGTTTTTCGCTTTTATATAGTGAATTTCCGCCCCGCGGTCGGAATCGGAATCATCAGGTACAAACATTCCGTACTCGGTTTCAATGCCGTGTTTTTTAAGAAAAATCTTTGTGTAGCCTATGCCGTGAACGCATTTATAATCATCATATTTTTCGTAAACGGGAAGTCCGCACAGATTCCAGCCTTTTTTTCCGTCGTAAATATAAAATCCCCGCTGACAGACAGGCGTCACGCGCTTGCCCAAATTGTCCTGTAAAAAGGACTGTCCTATTCCCGCCTGTGAAGTGAAAGAAATAAACGTATCGGTATAAAAATAATTATACCAGTTGCGCGGGATGTCGGGGGTTGTAATTATAAACTCATCATTTGAAAAAAAGCCGTATTTATTATTCATATCAACTTTCCTCGTTAGTCAGTATTTCTTTTTCGGGAACAGTGCTTAAAAGTTTCGTATGCCTTAAAACGGCTATAATCGAAATTCCTGCGCACCCGAACGCAAGGGAATATTTTTTTGTATACGTCAGCACGGCAACGGAAATAAGGCAGAACAGCGAAAAAGTTACTATACTGCGTATCCGGTTGGGATTGATTTTTATAAGCGTTGAAAACAGGATATACAGCCCTGCAAGCACCAGCCCTATCCGCGTCAAAGGCAAAAGTGCAATCATTACCCCGAATGCCGTGGCAATGCACTTTCCTCCGTGAAAACGGTTAAGCGGTGCAAGGGCATGTCCCAGAACGGGCGCTATCATTACAAACGCAAAGCGGATATTGTTTGCGTCAAGCAGCCTTTCGGCGCAAAACACAGGCAAGCAGCCCTTTAATATGTCAAGCAGCAGACACAGCATTCCAAGGGGAATGCCGCAGTTTATAAACACATTTGACGCGCCCGGGTTTCCGTCGGGGCTTAATGCCTGAATGTCCTTTTTTACCGTCTTTTTAGGCACAAGTTCACAGTACATTATCCCACCTGAAACAAAGCCGCCCAAGATAAAGAACGACCACAGTAAAAACTCACGTTTTTCCATATTCAAGCACCTTCTGCACTATTGTTTCCGCTGCATTTTGCGGAATATACTTTCTTTGCATCTGTACAATGTGTTCCCGCTCTTCTTTTGAATAAACCGTGTTTTTCGTAAACTCCGCCGCTTCTTTAACGTTTGCGGCGTTTTTCGACATACCTCTTTTTGAAAAGAACTCCGCGTTTTTCGTTTCGCAGCCCGCGTATGCAAGCAGATGAATAAGCGGAATTCCCGCAACCGCCGCCTCGGTGCTCGTAAGTCCGCCGGGCTTTGAAATCATAACATCGGACGCAAACATATATAAATACACGTCCTCGGTGTACGGAATGATTTTTACGCGGCTGTCGTTCCCGAACGCTTCTTCCGCGCGCCGTTTAAGTTTTGCATTACGTCCCGTAAGCACAAGCAACGAAAAATCCGTTTCGTTTCCGTTTATAAATTCTTTGCAGAAATCAAGTATGTTTTCGCACCCGATACCGCCGTTCATAACAAGCACGGCTGGCGTATTTTCTTTTAAGCCAAGTTTTTTTCGGGCTTCGCTTTTTTCTGTGGGGCAGGAAAACCGCGGATTTACCGGAATTCCCGACGGAATAAGCCTGTCCGCTTCCATACCGCATGAAACAAGTTCGTCTTTAAGTTCTTCCTGGGGAATAAAATATGCGTCAAGATGTGTTTCGGCAAAGAACGGAATACAGGTATAATCCGTAAGCACGCCGAAAAACGGCACTTTGCATTTTCCCCGCTTTCTTATGGCGGTACATGCTTCCATACCGTAAAGGTGCGTTGAAATCACCGCGTCAAACTTTTCTTCGTTTATATATGCTTCAAGTTTTTTTGAATATCGGGCATTAAACTGATACACGGGCGAAATTATCCCCGTAGAACTGTATATCTCCCCCACCTTATATATTACGCCGAATGCGTTGGGCGCATTTTTCATCATTGCGGTATAGATATCGGCGGCTTTTTTTGCCGTGCGTCTGCCCGAAAAGGACAGCGGGTCAATAATCAGGCATTCCGCACCCTTTTTTATAAGCGCATCTTCTATCGCTCTTGCGGCGCTGTTGTGCCCCTGACCCGTTGAGCAACTTAAAATAAGCACCCTCATAAAAATCCTCCGTTTGTTTCCGATGCGGGGCATCGGTATTTCCGCATTGCAGCGGACAAAAATACTTCATCTGTCTACATTATACTATATTTTTTGCAAAAGTAAACGGTATTTTATAAAAAATACGGACGAATTCGCCCGTATCGATTGTTATCTGCCTATTGCCCCGGTTATGATTTTCATAACATTTGCGCAGCCGTTTGCCGCACCGGAGGATTCCATTTTTTTTGTGTAATCACTGCGTGCATCAAACAAGTCGCGGATTTCCTTAACAAGAATATCCTCGGTGATGTTCTCTTCCAAAAGTTTTTTTGCATACCCCCGCTTTTCAAACTCCTCGGCATTATCAAGTTGGTCGCCGCGGGAATGAAGTGCCGGCAAAGGGATAAGCAGCATCGGTTTGTGCAGCGCAAGGAACTCGTTTATGCTGTTTGAGCCCGCACGGGAAACCACCACGTCGGCAAGTGCCATAATATCGGGCAGACCGTCGGTTACATATTCAAGCTGAACATAGCCCTTTTGCTGTACGGCTTCATCAAGCTTTCCCTTGCCGCATATGTGAACGATATTAAAAAAGGCAAGCAGCCGGGGCAGTGCGGCGCGGATAAATTCGTTTATCGCCTTTGCGCCAAGGCTGCCGCCCATAACAAGAATTACGGGCTTTTCGTCAAGCGAAAGTTTCTTTCTTGCAATTTCCTTATTGCCCAAAAACAGTTCACGCCTTAACGGAGTACCCGTATAAACGCCCTTTTTACCTAAACTTGCGGCGGTTTTCTCAAACGCGGTACATGCCTTTTTTGCCGCAGGCAGACAAAGTTTTGTTGCAAGACCCGGCGTCATATCGGATTCGTGAATAACAACCGGGATTCTCTTTTCGCCTGCGGCAATCACCACGGGAACGGAAACGAATCCGCCCTTTGAAAATACTCCCGCGGGCTTGATTTCCTTCATCAGTTTTTTTGACTGCGCAAATCCCTTTATTACCCTGAACGGGTCGGTAAGATTTTTAATGTTATTATACCTGCGCAGTTTGCCCGCGCTTATGCCGTGATAGATAACTCCCGGGATTTTCTCGGTAAGTTCCCGTTCAATGCCTTCTTCTCTGCCTATGTAATGCACGGTATATCCAAGAGACTGTACAAGAGGAATAAGCGCAATATTCGGGGTAACGTGTCCGGCAGTTCCGCCGCCGGTAAAAACAAAATTCATTATTAAATCTCCAAAACAAGTTTCCTGCCCGTAGGCTTATAGGCGGTAAGTTTAACGCCTACGGTATTGAACATACGCTTCGACGCCTGTGTTGCCTCGGTATCGGCATATTTATCCGAAAGATAAATTATCTCTTTTATCCCTACCTGAATAAGTGCTTTTGCGCACTCGTTACAGGGGAAAAGTGTGGTGTAGCACCGTGCGCCTTTAAGGGACGCACCGGCGTTATTAAGTATTGCGTTAAGTTCCGCATGGCACACAAAGGCATACTTGCTGTGAAGCGTATCACCCTCGCGGGTCCAGGGCATATCGTCGTCATCACAGCCCCGGGGCATACCGTTGTAGCCTACGGTAAGAATCTTATTGTCCTCGTTTACTATGCACGCGCCAACCTGCGTTCCCGCATCCTTGCTGCGCTGTGCCGAAAGCAGGGCAATACCCATAAAATATTCGTCCCATGAAATATAGTCTTCACGTTTCATAAAAACACCTCTTTATTTTCTCAAATCCCCGTGATAGAGCGGAATAAGGAAAATATCCATAAACCGTACGGGGCATTCTTCCCTTTTTACCGTATGAACAACACCGTTTTTCGATTCCTCGACCACGCGGCTCCACATGGTATTCCTTGCATACGTTATCGATGAAGAAATAACGCTTACGCGGCTGTCGCGGTTGATTATTGCGGGGAATCTGTCGGCATAGCAAATGCAAAGCGTGCCGCCAAGCACTTCCGTCTGCCCGCCGTTTACGGTTGTAAATGCAGTACCCTCTTCCTCGGACTTAAAGCCCAGTACCCACAAAGACGAATTGTCGTTTATGATATTCTGCTTGCTTCTTTCGGGGTTTATCTGCCTTGCCCATACTTTCTGCCCGATAAAATGATAACAGGGGATGTCACGGGAGTATGAAAACTGTTCTTCCCGTGCTTTTTCCGTTTTTTCGCCCGCGCCGCCTGTACCGGGAATCCCGCCCAAAGTACAGCCCACGTTTTCCATAAACACTTTGCCGCCGAAAACGGAATTAAAGTACATTGAAACCGCCTGTGTATGCAAATCGCTTAACACGAGGGTGCGCTTTGCTGCGTGGTCGATAAGCGTATTCCTGCCCGAAAGCTGCTCAAACGCGAACAGGTCTTCCAGAACAAGCGGTGTATCGATCTCGCCCGTGATTTTGAAAAGTCCCGTATGTGCAAGATGTTTCATTTCGTCCGTGTTGCATAAATCGCAGTACATAAAGTTTATGCGGTTCACGCTTGCGGGAACGGTTACAGGCTTATCAAGAAGATATTTGCCCGGCTGAAAATATACCGTCGTTGCGCCGGAAAAAAGTGCCGTCTGAATTGAATCCGACGCGGGCGTAACGCCGTCGCCCACTGCTCCGAAAGAATTTACGCTTACCCACTTTTCGGGTGCTTCCCAAGGAATGTCAGGTGTATCCTCAACGGGAAGATTCAGCGTATGCGCCTCGCCTTTATCAAGCCCCGTAACGCTGCCGTGGGAAGAAAACTCTTCGATGTTTCCGTCACGGTAGGGTGAATAATAGGATGTCAGGCTATGCCAATAGCCGTCAACTTCAATGTTTCTTAAATACAGCGTTCCGAACTCGTGGCGGACGGCAATATCATCCTTTGTCCGCCCGTGAAATTTTCCGTTTATGCAAACGGTATGCCCGCCCGTGCCCACGCATCTTAATGCGGGACGCGCATTGTCGCTTTCATAGTCATTTATCGAAACCACCGTATCGCCCACAAAGAAGCCCGCCCGTTTCTGGTTTTTCGCCTTTATATGCTCAAAAAATGCAAAATGGGTCTGGGGTATAACCTTAAAGCCATAGTCAAATCCGTCGACTTCGATGTTTTCTCCCAAACACGCCGAGGCTTTATCGTGAAGTATGGCAAAGCCGGCACTTCCGCCGCCGTCGCGGGAAATTATACGCAGATTCCTCGCCGCGCCGGTGTTGTTTGCAAAGTGGACAACGCCTATTGCGCCGTGATTGCCCTTACCGGTATCCACCGTCAGGTTTTCAATCATATTCGTCATTGCAATGTTCGACGCCTCACCCCGCATAAAACTTATTACCGGGCGGTCGGAGCCGTATTCAAAGCCCTCGCAGTTATCTTTAAGTTTAATAACCGTATCCTGCATACATTCGCCCAAAAGGCGCAGGCGGCAGTTCATTTCAAGGTACGGAACGTTGTTGAATATATTTCTGAAATGCTCTAATGAATACGACACCGTATCACTTACAAGATATGTGCCGGAGGGAAAATATATTATCTTTGATTCGGGAAGTGTTTCGGGCCAGATAACGCACTTCTGCCCGTTTACGCGACGGATTTCAAAGCCTATCCACGCTTCGTCGCCTTCCATGGAATCAAGTTTTTTGTTTGTTTCGTCAAACGCACGCTTGTATTCTGAAAATATATCGTCAATGGCGCGGCAAAGAGCGGCGGTACAGTCGGTTTTGCCCGTATTATCGCAAAAATACGGCGCTTTTGTAACGTCAACCACGCCTTGCGCGTCTTTGGGGTAAACGTATCTGTTCATTTATTTCTCCGTAAAAAATCCGCAAATCATTCCCGCGGGGTCGGTGTTGAATTCATCTTCCATGGTCCTGCGCTGAATTTCAAGTTTTTCATCGTCAAAAAGGCGTTTGAGAACAAGTGCGGGCAGACGCGCCGGGTCGTTTGACGCAAGCGCCATTCCGCGGGTAAGGAAGAAATACCTGTTGTAACTTTCGCAGCCCGAAACCGCGTCGATAAACGCCAGCGGCAGACGCTTGTGCGCCGCCTCGGTAATGCTAAGTCCGCCGGGCTTGGTTAAGTAAAGGTCGGCGCTGTCCATAAGCGTGGGAACTTTGTCAGTAAAGCCGAGCACCCGCAAATTTCCGCATTCAAGCTTGTCAATTTTCTTTTTAAGTTTCTCGTTTGTACCGCACACAACGGTTAAAATCACGTTTGAGGGCAGAATTGCTTTCAGCGCTTCCGCCATATCAACCATAGGACCGCAGCCCATACTTCCGCACATCATTAAAAGATGTTTATAGTCCTTGGGAATATCCATCTGCGCCTTTGCTTCGTCTTTGGAAATTGAAGAGAAGAACGTATCCTTTACGGGAATACCCGATGCAATGATTTTCTCTTCCGGCACACCGCAGGCGATAAATTCGCCCGCAAGGTTGCGGTGAGGAATAAAATACGCGTCAAGGTTTGAATCGGCAACGCCGGGTGAACAGGTATAATCGGTTGCAACAAATGCCGACTTCAATTTGGTACCCGGGTCTTTAAGCGCTTCGTTCATCATCAGTCCCGGAAAAACATGTACATTGATAACTCCGTCAAAATTATTTTCTTTGATATACTTTTTAAGCTTATCCACCCCGAGACAAAAAAAATTGTACATTACCGAATCGTCGGCAAACACGCTGTGTTTTTCGGCAAACTCATATCCCTGGTTGAAAAGCACGGGGGCGTAGCGGTAAATGCGCACGTGCCACGAACTTATAAAATCGCTTATTTGCGGCGAAAGAAACGAAAGCGCATCGGCAATAACGCACTCCGTATTCATTTTGTTGAATCTTTCCGCAATTGACTTTGCCGTGGAGTTGTGCCCCTGTCCCGTATTACAGGTAAGAATAAGTACTTTCATTTTCATTTCCCTTTCCTGAATGATATGCTTTAATTATATAATATAATGCGCCCGTTTGTCAAGACAGTACATAAATCATTCGTAAAACTTATCTCTTTATTTTTACACCTGTTTGCAAAAAGACAGATTCTGCCGATTCTGCACAACAAACCGGCATATTTTTGCTTGTTTTTGTTTGGAATTTGACCGTTTATAATAAATTTATTTGTTTTTTTCTTTGTTTTGCGTTGACATTTATCAAAAATAAGTATACAATATAAGCGTGTGAAAATCTATTGTACAGGGAGGGCACTATGGACAGAAGACTTCTTACCGGAATACAAAAAACCGACCGAATTACAAAACTTATAAACGACCTTTACGCGAAAATGCCCGAAATTGAGGCTGACCGTGCGGAACTTATTACCGAATCTTACAGGCAGACCGAAAGCGAGCCGATAATTTCACGCAGAGCAAAGGCATTTGCGCATATTTTAAGGAATATTCCCATAACAATACGCGAGGGTGAACTTATTGTAGGTTCAAGCACAAAGGCCCCCCGCGGCTGTCAGACATTCCCCGAGTTTTCGTTTGAATGGCTTGAAAGCGAGTTTGATACCATAGAGCACCGCAGCGCCGACCCGTTTTATATTTCCGAGGACACAAAAAAGAGAATAAGGGCAGCGAACGAATACTGGAAAGGCAAGACCACCAGTGAACTTGCCACGGAGTATATGGCACCCGAAGCGCGCCTTGCAATAGAGCACAATTTTTTCACCCCCGGCAACTACTTCTATAACGGTGTAGGCCACGTTACCGTTGACTACGGCAAGGTTCTCCGCATAGGCTTTAAGGGAATCCGTGCCGAGGCGGAAGCGGAAAGGGAAAAATGCCTTGTTTCCGACAGCGATTATGCGTCACGCACGCATTTTCTTGACGCGGTTATTATCAGTTGCGATGCAATAATGTGTTATGCATCACGTTATGCTTCCCTTGCCGAAGAGCTTGCGCAAAAAGAAAGCGATTTGACCCGGAAAGCGGAACTTAAACGCATTGCATCAAACTGCCGCCATGTTCCGGCTAACGGTGCAAACGATTTTTATGAAGCCTGCCAATCTTTCTGGTTTGTACAGCAGCTTCTTCAAATGGAATCAAGCGGGCACTCAATTTCGCCCGGACGTTTTGACAGATATATGTATCCGTATTATAAAAAAGATATGGATTCCGGCAGAATTACATTGGAACAGGCTCAGGAGCTTATTGACTGCATCTGGGTTAAACTCAATGACCTTAATAAGGCCCGCGATGCGGCGTCTTCCGAGGGTTTTGCAGGTTACAGCCTGTTCCAGAACCTTATCTGCGGCGGGCAGGACGAATTCGGGCTTGACACAACGAACGACCTTTCGTATATGTGCCTTGAAGCATCAATGCACGTGCGTCTTCCTCAGCCTTCGCTTTCGGTGCGCGTATGGAACTGCTCGCCCCACGATTTTCTTATCAAAGCGGCGGAACTTACCCGCACCGGAATAGGTCTGCCGGCTTATTATAACGATGAAGTTATTATACCGTCCCTTTTAAGCCGCGGTCTTTCACTGCAAGACGCGAGGGATTACAATATAATCGGCTGTGTTGAACCCCAGAAATCGGGTAAAACCGAGGGTTGGCACGATGCGGCATTCTTCAACATGTGCCGTCCTTTGGAAATGGTGTTTTCCCGCGGTATAGACGCCGGAGTACGCGTTTCTCCCGAAACGCAGGCAGTTGAAGACATGCTTGATTTTGACGATTTCTACAATGCATATAAAAAGCAATCGGAATATATGATCCGTTTGCTTGTAAATGCGGACAATGCCATTGACTGTGCCCACCGTGACCGTTGCCCGCTGCCTTTCCTGTCATCCATGGTTGACGACTGCATTAAAAGCGGCAAGTCTGTTCAGGAAGGCGGCGCCGTTTACAATTTTACCGGACCGCAGGGCTTTGGAATTGCAAATATGGCAGACTCTATGTGGGCAATAAAAAAACTTGTGTTTGAAGAGCACCGTTACTCACTTGAAGATTTCCGCAATGCGCTTAACAAGAATTTCGGTAAGGATATGGATTCCAAAATGGCAGAAAAACTTACCGCAAAAGCCGTTTTTGACGCGGCAAAGAAGGGTGAAACCCTTACCGATGCGGAAATCGTGGGCATTTATAACGGCATAAAAACCAACAACTGCCCCGAAGACGAAAAAGAGTTTTTCGCCAAAATGCTTGACGATATCGATGCTCTTGAAAAATACGGCAACGACTGCCGCGAAATTGACCTGTTCGCCCGTGATGTTGCCTACACTTACACACGCGTACTTGAACAGTTTTCCAATCCCCGCGGCGGGAAATTTCAGGCAGGACTTTACCCCGTTTCGGCAAACGTACCTTTGGGCGCGCAAACAGGCGCAACTCCCGACGGACGTCTTGCCTTTACTCCCGTTGCAGACGGCGTCTCGCCCGCGGCGGGCAGAGATACCCACGGTCCCACCGCGGCGGCAAACTCAGTTTCTAAGCTTGACCACTATATTGCGTCAAACGGCACGCTTTACAATATGAAATTCCATCCCTCCGCGCTTAAAGGCAGAGCGGGGCTTGAAAGTTTTGTTGCCCTCGTAAGGGGATATTTTGACCAGAAGGGCAGCCATATGCAGTTTAACGTTGTCAGCCGCGAAACGCTCCTTGATGCGCAGAAGCACCCTAAAAACTACAAATCACTTGTAGTCCGCGTTGCGGGTTACAGCGCCCTGTTCACCACACTTTCGCGCTCGTTACAGGATGATATTATTAACCGCACCGAGCAGGGAGGCTTTTAATGGCACTTGATACAGTCGGAAGGATATTCGACATCCAGCGTTTTTCCGTGCATGACGGACCGGGAATACGCACAATAGTTTTCCTTAAAGGATGTGTTTTAAGGTGCCGTTGGTGCTGCAATCCCGAATCTCAGGAATTCGGCATTCAAACAATGCGCCGCGGCGGAAAAACGGAAACCGTGGGCAGAGACGTCACCGCAGGCGAAGTGCTTGATACCGTTGAAAAGGACAGGATTTACTATCGGCGTTCCGGCGGAGGAATGACACTGTCCGGCGGTGAAACCCTCTGTCAGCCTGATTTTGCCCTTGCCTTGTTTGAAGGCGCGCATGACCGAGGCATTAACACAGCCATTGAAACAACATCATTTGCTAAATGGGAAGTAATTGAGCGGCTTTTGCCCCACATCGACACCTATATGATGGATATCAAGCATATGAATCCGGCAAAGCACAAAGAATTTACGGGGCAGGGAAACGATCTGATTCTTGAAAACGCAAAGAAAATCGGCGCAGCGGGTGCAAATTTGATAATCCGCGTGCCCGTTATCCCCGGATTCAACGACACAAAAGAGGAAATTTCCGATATTGCCCGCTTTGCGGCTGAAATTCGGGGTGTAAAGCATATTCATCTTTTGCCGTACCACCGTTTGGGCATTGATAAGTACACAGGGCTTGGCAGGGAATATACGCTTTCCGAAATTCTGCCGCCGTCAAACGAAAAAATGTTTGAATTGCTTGACGTTGCCCTCTCTTCCGGGCTTGATGCGCAAATCGGCGGATAGATAATTATTTAATAAGTTGTGCGGCGGGCATTGCCCGCCGTTTTTACGCAATGCAAAAAGCGGGAGCACAATGCGCTCCCCTACAACGTAAGACGAACAAAGCACACAAGCACGGGCAAGGCGAAGTACGGGTTTTCTGCATAATTTGAAAAACCCATTTCACACCGTAGGGCAGGGGTTTATCTCCTGCCGTGAACATAAAAAGATTGCGGACTTGCAAGGGATATAATGTTACTTATCATTCATGTTGCCTGTCATTCCGCCATACACCCTTTCGCCCGCATAAGCCCGCCTTTCCGAATTTCGGCGGGACATAAAGCCCCGCCCTACCGCATAGACCAGATAAAGAGCATATAAAAAACAACGCAAAAATGATTTTATCGTATATTTTGTCTTACCTCTAAACCTATTTTAACACCGTAGGGCAGGGGTTTATCTCCTGCCGTGAACATAAAAAGATTGCGGGCTTGCAAGGGATATAATGTTACTTATCATTCATGTTGCCTGTCATTCTGCCATACACCCTTTCGCCCGCATAAGCCCACTCTCCCGAATTCGGCGGGACATAAAGCCCCGCCCTGCCGCATAGACCAGATAAAGAGCATATAAAAAACAACACAAAAATGATTTTATCGTATATTTTGTCTTACCTCTAAACCTATTTCACACCGTAGGGCAGGGGTTTATCTCCTGCCGTGAACGCAAAAAGATTAAAGGTTTTCAAACGATATAATGTTGACTGTCTTTCTGTAACACATCCGTTCTCACGCATAAATCCGCCTTTCCGAATTCGGCGGGACATAAAGCCCCGCCCTGCCGCATAGACCAGATAAAGAGCATATAAAAAACAACGCAAAAATGATTTTATCGTATATTTTGTCTTACCTCTAAACCCATTTCACACCGTACGGCAGCAGGTTTATCTCCTGCCGTGAACGCAAAAGAATTGTGTTTTGTAAAATATATATCCTTGCAAAAAAACTGTTTCACGGTATAAAATCATCTTTCCGAATTTCGGCGGGACATAAAGCCCCGCCCTACCGCATAGACCAGATAAAGAGCATATAAAAAACAACGCAAAAATGATTTTATCGTATATTTTGTCTTACCTCTAAACCCATTTCACACCGTAGGGCAGGGGTTTATCTCCTGCCGTGAACATAAAAAGATTGCAGACTTGCAAGGGATATAATGTTACTTATCATTCATGTTGCCTGTCATTCCGCCATACACCCTTTCGCCCGCATAAGCCCATCTTTCCGAATTTCGGCGGGACATAAAGCCCCGCCCTGCCGCCTGAAACAAATACAGAACGCAAAACAGGCGTTTCAAAAGGAACACAAGCTTCTTGTAGAGGCGACGTTTACACAATGTAAAAGCGGGAGCGCAATGCACTCCCCTGCCGCAGCAACATATTTTTGCATACCGTATCTGTTCCGCACCGCACTTTTTACAAAAAAGCGGGCGCACAAGCACCCGCATTACATCTTGTATTTAAGCAGCCCGTCCGTAAGCGCAACGTCAAATTCAAGTTGTGCTTTAAGTGAATCAAGGGAATCAAATTTCTTTTCATCGCGCAGCCTTTCGGCAAATTCAAGCTTTATATTTTCGCCGTAAACATCGCCGTCAAAGCCCAGTACATAGGTTTCAACGGAAATCACGCCCGAATCACTTACCGTGGGATTCGCGCCGATGTTGGTCATTCCCTTATATTTTTTCCCTAAAAGGGTGCACACCGTTGCATATACACCCGGTTCAGGCAGCATTTTGCCCGAACCGTACGCCGTGTTGACGGTGGGGAAACCTATCGTATGCCCCACGTGCCGCCCGTGAACCGTAACTCCGCTTACTGCGTAGCGCCTGCCCAAAAGCAGATTTGCCTTTAACACATCGCCTGACGAAAGAGCATTGCGAATCCCGGTTGACGAAACGAGAATGCCGTCCTGTATGTACGGCGGAACAGTCAACACGTTAAATCCGAATTTCTTCCCGAGTTCAGTAAGTTCCTTGCCCGAACCTTGGGCATTTTTGCCGAATCGGTGGTTGAACCCAGCAACGATTGTTTTCGGCGAGAACCGATTCACAAGAGATTTTATGTATTCTTCCGGCGAAAGTGCGGATATTTCTTCGTCAAAATGCTGCATAAACACTTCATCCGCACCGGCAGAAAGCAAAAGCGCTTTCTTTTCTTCCGGCAGAGAAAGCATAGAATCAATTTTTTTGAAACAGTACGCGGGCGGTGCGTCAAACGTACAGGCGATTACTCTGCCGCCCGTTTTCTGCGCCTGAAAAAGCAGCGCCCTGTGGGCAATATGAACGCCGTCGAACGTGCCCAAAACAAGAGTGTTTTCCATCTATCTCTCACCCAGATAACATTTGTTAAAGTATTTTCCGTTTTCCCTTTTGCCGATACCGAAGAACTGATTATCGCAGTAAAGACGCACATATTCATTAGTGTGCAACTGTGCATATTTTTCATCGATCGGATTTCCGTTGTACAGCGCCTTGAACATTGCACCGTCAATATTGCAAACGGGCATATAATCTATTGCATCGCTTGTATCAACAAGAAACGACAAGTCGTTCCGCTTCATCATCTCTTCGATTTCGCTTATTTTCTTTGAGTTTTCAACGTTTCTGCCTGCGGCGGAAATGCGCAAAAGATGCTGCATATATGCGCCGCAGCCAAGCATCTGCCCTATATCGTGGCAAATTGTGCGTATATACGTACCCTTACTGCACGTAACACTTATACTGCACGCGTTGTTTTCTGTTTCACTTACGCGCGATATTGAATAAATTTCCACTTCCCGCGGCTCGATTTCCACCGTTTCACCCTTTCGGGCAAGTTCGTAAAGCCGCTGTCCGTTTTTGTGAATTGCCGAATACATAGGCGGAATCTGCCTGATTTTGCCCGAAAACGAACTTATCGTTTCATCAAGCGTTTTTATTGAAAACTCGGGAACGGATTCCGTTAAAACAGTGCCGCTTCCGTCCTGTGTGTCGGTAGTTTTGCCGAAAACGATTCTTGCGGTATACGTTTTGGGAAACGCGGTCAAAAAATCAAAAAGTTTTGTTGCCTTGCCCACGCAGATAACAAGCACGCCCTCGGCGTCAGGGTCGAGAGTGCCGCAGTGGCCTATGCGCCGCTGGTGCAGCACGCCTTTAAGTTTGTTTACCGCGTCGCCGCTTGTCCAGCCGGGTTCTTTATAAAGGTTTATTACGCCCTCCATTAAAGTATCTCCCCTATTTTCTTCAAAACAGCGTTTATTACCTGTTCCCGCGTGCCGCTTAAAGTTGCGCCCGCGGCAAGTTTGTGTCCGCCGCCGCCGAATTCGGCGCAGATTGCCGAAACGTCGTAATCGGGTTTTGAGCGCATACTCAATTTATAGCCCTCGGGAATCTGACGGATAAAAAACGCTATAAGCGTACCCTCAACCGAACGGCAGGATTCAACCGCACCGTCGGAATCGGCGGAATCCGCGTCAAATTCAAGATAATCTTCTGTATCAAGATACGTATATGTTACTTTTCCGTCAAATGCCTGTTTAACGTGTTCCGACGCTCTGCCGCGAATATGGGTCTTTTTAAGGCTTGCGGTCTGAAAAAGAATCGATATTATTTCATCCTGACGGATATCGAATTCGTAAAGACGGGCGGTATCGGCAACGTCGCGAGCTGTAACACCTGCGTGAGAAAGCCTGCCCGTGTCGGTGGATATTCCCACAAACAGCGCGCGTGCGATTTCCCTGTCAAGGGGAATTCCCATTTCGTCCGCAAGAGCAAGCACCAAAAACGCGTTTGCCGAGCGGGTGTCCACAACATTTACATCAGCAAAGCGGGTATTCGTGGCGTGGTGGTCAATCTGCGCCTTTCGGGGCGTGCGCTCAAACAGAGCACGGCAATTGCCCATACGCTCAACGTCCGAAACGTCAGCCGCAATAACGCTGTCAAAGCCGTCAAGGTCGGTATTCTCCCTTACAAGAGCGGCAATCTCGGGTATTTTCATAAAATCTTCCGGCACACTGCCCTCGCAGAACCATTTTGCCTGTTTCCCCGATTTTTTTATAAGTGATATAAGTGCGGCGGCACTGCCCAAAGTGTCGCCGTCCGGTGAAACGTGAGAAATTACCGCAAAACGGGAGCCGTTTTTAATAAACTCCGCAAGTTGTTTCATTTTTCTTCCTCTTTAATCTTATTGAGAATCTCGCTTATGTGAATGCTGTACTCTATTGAATCGTCGGGGATAAAGGTAAGTTCGGGCATTTTGCGCACGCTTATATAGTCGGATAACTGACGCTTGATAAACCCTTTTGCCATTTCAAGTCCCTCAAAGGTCTGTTTCTTTTCTTCTTCCGTCCCGAGAACCGAAATAAACACTTTGCAATACTGCAAATCGTTTGAAAGTTCGCATTTTACGATACTTGCCATACTGCTTACACGGGGGTCGTGAATATCGTTTCTGATAATATCGGCAAGGGCGCGCTGAATTTCAAGCCCAAGCCTGTCTGAACGTTTGTACTGCATATAAATACACGAAAAACGCATTGCGAAAATGCGTTTTTCCGCTCCTTTTTTTGAAATTTAACGTGCTATTTCTTCCATTGTGAACGCCTCGATAACATCGCGTTCTTTAATGTCGTTATAGCCTACAATGCCTATACCGCACTCATAGCCGGTGGCAACTTCCTTAACGTCGTCCTTGAAGCGGCGCAGAGATTCAACTTCGCCCTCGTGGATAACGATATTGTCGCGCAAAAGCCTGAGTTTGGCATTTCTCGTAATTTTACCGTCGGTAACATACGAACCCGCAACCGTGCCGTGACCGGGCACCTTGAACGTCTGCCTTACTTCGGCGTGACCAAGGATAACTTCCTTGAATTCAGGTGCAAGCATACCCTTCATTGCCTTTTCAACGTCCTCTATGGCGTCGTAAATTATGCGATAAAGCCGTATGTCGATTTTTTCTTTTTCCGCCATTGTGCGGGCTGTTGAATCGGGACGCACGTTAAAGCCGATTATTATCGCGTTTGACGCCTGTGCAAGGGTTACGTCTGAACTTGTTATTGCGCCTACCGCGCCGTGAATTGCCGAAACCTTAACTTCCTCGTTTGAAAGTTTTTCAAGTGCCTGCTTAACCGCCTCAACGCTTCCCTGAACGTCAGCCTTGATAATAAGGTTAAGTTGCTTCATTTCGCCCTCCTGAATCTGGGCGAACAAATCGTCAAGGGACGCCATGCTCTTGGCTTTCGCCTGTGCGATTTTAATGTTGTCGCGGCGTTCCTGTGCAACCTGACGGGAAAGTTTGTCGTCCTCGGTGGCATAAAGCTGGTCGCCCGCGTCGGGAACTTCGTTAAAGCCAAGAACCTCAACGGGCGTTGACGGGGGCGCGTCGTTTACCTTTTCGCCCTTATCGTTTACCATTGCGCGTACACGGCCGAACACCGTACCTGCAACGATTGTATCGCCTATGTGAAGTGTACCGTTCTGTACAAGCACCGTCGCAACGGGACCTCTGCCCTTATCAAGTTTCGCCTCAATAATGATGCCCTTTGCCATAAGCGACGGATTAGCCTTGTAATCCTCAACTTCGGCAACAAGCAGAATCATTTCAAGCAGTTTGTCGATACCCTCTTTTGTGTAAGCCGAAACGGGAACAACTATCGTGTCACCGCCCCAGTCTTCGGGAACAAGTTCGTACTGGGTAAGTTCGGTCTTTACTCTTTCCGGGTCAGCCGCCGCCTTATCCATTTTGTTTATTGCAACTATTATCGGCACTTTTGCCGCTTTTGCGTGGTTGATTGCCTCAATTGTCTGGGGCATAACGCCGTCGTCGGCGGCAACAACTATAATTGCGATATCCGTTGACTGTGCGCCGCGGGCACGCATTGACGTAAACGCCTCGTGGCCGGGAGTATCGATAAACGTAATCTTCTTACCGTCGTTTTCAACCTGATAAGCACCTATGTGCTGTGTAATACCGCCTGCCTCGCCCGCGGTAACGTTTGCGTGGCGGATAGCGTCAAGCAGTGAAGTTTTACCGTGGTCAACGTGACCCATAACGGTAACAACCGGCGGACGGGTTACATAGCCCTCGCCGTCTTTATCGCCCTCGTCAACGGTATCGTTAAGAGCGTCCTCGTACGTCTTTGTAAGTTTCTGTTCAAGTTCGATTCCGTACTCCGACGCAACCATAAACGCGGTTTCAAAGTCGATTTCCTGATTTACCGTCGCCATAGTGCCCATCATAAACAGTTTTTTTACTATATCTGCCGCAGGCTTGCCCAGTTTTTCCGAAAGGTCCTTTATCATTATCGTTTCCGTTGTCATAACGGCATTTTCGATAACAATAGGCTCTATTACGCGCTTAGGCTCTTTCTTTTCCTTTTTGGGCTTGCGTACGCGGAAGAACTCGTCATCATCGCCGAAATTCTGCTGCCTGCGCCCGCTGTCCTTTTTATTGTTCTTGGGAGTCTGGTCATTATCGTGATTCTTGCGATAATTCTTCTTGTTGGGGTCGTAATTGCTTACACGCTCTTTTTCAAGCGAGGGCATTACGGGAGCCGCGCTCATTCCGCCTGTGCGCTGTGGACGCTGTGCGCTTCTCTGGCGCTGACCGCCGTCCTCTTTATTGAATCCGCCTTTATTAAAGCCGTCCTTGTTGCCGTCTTTGTTGCCGTCTTTGTTGAAACCGTCACGGTTTTTATTAAACTGAGGACGCATACCGTTACGGTCGCCGCGCTGAGTATTGTCCCTGCTGTTCTGATATCCGCCGCCGGGTTTTCGGAAACCGCCGTCGGGCCGCACTTCACTTTTGAGCCCGGGGCGCTGGTCGGCTCTGGGGTGCTGTTTTGATTTCTCGCCTTTTTCCGCAGTTTTCTCAGCAGGCTTTTCCGCGGGTTTCCCGGCAATTTTCTCGACAGGCTTTTCTGCGGGTCTTTCGGGTTCTTCCGCTTTCTTTTCGGCAGTTTCTGCCGGCTTTTCGGTTTCTTCCTTTGCTGCCTCAGCCGCTTCTTCCGCCGCGCGCTGTGCCTCGTAGGCAATACGCGCCTCTTCCTGCTCCTGTCTTTCCTTTTCGCGAGCCTCGTCCTCTATTTTCTTTTCTATTGCGGCGCACTTTTCTTTAAGCGCCTTTTTCTGCGTATCAAGATTATCCTTGGCTTTGCTTATTTTCTCAATAAGAGCCTTGCTCGTATTACGGATATCTGTTGCTTTACTCATTGTTTGCCCCCCAAATAAAGGTTTATCTCTTTTTCTATCGCCGCGGCAAAGCCCGCGTCGGTTATGCATACCGTTTTTTTGTTTTCCTTGCCTACCGACTGCCCCAAAAGACCGTCATCGTCAAGTACGAAACAGGGAATGTTGCGGAACGCCGCCATATCGGAAAAATGCTTTACGGTGTTCTTCCCTGCACTGCCCGAAATAAGCACAAGCCGTGCTTTTTGCGATTTTATCGCCGCTTCTGCCTTGGCGCTTCCGCTTACCGCCTTGCCCGCTTTCATTGCAAGCCCCGCATATGAAAGGATTCCGGCTTTTGATTTTTCCATTCAGCCGCCTATCTCCTTTTCAAGAGTCTGCAATACTTCCTCGGAAATTTCGGTTTCAAGCGCCCGTGAAAGGGCTTTGCTCTTTACGCTTTTTTTAAGACACTCCGTATCTCTGCACACATAAACGCCCCTGCCCGAAACCTTACCCCTCAGGTCCACTTTTATTTCGCCCCCGGGCGTGCGAACCACGCGTATAAGTTCTGCTTTCGGTTTTGTTTCCCTGCACCCCGCACAGGTACGCATAGGTATTTTTTTACTCTTCAATACTCTCTTCCTCTGCGCTTTCTTCGATGAATTCCTGCGCCTGACTTTCGGACTTGATATCGATGTTCCAGCCCGTAAGTTTTGCGCAAAGCATTGCATTCTGACCGCGTTTGCCGATTGCAAGCGAAAGTTGATTGTCCGGCACAACAACGGTTGCTCTCTTTTTGGGTTCAAGTTCCTCTATTTTAACAAGCAGTACCTTTGAGGGGCTGAGGGCATTGGCGATATACGTTACCGGGTCCTCGCTCCACTTGATTATATCTATTTTTTCATCGTTGATTTCTTTTACCACGTTTGCAACCCTTGTTCCCTTGGGGCCTACGCACGCGCCCAGCGGATCAATGCTTGCGTCCTCGCTGTAAACGGCGATCTTCGTTCTTGACCCGGCGTCCCTTGCGATAGCCTTGATAACAACCGTACCGTCGGCAATTTCGGGCACTTCAAGTTCAAAAAGACGTTTGATGAGCTGCGGGTGTGTGCGTGAAACTGTAACCGCCGCACCGTACTGCGCCTTTTTTACCTCGGAAACGTAAACTTTAAGACGCATACCGGGAATATAGTGTTCGTTTGCAATCTGCTCCTTGGGCGGAATAATTCCCTCCATTTTGTCAAGTTCAACATAAACGTAGTTGTTCTCTACCCTTTGAACAACCGCGGACATAAGCTCGCCCTCTTTGTCGGCATACTCGGAGTACATCTTGCCCTTTTCAGCCTCGCGCAGGCGCTGTGTAATAACCTGTCTGCCGGTCTGTGCACCTATTCTGCCGTAGTTATCGGGAGTGTCGTCCACCTCAACCGTTTCGTCTATCTGTGCGTCGGGACGGATTTTTCTTGCGTCCTCCAAAGAAATTTCAAGCAGGTTATCGTAAACGTCCTCAACAACGGTCTTTACTATATAGCAGCGAATGTCGCCGGTTTCCCTGTCCATATGGGCAACAACCGTTGCGGCATCGCCGTAGTCGCGTACTTTTTTATATGCCGATACCATTGCAAGTTCAATGGACTCAAAAAGCATTTCGGCATCAAGTCCTCTTTCTTTTTCAAGCATTTTTATTGCTTCGATAAGTTCACTGTTCATTGTTTTTTACCTCCGAAGTCAAAACCCGATATACGGTCTGACCGAATCTATATTATTTTTTTCAAAAGCCTTTTCCGCGCCGTCAAAAATCAACACGACTTTTTCTTCATCGGCGCTTTGAAGTATTCCGACAAATTTTTTCTTTTTGCCTTCCGTCGCCTTCTTTAATTTTACCTCAACTTCCGTCCCGATATTCCTTTCAAAATCGCGGGGCGTTTTAAGAGGACGGTCGCCCCATGTGCTCACGCACAGGCAATAGGGCTTACCTTTTGTGGGGTCGGCATTCTCAACAATCTCGTCTATTGCCCTTGAAACGCTTTCGCAGTCGTCAATATTAACGCCGCCGGGTTTGCAGATGTAAAAGTTAAGGCACATCTGCCCGTCCTCGCGCACATACTCAACGTCAGCCATTTCAAAGCCCATATTTTCTATTGTTTCGCGGGCGGCATTACCCGCCGACAAAGCCGCATCAGCCATAAAAATCCTCTTTCAAAAAGCAAGAGTGGGATTTAGCCCACTCTCGCAAGAAGTATTGTGTGATAATATATTACCACACCCTGAAAAAAAACGCAATAGTTATTTTCGATTTTTTCAAAAAAAGCCGTTAAAATGTCTCCCGACAGCGCAAAAACACCGCTTTTAACGATAAAAAGCAACGGATTTTTATTCTGTCTCATTTATAATCTCACGCCACAGGTTCATTTCCGAAAGTTTCTGTGTGTTGAAAACGCCGTTTTCGTCAATATCCGTGCGCTCGGTCATTTCAAGTGCCTCGCGGATAAGTTTTTTTGAATCAAGCAGTTGTTCCGCCTGAACCACCGCTTGAAGTTTCGGTTTTGTTGCGGGGTGACGGGGCGTAAACACGGTACAGCAGTCCTCAAAGGGCAGAATGGATGTGTCAAACGTGCCTATTTTCTTTGCAGTATCCATAATCTCCAACTTGTCCATGCCTATGCACGGGCGGAACACGGGAATATCCACCGCGCCGTCGGTACAGGCAAGCCCCTCCATTGTCTGGCTGGCAACCTGACCTATGCTTTCGCCGGTTATAAGCGCGCCGCAGGAACGGGCGCGGGCGATGATTTCGGCAATTTTCATCATAAAGCGGCGGGTAAGCACCGTCATAAATTCATCGGGGCAGGCATCGTAAATGGATTCCTGAATATGCGTAAACGGTACGGTAAACACCGACATTCTGCCCGTAAACGCACACAGTTCCTTTGCCAAATCGAACACTTTTTCCTTAGCCCTCTCGCTTGTGTGGGGATAACTGTAAAAGTGAACGCCGTCAAGTTCAACGCCGCGTTTTGCAATCATATATCCGGCAACAGGCGAATCTATGCCGCCCGAAAGCAGAAGCGCCGCGCGGCCGTTTGTGCCCAAAGGAAGTCCGCCCACGGCGGGGATATCCTGAAAATACACGTACGCCTTGTCGCGGATTTCAACCTCGATTACGCGGTCTGGGTTATGTAAATCAACTTTCATTTCAGGCAATGCTTTCAGTATGCCCTCGCCCACCTTTGCACCTATTTCAGGTGATTCAAGGGGAAAATGCTTGTCTGCGCGGCGTCCTTTTACTTTGAACGTGCCGGCTGTAATTCCCGCATTTTTCATCATATCGACGGCGTTTTCAATGCAAAGGTCAATATCCTTTTCAAACTCTCTTGCCGGCGAAAGGGCGTGTATGCCGAAAACCTTGCTGAGCCTGTCAAGCGCCCTGTCCAGGTCGGCGGGGTCAATGTTATATACAAAAATTCTGCTTTGGCTTATTGTTACTTTTACGCCCTCAAAAGATTTAAGTGCAATTTTGATTTTGTTTATCAGCGTACGCTCAAAATACGGGCGGTTAAGCCCCTTTAAGTGGATTTCGCCCACTTTTACGATAATCATATTACGGTATTCCATATTACTTCCTCTTATATTTGCGCAGATACGCAATTTTTTCTTCCATTATTTTTTTTACCTGTTCCGCCTCGTCGGGCGAATTGAAATTGCCGAAACTGAGCCTTAAAACGGTTTCCGCCTTGCTTACAGGCAGTGAAATCGCTTCAAGCACATGACTTATCTTGCTTGAACGGCTTGTGCACGCCGAACCCTTGCCCACGATTACCTCGTTTTCAAGCGCCGTTTGCAGTGACGCCGCCCTGACGCCCTCAAAGGCGATACTTAAAATATTCGGCGCTGAATTTTCGCACACAAGGCTTGCGCCCGGAATTTGAAGCAGTTGCTTTGTATATTCTTCTTTTATTCCGGCAAGTTTGTTTGAAAAATCACTTCCCAGTTCCTCAACCGCCTTTGCAAATGCAATTATCCCCGGCACGTTTACCGTTCCCGAACGGCGGTTGTTCTGCTGCCCGCCGCCTGAAATAAACGTGGTAAAAGGCGTGCCTTTTCTTACATACAGCATTCCCGCGCCTTTCGGTCCGTGGACCTTGTGCGCGCTTACGGAATACATGTCCACACCTGTCTTATTCATATCGGCGCATGTATGCATATAGGCTTGCACGCCGTCGGAATGGAATATTATATCTTTCTTTTTTTTCTTTACGGCACGGCACAGGGCAGCAATGTCGTTTACCGCGCCTATTTCGTTATTAACGTGCATTATGCTTACAAGGGAAGTGTTTTCGCATATAAGCGAGCAGAGCGTTTCCGTGCTTATGCGCCCGTCTTTTTCCACGGGGCAGAGAATCATTTTGCACCCTTTCTTTTCAAGGGCGGACTGCATATTAAGCACCGCGTGATGTTCGTATGCCGACACGATTACTTCCGAATTGTTCTTTGCGCACATAAGCGCCGTATTGTCGCTTTCGGTGCCGCCGGAAGTAAATATTATTTCGCTCCTGTCCGCGTTGAGGCTTGATGCAAGCGTTTCGGAAGCGCGGATAAATTCCTTTTCGGTGTTCAGCGCAGAAGCATAGGGCGACGAAATATTATAGTAAAGTTCCTTTGACGATTCCGCAAGACAGCGGCAGACCGAATCCAAAGGACGCGTAGTTGCGCTGTTATCAAGATATATCATTGTTTCGTTACCCTTTTTATTTCCTCAATAAATTTCGGTGTGGGTTCAAACTGCAAGGCACATTTTGTTCCGTTATAAGTAAAGAACAGAATATACCTTTTCTCTTCTCCGTTCAGCACCGCCGAAAACTTCTTTTCGGGCAGCGATTCAAAACGCTCCCGCGAATATTTTTCTATTCTTGAAAAATTGCTTACGGGCAAAGATACGATTTCTTTCCTTGCTTGAAGATTTTTTATTTTTGCAAGTTTGAACACATCGTCTTCCACAAGATAATCATATTCAACCAGCGTATTTTCGCGCAAAACAAGAAAAATTATGCCTGCCGCCGCAGGAATAATAACGGGAATCAAATCCGCAACCGCGGCTTCATTCGCCGCAATTGAAGCAAAGAACATTAAAAGAGAAAACACCGCATAGGCAAAAAAGCACAGTGCGATAACAAGGAACAAATTATATTTGAGTTTATCCTTTTTCTGTGCGTTTTCGTCCTCTCTGCGGACGGTAATTTCGATTCTGTCCATAAAAACACCTCACTACCATAGAATTTTATCACAATTCGCTGTATTTATCAAGCAAATAAATCTTTCTTTTTTTAAGAATGTGTTTGACAAATACGCGCAAGTATGATACTATAATCAAGCCGCACGGTGTCAGGCGTCTAAATCTGTTTTGCGCAGTGCCTGCATTCGGCGAGATTTGTAGAGGAGGTGCTACAAGATGTTTGCAGTAATCAAAACAGGCGGTAAGCAGTATCGCGTTCAGGAAGGCGACGTTATCTACGTAGAGAAACTCAATGCGGAAGTTGATTCCAGCGTTAAGTTTGACGTTCTTCTTATGGGCGAAGGTGACGACGTAACTGTGGGAACTCCCGTAGTTGAGGGCGCATCGGTAGAAGGCAGGGTTCTTGCTCAGGATAAGGCGAAGAAAATCGTTGTATTCAAGTATAAGAGCAAAAAGACCTATCGTAAGACCAACGGTCACCGTCAGCCTTTTACAAAGGTTGAGATTAAGAAAATCTCCAAGTAATTATGACTAAGGTCACGGTTTACAAAAACCGAAAAGGCATTGTGTTCGGTTTTGAAGCATCCGGCCACGCAAGCGAAAATCTTGCCCGCGGAGAGGATATCTACTGCGCGGCAATATCGGCAATAACGCAGACTGCCTGCATAGGGCTTGAAAGCGTTGCCCGCGCAAACCCGTCTTTTACGGTGCGTGACGGCTTTCTTTCCGCTTTTGTCGGTGAAAACAATGCCGCGGGCATAAAATGCCAAACGATTTTTTCGACACTTATTCTGGGTTTGAGGGCTTTTAACGAAGCCAATCCCGGATACTTACAAATTTTTGAGGAGGTGCAGGAATAATGTTCCGTATGGACATCCAACTTTTCGCTCACAAAAAGGGCGTAGGTTCAACCAAAAACGGTCGCGACAGCGAATCCAAACGTCTCGGCGTTAAACGCGCTGACGGTCAGGTAGTTACGGCAGGCAATATTCTCGTTCGCCAGAGAGGCACTAAGATTCATCCGGGTCTTAATGTGGGAATCGGCAGTGACGATACTCTTTTTGCTTTGGCTGACGGCGTAGTTCGCTTTGAGCATAAAGGCAAGGATAAAAAGCAGGTAAGCGTACATCCCGTTGCTTAATTTTGAACCTTAAAGCCGCAAAGCATTTTGCGGCTTTTTATTTTTATTATGTTCAGTATAAAAACAAACGGTTTCAACCTTAAAAACACTTTTGAAAACGGGCAGTGTTTCCGCTTTGAAGAAAAATACGGCGGATATGCGGGCGTTGCAATGGGCGAATATATTCTGCTTTGCGAACATGACGGCGTTCTTACCGTTGACGGCGTTGACAAAGATGTTTTTAATAAAAAATTTATTCCCTACTTTGATTTGGACAGGGACTATAAAAAAATAACCGATTCTTTTCCCAAAGAAGAAAATCTTCAAAAAGCCGTTGAGTACGGCGCGGGAATGAAAATTTTAAGGCAGGAGCCCTGGGAAGCCACGGTGTCGTTTATTATTTCGCAAAACAACAATATTTCAAGGATAAAAGCGATAATAAAGCGGCTGAGCGAAAACTACGGCACAAGCATAAACGGCGCATATTTCGCGTTTCCCACGGCGGAAGAATTAAAGGACGTGAAAGCCGCCGATTACGCCCGTTTGGGGTGCGGCTACCGCGCGGATTATCTGGAAGAGACCGTAAAGAAAATGCTTGATAACAAGATTGACTTTGATTTTCTTACTTCCTGTGGGTTCGCAGAAGCAAGGGAAACCCTGCTTAAATTAAAGGGAATCGGTCCGAAAGTTGCCGACTGCATTTGCCTGTTCGGGCTAAATTATCTTGACGCTTTCCCCGTGGACACGTGGATTAAAAAAGTTATGGAATCGCTTTTTTTGAAAAGAAGCGCAACTAACCGCGAGATAGGCGAATACGCAAAAAACGCTTTCGGCGAATATGCGGGGCTTGCACAGCAATATCTGTTCTACTATGCAAGAGAAAATAAAATAAAGGGGCTTGAATAATGAAAAAGTGTGATTTTTGTAAATGTGACTGCGCGGACGAAAGTGTTTTTTGTCCCCACTGCGGTGCAAAATTCGTAACGTACTGCGCACATTGCGGTGCCGAAAACGATTCGGACGCCTGTTTTTGCTGCCGCTGCGGCAGACCCCTTGCGCAGCCGGAATTCTTTGCCGAGCCTCTGCCGCCGGTAAGAAAGCCTCGCTGGGGCATAATCTGGGCAGCGTTCTTTATGGCATTTATCGTTTACGTGTGCATAAGTTTGTTTGTTTGATTTTTTGCGGATTTCAAATTATCGCTTTGAAATCCGCTTATTTTATGTTAAAATACAGGTACAAAATTTCAGTGAGGTACTTATGAAAGACAGACTGGCAAAAGAATTCAATATTGCCCCCTGGCAGGCGGAAAACGTTATTGCGCTTATCGACGAGGGCAACACCATTCCCTTTATCGCCCGTTACCGCAAGGAAAAAACGGGTTCGCTTGACGACCAGGTTTTAAGGGATTTTTCCGTTAGGTTGGAGCAACTGCGGAAACTTGACGAAATGAAAGCCAAAGTGCTTGAAACGATAGAATCACAGGGCGCTTTGACGGATGAAATCCGTGACGCCCTTGAAAAAGCGGAGACTCTTACAGAAGTAGAGGATATTTACCGCCCGTACCGCCCGAAAAGAAAAACGCGGGCAATCATCGCAAAAGAAAAGGGACTTGAACCTCTGGCGGAAAAGATTTATCTTCAAACTTCCGAAGACCCGATAGTGCTTGCGGAAAAATTTATCAATGCCGAAAAGGGCGTTGAAAACATTGACGACGCTCTTGCCGGCGCAAGGGATATAATCGCCGAAAAGATTTCCGACGACGCGGAAACGAGAAAACGCCTGCGCTATGTTTGTTTTCATAACGGATATCTTTTTGCAAAAGGCACAAAAGAAGATATGGGCGTGTATGAAATATACAAAGAGTATTCCGAGCCTTTAACCAAGGTTGCGGGGCATCGGATACTTGCGGTAAACCGCGGTGAAAAGGAAGATTTTTTGAAAGCGGGCATCGATTTTGACCGCGACAAGGCAATGAACATAATAAAGACTCTGCACGTAACGGGCGACAGCCCCTGTTCAAAGCATGTGCTTGAAGCCGCAGAAGACGCATACGACCGCCTCATATTTCCATCAATTGAGCGCGATATAAGAAACGAAATTACGGAAGCGGCGGAAAAATCCGCAATCAAGGTTTTCGGGCTTAATTTAAGGCAACTCTTAATGCAGCCGCCCATCAAGGGCAGATGTGTGCTGGGTCTTGACCCCGGCTACCGCACGGGCTGCAAAGCCGCCGTTGTTGACGAAACGGGCAAAGTGCTTGACACCGGCGTTATCTACTGCACGCTCCCCAATCACGACAAAGAAAAGGCAAAGGCAATAATAAAGTCGCTTATTAAAAAACACGGCGTGAACGTTATCTCAATAGGCAACGGCACCGCAAGCCACGAAACCGAGGTGCTTGTTTCGGACATACTTTCCGAACTTAAAGACCCCAACCTTTCGTATATGGTGGTTTCAGAAGCGGGCGCGTCGGTGTATTCCGCATCACCCCTTGCGGCAAAGGAATTTCCCGAATTTGACGTTTCTCTGCGCAGTGCGGTAAGCATTGCACGCCGTTTGCAAGACCCGCTGGCGGAACTTGTTAAAATAGAACCCAAAGCAATAGGTGTCGGGCAGTATCAGCACGATATGCCGCAGGCAGAACTTGATTCCGCCCTTGAAGGTGTTGTTGAGGACTGCGTAAACTCGGTAGGTGTTGACGTAAATACCGCATCTCCGCGGCTGCTGTCGTTTGTTTCGGGCATCGGTGATGCACTGGCAAAAAACATTGTGGCATACCGTGAGGAGAACGGCAGGTTTTTATCACGCACGCAGTTCAGGAAAGTGCCGAAATTAGGACCCAAAGCATTTGAGCAGTGCGCCGGATTCCTGCGCGTTCCCGAAAGCAAAAATATACTTGAAAACACCGCCGTTCACCCTGAAAGCTACTCTGCGGCAAAGGTTCTTCTGGACGAATGCGGTTTTAATGAAAAAACCGACAGGGATTTTTCGGATTTGGGCAGGCGCGCGGAGAAAATCGGGTTAAAGAATCTTGCCGAAAAGGCGGGTGTGGGCGAGCCTACACTTAAAGATATTATCCGCGAACTTGAAAAGCCCGGACGCGACTTACGTGACGAACTTCCGCCGCCATTATTAAAGCGCGAGGTTATGGGTCTTGATGACCTTAAACCCGGCATGGAGCTTAAAGGCACGGTTCGCAACATAATCGACTTCGGCGCCTTTGTGGATATCGGCGTTCATCAGGACGGACTTGTGCATATTTCCGAAATTTCGGATAAATTTATAAAATCGCCTCTGGACGTACTTAAAGTGGGGCAGGTAGTCACCGTTTGGGTGCTTGCCGTTGACAGGGATAAAAAGCGTATTTCCCTTACCATGAAAAATAAACATTGACTTTGCGGTCGGTTAAGTGGTATTATATAGGTATAAAATAATAAGGAGTTTTTTGATATGAAAAAAGTTCTTGCTTTCGATTTCGGTGCATCAAGCGGACGTGCGATTTTAGGTACGCTTGATAACGGAAAGATTACTTTGGAGGAGATTCACCGTTTTTCAAACGATCCGGTTGAGGTAAACGGTCATTTTTACTGGGACGCTTTAAGGCTGTTTTTTGAAATCAAGCAGGGCATCCTTAAATGCTCGTCATTAGGGCACAAGGATATTGCGGCAATAGGTATTGACACCTGGGGCGTTGACTTCGGGCTTATTGATAAGGACGGCGAACTGCTTGCCAACCCCTACCACTACCGTGATGCCAAGGTTGAGAATATGGAAGAAACCTGCGTTGAGCTTGGCAAAGAGGATATTTACGAGAAAACAGGCTTGCAGTTTTTGGCGTTCAACACGCTGTATCAGCTCAGGAATCTTAAAAAGACGAAACCTGAGTTGCTTGACAGGGCCGAGCATCTGCTTTTAATGCCCGATCTGTTCAACTATTTCCTTACCGGCAAACTGGCGGCGGAATATTCCAACGTTTCCACCACCCAACTGCTTAACCCCAACAAGGGTGAATGGGAGTTCTCCCTTACCGACAAATTGGGCATTGACCGCAAACTTTTCAGCAACATTGTTGATTCCGGCACGGTTCTGGGCACACTGAAACCCGAAATCGCCAAAGAATTGCAGATGCCCGAAGTTCCCGTAATCTGCGTTGCTTCTCACGACACCGGTTCAGCCGTTGCATCCGTTCCCTTTGACGACCCCGAGCACAGCCTGTACATCAGTTGCGGCACATGGTCGCTTATGGGTACCGAATTAAGGCATCCCGTTATAAGCAAAGAGGCGATGGATTTCAACTTTACCAATGAAGGCGGTGTTGAGCGTACCACAAGGTTTTTAAGCAACATTATGGGTTTATGGCTTATACAGGAAAGCCGCAGGCAGTGGAAAAGAGAAAATCTCGACTACTCATTTAACGATATGGAAAATGCCGCAAGGGCGGCTGAACCGTTCAGGTCGTTTATCAATCCCGATTTTGCAGGCTTCACACCTCCGGGAGATATGCCTTCCCGCATAAAGGAATTCAACAAAAATGCAGGGCTTAAAGTTCCCGAAACTATGGGGGACGTTGTTCTTTGCATATATCAGAGCCTTGCCCTTAAATACCGTTATGTTACCGAGAGTATGGAAACACTTATGGGCAGGAAAATTGATACCATACATATGGTTGGCGGCGGAATCAAGGACAAATTCCTGTGCCAGATGACTGCCGATGCAACAGGCAGGCGCGTTGTTGCCGGTCCCGTTGAAGCAACCGCTATGGGCAACATTGCCGTTCAGTTTATGGCACTGGGCGACATTAAGGGTCTTGACGGCGTGAGGAAAACAATCAAAGCTTCCGCCGAAACAAGCGAATATCTTCCCTCCGGCAACGCCGACTGGGATTCGGCGTTTGAAGTTTTCAAAAAAACTTGCCTTAACGTATAATCTTTCGGGCTTTTCTTTAAGAAAAGCCCTTTTTCAGAGGTAAATATGAATCTTTTTGAACTGGGGATTCTTAACTTTATTCAAAATAATCTGCGCTGCGGGTTTCTTGACATTCTTATGCCTATGATAACCGCACTGGGTAACGGCGGAGTATTCTACATTATCCTTGCGCTTATTCTGCTTATTTTCAAAAAGACGCGCAAAGTGGGTTGTTATCTTGCCCTTGCGCTTATTTTCGGGCTTATTGTGGGCAATCTGATTCTTAAAAATGCTGTTGCGCGTACAAGGCCTTACGATATGCCGCAGGCTCTTTCTTTTGATTTGCTTATAAACAAGCCCCGTGATTTTTCTTTTCCGTCGGGGCACACCCTTGTTGCGTGCGAGGGCGCAGTTGTAATGTGGTTTTATTCAAGGCGCGCGGGAATCGCGGCAACGGTGCTTGGCGCGCTGATAGCGTTTTCGCGGCTGTATCTTTACGTGCACTATCCCACCGACATTTTCGGCGGCATAGTTTTAGGCATAATAACTTCTTTTTGTGCCGTATTTACGGTAAATAAACTTTGGGAGAAAATATGGAATTCAAAGAAAAAAGCATAACGCTTAAAAACGGAAAAACGGCGGTTCTGCGTGCGCCTAAGAAAGAGGACGCGGCGGAAGTTCTGGAATTTCTGCGCACGGCATGCGGCGAAACCGAATATCTGGCAAGTTATCCGGAAGAGATATCCTATACACCCGACAGCGAAGAAAAGTATCTTCAAAACACCCTTGACAACCCCAATAATATGATGATAGTCTGCGTTGTTGACGGCCGCATTGCGGGCAACTGCGAGATTGTTTTCTTTTCAAGTGCCAAAACAAAACACCGCGGCGCGGTTATGATAGGTTTATTAAAAGAATTTTGGGGAATTGGTATCGGCTCGGCATTGTTTTCCGAATTGATTTCCGCCGCCAAAGAACGCGGATTAAAGCAGCTTGAACTTGAAGTTATTGAGGGAAACATCCGCGCGATTGCTCTTTATGAAAAAATGGGATTCTCGGTTATGGCTGTCCACCCCAACGCATTTGTACTTAAAGACGGCTCAACCCGCGGTGCGGTTTTTATGCGAAAAGTACTGTGATTTTTCGGGACTCCGCCCCATACCCCTTTTTCGGGACTCCACCCCGCACCCCGTCCGCTTTCTTTTCCCGGGGCGCTGCCCCGTACCCCCGTCCGCTTTCTTTTCCCGGGGCGCTGCCCCGTACCCCCGTCCGCTTTCTTGAAAGAAAGCGGAGCAAAGAACTTGCTTTTTTAATATGGCGGGTTAAGAAAGGTAAAAAAACTGAACGGCAGGAGCAAGCCCCTGCCCTACGGTATAAGATAAATAAAGGAAACAAATCAAT
>CAKRZX010000005.1 GCA_934434555.1 uncultured Clostridia bacterium
TTATGTCCCGCCGAATTCGGGAAGAGATTTTTATGTGGAGAGATAGGTTTTTTGCAGAATTATGTCTCTTATAAAACGCGACCATTCATTACAGCGGCGAAAGATAAACCCTCACCCTACGGGGGAGAAATGAATTTCAGAGATAGGACAAATTATACGGTAAAATAGTCTGTTTTTTGCGATTTCTTTTTCTATGTTCTTTACCTGTTCCTCACGGTAGGGCGGGGCTTTATGTCCCGCCGAATTCGGGAAGAGATTTTTATGTGGAGAGATAGGTTTTTTGCAGAATTATGTCTCTTATAAAACACAACCGTTCATTACAGCGGCGAAAGATAAACCCTCACCCTACGGGGGTGAAATGAATTTCAGAGATAGGGCAAATTATACGGTAAAAACATCTTTTTGCAATATTATTTTATAATTTTTTTTATAAAAACGGCGGAACAACGTCCGCCGTCAGGAATTCTATTCGTCTTTTGTCAGAACCGAAAACAGCGCGGCAATAGCGTCATCGGCGTGCTTTTTCCAATTCTTCGCTATAAGCGACGCTTCCTCGCTGTTATCCACCGTAAGAAAAATGTCGCTTGAATTTGAATCCTTATCAAATGCTCTTAACAGAACCTGATACTTTCCGTCGCCGATAGGGGAAACGGACGTATTTACTTTTGATTCAAGGCGCAGGGCAAGAAAATTGTCCCGTGCGTATGCCGAAAGCCGTTTTCTCAGTGACGCGCGGATATCGGTCAGCAAGCGCGACAGGGTCAGCCTGCCGTTAAAAGTCAGAGAATAGTATTCGCCTGTCGGTGTGGTGTTTTTTACAACAAACTCTTTTTCGGTAAGATTGTTAAGCGCAATAGCGATGTCAATATACGTGAAACCGCTGTCCTCGTTAAAACCGAGACTTATCTGCTCGGTATTAAGGGGGATGCGCACTTCCTGCAAAAGAAACATAACTGCAAGCGAAACTTCGTTAAAATTCATCAAAACCTCCGTTAAAATCAAAAAGGCACTTTTATGTGCCTTTTTTGTTATTCGGCTATAAAGGGCTTGATGTCAGCCATAAACTTGTTTATCTCTTCCTCGTTGTCGGTTAAAAGTTCAAGTTCAACCGGTTTTGAAAGGTCAAGCGAAAAGATTCCCAAAATGCTTTTGGCATCAACAAGATATTTGCCCGAACGCAAATCCATATCAAAGGAATACTTGCTTAAAATATTAACAAATTCCTTTATCTGCTGAGAAGCGCTGAGGTTTACCATTACTTTTTTCATGTCAAATCACTCCTTTTAGATAATTATAACATAGATTTTCTTGTAAATCAACATATTTGTGGCGATTTACAGAAAAATTACTTCGTTCAATGCGTCTTTGCCGTTTACGGTTACTTTGAATTCCTTTGCTTCGGCGGGGGAAAGCACAATTTTTGAAAGTTTCGCATCGCCCGAAACGTTGATTTCAAGGGTGAATCTGCCGTTTTTCTTGTGCCATTCAACACTTATATCGCCGAATTTTGAAGGGATTATGCCCTTTGCCGAGGTTAAAAGCGCCGTGTGAGGCTGAACGGTGAACGTTTCAAAGCCCGCTTTTTCGGGAAGAACGCCGAGCATGTAGCCGGTAAGAATATGCGCAACCGCGGTGTCGGGGTGCGAACGGTCGCCCCAGGCGTTGCCCTTTGCATCGCGGATAGGGGGATATGTCATACATTCCCAAGTAGTCACAGGTCCGCGGGGGTCGTTAAGCGCCTTAATCCAGTTTGCCGGGTGCATATGGTGGGATGCAAAATCAAAGTTCGGGTTTTCAAGTGCGTCGTAAACAATAAAGTCCTCATTTTCGCGAACATAGCGGTAGCCGGGCTGATAAAGCGTTTTAAGTGCCTCTTCGTCAAACCCGTACATATATGCGCCGCGAATCATAAGTGCTGTGATTTTACCGTGCCCGGGAGTTCTGTCAAGCAGAGCGTCAAGAGCCGCTTTTGCGTGATTTCTGTCCTCAAAATAACCGATCGAGAGCGCAAGCGAGTTTGCCATTTCGCACATTTCCCTGTTTGTAAGGCTCTTTGTAAGGAAGCCTTCGGGAGAAGTAAAGTTTTTCTTTATTGCGTCACGTACGGTTTTCTTTCTTGCTTCAAACAGAGCCGCATCCTCGTCAAGACCCAGTTCGCGAGCGATATACGCCGCTTCGCCGAACGCCTCGGAAACGATAAGGTTGTTATAGGTAAACTTGCCCATATCGTTGAGAACGTGATCCCAAAGCCCCTTGCTTGTTGCATAACGCTGGTTGAAAAGTCCGTCGGCTTCAACAAAGCGCCACAGATATTCAACATCTGCTTTTATATTAGGATAGATTTCTTCCGCAAAGGCACGGTCGCCGGTAAACAGCACATAATCGGCAAGGGTGGGCACAATCCACGCAGAGAAAATATCCGATTCATAGTAGCCGTACTCGCCGATTTCGGGCTTTTTGGTATTTTCGGGATAGCAGGTGCCCCAAACGTAGCCCTCAGGCGTCTGGTTGAAAGCAAACATACGGAGCGTTTCGGGCATAGGCGTGAAATTGCGGAACGCATAGTAAACGTTTCTGCCCGCCCAGTCCAAATCGCCTATCCATGGCAGACGGTCGCGCTTTGCGCCGTCGGAAATAAACGGTGCAGAGCGGGTGAATTCATATGCGTCAAGTCCGCGGTCAAAGTTATCTTCAAAAACCGTACCGTTTGCATCGGTAACTTTAAGTGATTTTGCACACGCCCACTTTTCAGTGGTCTGGCAGAAACCGAAAGTTCCTTTGGCATATGTGCTGTCGGAAAACTCAAAAACCTGTTTTCCGTCAACGGAATAGGCAAAATTTTCACCCTTTGTGGTAACGGAAATGTCGTACCAACGGTTGTCGGAAACGGCAAAATCAAGATTCTGCTCCTTGATAAGGCTGTATGCGCCGTTTTCGCGTTTATATGCTTTTACCGTTCCGTCAAGATTCAAAAATATTGCGTATCCGCTGTTGATGTCTTTTGCACGGATTAAAATGCCGAAACCTGAACACATTTGCGGATTATAGGCAATAGATGCCTTAACCGAAACGGTGCAGTCGGTCAAAGAAAACCCGTGTCTGTATATTCCCGCATCGTTTCCATTTGAAAGCGCGCGCAGAAGCAATGTTGAATTGAGAGTATCCCACGAGTGCGAATTGTTTATTGTGGCAATCTGACACGTCCAGCAGGAAGCATACCAAAGTTTTGTTAAATTCGGGTCCGAACACTCAAAAGCACCGTCATAGGGCGAATGGTCGGAAGTATAGTATATGTAGGCGTATTCAATTTCAACAAAAGTTCCGGGCGTTTCAAGTTTAATCATCAGCCAACGCTCCTGCCCCTGAACAAGAGGAGAGATGTATTCGCCGTCATAATTTATGCTGAATACATTAAACCTGTTGGGGTCACCCGGGAGTACGGGAAGTTCAACACCGAGATATTTGCAGCATCCGCGGGCAAAGTCGCCGTTTTCACCGTAAGTCGGGTCCATCATATAGTCGTACCAATCCGAATATGCAAGACGCAGACGGGGAACGGTGCTTCCGCCGTGGGATTTGATTTTGAATACAGGGTATCCGCCTGTTGATGCGGGACCTAAATCAAGAATAAGTTTGGGTGCGGTATCACCGTCATAGGTAAGGACGGTTATGCCTGAATTTCCCAAAAGATTTTCTTCGCCGCAAACATTGCCGTAAATATTTTTTACTTCTTTCGGGTAGCATATTTTGCTTTCGGGGCAAAGAATATGCTTTTTAAAGTCTGTTAAATTCATATTTTTCTCCTGAAACAATTTGATAAGTAGATTATACCAAATATCAAACAGTAATGCAAGAATATTTTTGCGCTTTTTTCTTATGTGTTTTGATTTTTTTGTTGACGCAAGGGGGACGGATAATTTATAATGAATGCGGATAAATCAAGCCGTAAACTGAAATTTGTCTTTGAATGATAAATTTTCTCAAAAAACGGTTTACAACATTGCTTGACCGTGGTATAATGCTTGCATATGCGGAACTTTGCTCTCGGTTTACACGAGTCTCCGGCGTTTTACTCAGACAAAAGCGTTTGCATAAATAATAAAAGGAGGATGAAGAGTTGGATAAGGTTAAAAAGACTGAAATAATTACTGCCAATAAGTTGCACGATTCCGATACCGGTTCTCCGGAAGTTCAGATTGCGCTTCTTACCGAGCGTATCAACCATCTTAACGAACATCTTAAAACTCATCAGAAGGACCATCACAGCCGCAGAGGTCTGCTTACCATGGTAGGTCAGCGCCGCGGTCTGCTTGCGTACCTTAAAGAGAAAGATATCGAAAGATACAGAGCAATTGTTAATAAACTCGGTCTCAGAAAGTAATTATAAAAAGCGGATATTTCTGTATCCGCTTTTTCTTGATTTTTTGTTTTCGCTTTAAGCGGGGTTTGTAATAATATTGTTATTTTAAATAAAGGAGTATATATAATGGAATTTAAGCAATTCAAAACGACATATGCCGGCAGAGAACTTACCGTTGAAACCGGCAAATACTGCGGACAGACAAACGGTTCGTGTGTAGTACGTTGCGGCGATACGGTAGTAATGGTTTCGGCAACGATGTCAAAGCAGCCCAGAGAGGGAATGGACTTTTTCCCCCTGAGCGTAGAGTTTGAAGAAAAACAGTATTCGGCAGGTAAAATTCCCGGCGGATACATCAGAAGAGAGGGCAGAGCCAGCGAAAAGGCGATTCTTACAAGCCGCCTTATCGACAGACCTATCCGTCCGCTTTTCCCCAAGGGACTTTTTAATGATGTGCAGATAGTTGCAACCTGCCTTTCGGTTGATTTGGACAATATGCCCGATGTGCTTGCAATGCTCGGCTCATCTATTGCCCTTACAATTTCCGATATTCCCTTTGCAGGACCTACCGGCGCGGTTACCGTTGGGCTTATTGACGGCGAATATGTTCTTAACCCCAATGCCGAACAGCGCAAAGTTTCGCGTATGCACCTTACCGTTTCCGGTACAAAAGATGCCGTTATGATGGTAGAGGCCGGCGCAAAGGAAGTTACCGAGGACGAAATGCTTGAAGGCATCATGGTAGCCCATGAGGAAATCAAGAAAATCGTTGCATGGCAGGAAGAAATCAGAGCCGAAATCGGCAAAGAAAAACTTGAAATGGAACTTTACCATGTTCCCGAAGATATCGATAAAGCCGTTCGCGAATATGCGTATGACAAAATCGTTTGGGTAATGGATACTTTTGACCGCCACGAGCGCGAAGTTCGCGAGGAGCAGGCTGAAAACGAAGTTCAGGAACATTTTGCGGAAATCTATCCCGATTCAAAGCGCTACATTTCCGATTCGCTTTATTATATAAAGAAAGAAGTTATGCGCAACAAGATTCTTGACCACGGCGTTCGCCCCGACGGCAGAAAAGTTGATGAAATTCGTACTATCTGGTGCGAGGCCGGAATGTTCCCCCGCACACACGGTTCGGCTGTATTTACCCGCGGTCAGAGCCAGGCTATGACGCTTACAACGCTCGGTCCTTTGAGCGATGTTCAGGAACTTGACGGTATCGATGGCGAAACAAGCAAGAGATATATGCATCAGTACAATATGCCCGGCTACGCTACGGGTGAACCCAAACCTCTCCGCGCTCCCGGCAGACGTGAAATCGGCCACGGCGCTTTGGCAGAGCGTGCGCTTGAACCCGTAATTCCCTCGGAAGAGAGCTTCCCCTATGCGATAAGGGTTGTTTCGGAAATCGTTTCCTCAAACGGTTCAACTTCAATGGCTTCCGTTTGCGGTTCAACGCTTTCGCTTATGGACGCGGGCGTTCCCATAAAGGCTCCCGTTGCCGGTGCTGCCATGGGTCTTATTAAAGATACCCGTGAGGGCAGCGACAAAGTTCAGGTTCTGACCGATATTCAGGGTCTTGAAGACTTCCTTGGCGATATGGACTTTAAGGTTGCCGGAACAAAGGACGGCATAACAGCCATTCAGATGGATATCAAGATTAAGGGTATCGACAGGGCAATTCTTCAACGTGCGCTTGCACAGGCAAAGGACGCAAGAATGTTCATTATGGGCAAGATGCTTGAAACTCTTCCCGAACCCCGCCACGAACTTTCACCCTACGCACCCAAGACAATGTCGTTCAAGATTGACGTGGACAAGATTCGCGAAGTTATCGGTACCGGCGGTAAGGTTATCAACGGCATAATTGCCGAAACCGGAGTTAAGATTGACATTTCGGACGACGGAACGGTTGTTATCTACGCTGTTGATCAGGCTTCGGGTGATAAGGCAAAGAAGATGATTGACGATATCGTTAAGGAAATTGAAGTGGGCGAGACCTACTACGGAACGGTTGCCCGCATTATGGATTTCGGTGCGTTCATCGAACTTCTTCCCGGCAAAGAGGGACTTTGCCGCATAGGCGAACTTGACAACAAGTTTGTAAAGAAAGTTACCGATGTTTTTAATGTCGGCGATAAGATTATGGTTCGCGTAATCGAAATCGACGATAAGGGAAGAATCAACCTTTCAAGGAAGGCTCTGCTTCCCAAAGAAGAGAATACCGAAAAATAATTCATATTTACAAACCAAAGGTTTTTGCACCTTTGGTTTTTTTATTGACTTTCAAAAAACAACATGATATACTATACAAAATTATGATTTAAGAGGGAAGAAAATGAGTATTGAGATTAAAGGAAGTAATTTTTTCCTTGACGGAAAAACAACAACATATGCGTTTTACGTTAATCGGCACGGCTATGTTGAACACCTGTACTTCGGCAAAAAAATTGCACACGACGATATGTCGTATATACGCACCCATTGCCGGGGCGGGTTTGACCCGTATGTTATGGGAGATAACGGCGAATACTATTCCTACGGAATGTATGTCCCGGAGTTTGCGTTCGGTTTAACCGGCGATTACCGTGAACCGACCTTTTCGTTTATAAACGAAAAAGGCGACAGAACCTCAGAAATGCTCTATGTTTCTCATGAAATCACCGTAAATAACGGTGTGGAGGGGATGCCTTCACTGAGAGGCGGAGAGAGACTTGTTGTTCATCTTGAAGATAAAATAAATAAAATAGGCGCGGATTTATATTACACCGTTTATGACGATTCCGATGCAATTGCACGCAACATAGTGTACCGCAATCTTTCCGGCGGAGAGATCCGCCTTAACAGGGCATACTCCTTTACCCTTGCTCTGCCCGAAAAAGACTATAAGGCTCTTTCTCTTTACGGAGCGTGGGCAAATGAACGTAATGAACAGTACACTCCGCTTCAATACGGCGTTATTTCCGTTGATTCAAAACGTACGTCGTCTTCGGCAATTTCAAACCCGTTTACGGCACTTGTAAAGGACGGTACTACCGAAGAAACAGGTGAAGCGATAGGCATAAACCTGATATATTCATCTTCTTTCGTGCTTAAAGCCGAAGTTGCGCCCAACGGAGATTCTCTTGTTATGGGCGGCATTAACGATTATGATTTTGAATGGGTTCTTGCCCCCGGCGAATCTTTTTCAACGCCTCAGGCGGTAATCGTTTATTCTGCCTGCGGCCTGGGCGGAATGAGCAGGACATTCCATGATGTTTACAGAGAACATCTTATTAATCCCGGCTTTGTACATAAAACGCGTCCCGTAGTTATAAACAACTGGGAGGCCACGTATTTTAACTTCACACCCGAAAAACTTAAAGCAATTATTGATGCGGTGGAAGGTACCGGAATTGACACGTTTGTACTTGACGACGGCTGGTTCGGGCACAAGAGGGATGATGATAAAAGCGCATTGGGCGACTGGTTTGTAAACTATAAAAAACTTCCGGGCGGAATAAAGGAAATTTCAGATTACGCTCACGAAAAAGGGCTTAGATTCGGGCTTTGGTTTGAGCCTGAAATGATTTCGCCCGATTCCGACCTTTACAGGGCACACCCCGATTGGGTTATTGCCGCACCCGGCAGGACACACACCATTTCACGCCATCAGTGTGTACTGGATATTACAAGACAGGAAGTAAGGGACTATGTTGTTGACATTGTAAACAAAGCAATACGTGACAATAAGCTTGATTACGTTAAGTGGGATGCAAACCGATATGTAACGGAGTGCTATTCTTTTGCGCTTGAAGCAAAACACGAAAGGGAGTTTTCACATCGCTATGCGTTGGGACTTTACGATATATGCGAAAGAATCGTTAACGGAAACCCCGACGTTCTCTTTGAGGGATGCTCCGGCGGCGGTTCAAGGTTTGATGCCGGTATGATTTGCTACTTCCCGCAAATCTGGACTTCGGATAATTCCGATGCGGAAGCCCGTACGTTTATACAGTATTCAACAAGTTACGCATACCCGCTTTCAACAATGAGCTGTCACGTTTCGGCTTGCCCGAATCACCAGACACAAAGAACCGAACCTTACGTGACCCGCGCCGCAATTGCACATTTGGGTGCTACCGGCTATGAACTTGATACTTCCGTATGGACAGATGAAGATAAAGAAATGGTTAAAAAGCAGGTTGCGGACTATAAGAATATGCAGGACCTTGTGCTTAACGGCGATTTATACAGGCTTGATAACCCGTTTAATTCGAACTACTTTACATTCAATATTGTTTCAAAGGATAAAAAACGAGCCGTATGTACGGAATACCGCAGGCACGGCGGCGCTAACATGAAAATCCACAGGGTTTATTTCCGCGGACTTGATGAATCAAAAACTTATCGCATCGCCGAAACCGGTCAAATACTTTCGGGGAGCGTGCTTGTTAATTTCGGAATAATCGGCTTCGGCCCCGGAAACGGCGACTATCTGGCAAAAGTATACCATATTGAAGAAGTCAATCAGGTAATTTAAGCAGAATAAAAGGCGCTTTGCAGTGTCGGATAAGTCCGCGCATGTTTCACGGGCAAAAACAGGCTGATAACAGTAAACAATACCGCGAAAAACAGACAGCCCCATTAATTTGCCCGAAAATGCCGCGGCAGAGACGTTTGATGCCGCAGAATCCGTAATTATTTAATAAAAGTACTTGCCAAAAAAACGGGCATATGCTATAATTTATCGGTAAATCACACTCGGGCAGTGGGCAATGCGCTTGTTCCGATAGGTAAGCATTGCAGCGTGTTCGAGGAGGTAAAAAACAAGGAGGACATTAAAATGTCAGAAAAGTCAGTTATTTCAATGAAGGCACTGCTTGAAGCGGGCGTGCACTTCGGTCATCCCACCCGCAGGTGGAACCCCAAAATGGCACCCTACATCTTTACCGAGCGCAACGGAATTTACATTCTTGACTTGCAGAAAACGGTTAAGAAAGTAGAAGAAGCATACGATTTCATTTTTGACGTTGCTTCAAACGGCGGTCAGATTCTTTTCGTAGGCACCAAAAAGCAGGCTCAGGAGTCAATCGAGTCCGAGGCAAAGCGTTGCGGAATGTTCTATGTAAACCAGAGATGGGCGGGCGGTATGCTTACCAACCATAAGACTATCCGTTCAAGAATCGAAAAACTTAAAAAGATTGAAAAGATGATTGAGGACGGCACAATGGCTCTGCTTCCCAAAAAGGAACAGGCTAAACTTATGAAAGAGAAAGCCGAACTTGATGCAAACTTCGGCGGTATCCGCGAGATGAAGGGTATTCCCGATGCTATGTTCGTTGTTGATCCCCGCAAAGAGGCCAACGCTATCCACGAGGCAAAGATTCTCGGTATTCCCGTTGTTGCTATTGTTGATACAAACTGCGACCCCGACGATGCCGACTATGTAATTCCCGGCAACGACGATGCTATCCGTGCGGTTAAACTGCTTGCAGGCACCATGGCTAATGCCGTAATCGAAGCAAACAACGGCGAATCTTTCGGCGAGGAAGAGGAAGCAGAAGTTGCGGAAGAAATCGTTGAAGAGACCGCAGTTGAAGAAACTCAGGCAGAATAATCGGAGGAAAGAATAATGGCAGAAATTACAGCAAAAATGGCTATGGAGTTTATGAAAAAGACCGGCGTTCCGCTGATGCAGGCTAAAAAAGCATTAATGGAAGCCAACGGCGACGAGGACAAGGCTCTTGAACTTCTTCGCGAAAGAGGAGTTGCTACCGCCGCTAAAAAGCAGTCCCGTATTGCCGCAGAGGGTATGGTTGATTCCTATATCCATATGGGCGGAAAAATCGGTGTATTGCTTGAAGTAAACTGCGAAACCGATTTCGTTGCCAAAACAGATACATTCAAGCAGCTTTGCCACGGCATTGCAATGCACATTGCCGCAGCAAATCCCGCTTATCTTTCCCGCGAGGAAGTTCCCGCAGAAACAGTTGAAAAGGAAAGAGAAATCGCCCGTATGCAGGCTCTTAATGAAGGCAAAAAGGAGCAGTTTGTTGACAAGATTGTTGACGGAAGAATCAACAAGTTTTATAAGGAAAACTGCTTGCTTGAACAGGTGAGCATGATTGACGGCGAACGCACAATTACCGAACTTGTAAACGAAGCGGTAAGCAAAACGGGCGAGAAGATTTCCGTTCGTCGCTTTACCCGCTACGAGATGGGCGAGGGCATTGAAAAGAGACAGGATAATTTCGCAGAAGAAGTTATGAGCCAAATGAAATAAATTTTTAAGGGACACATTTCAACGTGTTCCCTTTTTTTGAAATCGGAGGATAAAATTTTGTCATATAAGAGAATTCTACTTAAATTAAGCGGCGAGGCACTTGGTGATAACGGCAAGGGTTTTGACTTTGAAACCGTTAAGCATGTTGCTTCGCAGATTGCAGAACTTAACAAAAGCGGCGTTGAAGTGGGTATAGTTATAGGCGCGGGCAATATCTGGCGCGGCAGACAGGGAACTGATATGGACCGTGTTGCCGCTGACCATATGGGAATGCTTGCAACGATAATAAACTCGCTTTGCATGAAAGATGCCGTTGAAAAGCAGGGCGCTAAGTGCGTTGTTATGACAAGTATCGCTATGGATGCGGTTGCCGAGCCCTATGCATCGCGCAGAGCAAACGAGTATCTTTCAGCCGGAACCGTATGCATTTTCGGCGGCGGCACGGGCAGCCCGTTCTTTTCCACTGACACTGCGGCGGCGCTCCGTGCGGCGGAGATCGGCGCGGATGCTATCTTGCTTGCAAAGAATATTGACGGCGTTTATACCGCTGACCCCCGCAAGGATTCAAGCGCAAAACGGTATATTTCCGTACCGTTTACAAAGGTTCTCGCCGACAGATTACAGGTTATGGACAGCACCGCAACCGCAATTTGTATGGACAACGATATTCCGATAATCGTGTTTGCACTTAATGAAAAAGAGGCTATTCATCGCGTTTCGGCGGGTGAAAAACTCGGTACGGTTGTTAAAACCGATGCGGAAGTTGAGTTTTACACTTAATTTAAGATTTTTAAGCAAAATTTTTTTGAAAAGATGCCCTTGCGGCATCTTTTTCTCTTGAAAAAAATCATAAAATTTGGTATGATATATAGTAGAAAATTACGGAGGTATAATTATGGCTAATGAATTTATAACCGAGGTTGAGTTGACCGCTCAGGAAAAAATGGACAAGAGCATAAATGTGCTGAAAGACAATCTCGGCACTATCCGTGCCGGCAGAGCAAACGCAAAGGTGCTCGACCATGTTCTCGTTGAATACTACGGAACAATGTCGCCTATTATTCAGGTTGCGAATATCTCAACACCCGAACCCCGCATGCTTCTTATTCAGCCTTGGGACGCATCAATGGTAAATCCCATATGCAAGGCAATACAGATGTCGGACGTAGGAATCAACCCCAATACCGACGGCAAAGTTATCCGTCTTATTTTCCCCGAACTTAACGAAGAAAGACGTATCGAACTCACCAAACAGGTTAAAAGATATGCCGAGGAATCAAAAATTGCGGTTCGGGCAATCCGCAGAGACGCAATGGAGCAGTATAAAAAACTTAAAAAGGATTCCGCGATAACCGAGGACGACGAGAAGCGGGCAAATGACAGTATGCAGAAGATGACCGACAAGTGTGTTGCCAAGATTGACGCTACCGCTCATGATAAAGAAAAGGAACTTATGTCGGTTTAATATGGAAAACGGTTCTCTTCCGCGCCACGTTGCAGTAATTATGGACGGCAACGGCAGATGGGCAAAAAAACGCGGACTTCCGCGGACGCTGGGGCATAAGGCAGGTACGGAAAACATAAGGCGCATTGTTAAGTACTGCTCAAAAAAAGGCATAAAGTATCTTACCGTCTATGCGTTTTCCACCGAGAACTTTCGCCGTCCCCAGGACGAAGTCGGCGCGCTTATGCGCCTGCTTATTCAGTATTTCAATAACGAAACCGATGAACTTAAAGAAAACGGTGTTCGCCTTAACGTAATAGGCGATATTTCAGAGTTTCAGCCAAAGGTCCGCGAGGCGATACAGAACGGGCTTGACAAAACAAAGGACTGTGACGGACTTGTGTTCACAATTGCCCTTGCTTACGGCGCCCGCGCGGAAATTGTTCGTGCGGTAAAGTCGATTATTGACGAGGGATGCGAAGTAACCGAGGAAACGGTTTCAAAACATCTTTACACTTTCGATATGCCCGACCCTGACCTGATAATCCGCACAAGCGGGGAAGAGCGGCTTTCAAACTTCCTGCTATATCAGGCAGCATATTCGGAATTCTATTTTACAAAGACCCTTTGGCCCGATTTCGATGAATCCGAAATGGATAAGGCGCTTGAAGAATTTGCTAAACGAGACAGACGCTACGGCGGAGTATAAAAGGAGAAATGCGGCAAAATCAGCCGCAAAATGATTTATGGAACTTGCAAAAAGGCTTATAAGCGCAGCAGTGATGATTATAATCGTCGTTGCGTCGCTTCTTATAGGTAAAATTACAACGTTTGCCCTTGTTTGCGCAATTGAATTTATGATGATGTTTGACGTCATCAATGCGCTTAATTCCGGCGGATACAAAGTCAACAGGATAATTCTTTTGCTTGCGGCAATTCTTGCTATACCAGCGGTGTATGTTTATTCTTCCGTCGGGTATGTGCTTGTTTGCGCAGTAGCGGTTACCGCACTTGCCGTATATACGGTTTTTAATAAGGCTCACGATTTTAAGGGAATGCTTGCGGGATTCTTTGCCCTTATTTATCCGCTTTTGCCGGGCAGTATGCTTATAATGATTATCGTTCACGATATGAAATCGGACGGCAGATTCGGAATGATTCTGCTTGTGGGTACGGTGCTTTGCGCCTGCCTTTCAGACGCATTTGCCTATTTCGGCGGACATCTTTTCGGCAAAAGAAAACTCTGCCCCGAAATCAGCCCCAAAAAGACCGTTGCCGGCTCGATAGCAAGTTTTGCGGGCGGCGTGGTCGGAGGAGTAATAATGGCGCTGCTTACGAATATGCTTACGGAAATCGGCTGGATTATGTGGCTTGTTATCGGGATTCTTTGCGGCGGATTTGCACAGATTGGCGACCTTATTGCAAGTATGCTCAAACGTTTTTGCGGAATTAAGGATTACGGCAAATATATTCCCGGTCACGGCGGAGTTATGGACAGAATGGATTCAATAAGCATTTGCCTTTTTGCAACCGTACCCCTTGCGCACATTTTTATTACGGAGATTTTATGATTAACCTTGCTTTGCTTGGGTCAACCGGGTCTATCGGTACTCAAACCCTTGAAATTGCCCGAATGTATCCCGAAAAAATAAAGATTACATCGCTTGCGGCGGGCAGTAATGCAGAACTTTTGCTTAAACAGATTATTGAGTTTAAGCCCGAATTCGCCTTTATTAAAAATCACGAGGCATATGCATCAATAAAGGATAAAATCCCGCCCGAAACGCACCTTATCACGGGCGTGGACGGCTTGGAACGCATTGCACAGACGGGTGATACCGTGCTTGTTGCCGTTGTGGGCATTGCGGGACTTCCCGCCGTTATGGCGGCGCTTAAAGCGAAAAAAAAAGTTGCCCTTGCAAATAAGGAATCACTTGTTTGCGGCGGCAGTCTTGTAACGGAAGCCGTAAAGGCAAACGGCGATATTATTTATCCCGTGGACAGCGAACACTCGGCAATTTTTCAATGTCTGCAAGGCAGAGCGGGCAATAATATCAGGAAAATTATTTTAACCGCGTCGGGCGGACCGTTCCGTAATACGAAAAAAGAAGATTTGAAAAAAATGACAGTCGCCGATGCGCTGAAACACCCCACGTGGAATATGGGGAAGAAAATTACCGTGGATTCGGCAACGCTTATGAATAAGGGCTTGGAAGTGATTGAAGCAAAGTGGCTTTTCAACGTGGAAAAAGAGCAGATTCACCCGATAATCCACCCCGAAAGCGTTGTGCATTCGGCGGTTGAATTTGAAGACGGTGCCGTTATCGCGCAGATGGGCGAACCGGATATGAAACTTCCCATTATGTACGCACTTGATTATCCGAAACGCACATATTCGGGAACGAATTTTCTTGACCTTGCTGCCCGCGGCAGTCTGACTTTTTTTGAACCCGATACCGAGCGCTTTCCCTGCCTGCGTCTTGCTTTTGACGCGCTTGAACTTGGCGGAAACGCGCCCTGTGCGCTTAATGCGGCAAATGAGATGGCGGTTGAAAAGTTTTTGCGCGGCGAGATAGGTTTTTGTGATATTCCCGATATGGCGGCACATACTATTTTTAATATGAACGTTATTAAAAATCCCACATTGGAGGATATTTATTTAACCGACGAAACCGTGCGTAATTCATTGAGGTGATATTTTGGAAATTCTTAAAAGCATACCGTTTTGGATAATCGGCATTTTAATGCTCGGTTTGCTTATACTTGTACATGAGTTCGGGCACTACATTACCGGCAGGCTGTTGAAATTCAAAATCAACGAGTTTTCGGTCGGAATGGGTCCGAAACTGTTTTCAAAAGAGAAAAACGGCATTGTATATTCTTTGCGTGCCGTACCCCTCGGCGGATTCGTGGCATTCCACGGTGAGGACGAGGAAACGGAAAACGATCCTCAGGCTATGAACAATATGGCTTGGTGGAAAAGGGCAATTGTTATGTTTTCCGGTGCGGGATTCAATATTATTTTCGCGTTTGTGGTAACGGCTCTGCTTATTTGCGGAATCGGTTATTCGGCACCGAAACTCAGTACAGTAAATGAAAACACTCCCGCGGCGGAAGTATTGCAGGTTGATGATATTATCTATTCGTTAAACGGCAAACAGGTGCTTTTTCCGGGGGAAATGTCTGAAATGCTTCAAAATACAAAGGACGACGAACCTATAAACCTTACCGTTATCCGTGACGGAAATAAGGTTGATGTTACGACAAAGCGCTATTTTGATGCGGAAAACAATAAGTATATGCTCGGAATAACTTTTTCTTATGATACACTGCACCCGAATTTTTTTGAATCTTTTTCGTATTCGGCAAAATACAACTGGTATATGACCGAGGCAACATATAAGTTCTTGGGGCAGCTTGTAAGGGGAAAGGCGGACATCAATCAGGTAACGGGACCGATTTCCACTATCGGCACTATCGGCGGATATGTAAAGGAAGTAGCCGAAGCGGAAACTGTTTCGGTTGGAGAAAGAATAAGAGATGTTATTGTTCTTATTATCAATTTCCTTGCGATTATAAGTATGAATCTTGCGGTAATGAATCTTCTGCCGCTGCCCGCTCTTGACGGTTTCAGGCTTTTGTTTGCTTTGATTGAGGGCATAACTGGAAAGCATATCAACCGCAAAGCAGAGGGGATAATAAATGCGGCGGGGCTGTTTGTGCTTATCGGGCTTGTTGCCGCACTTGAAATTTCAAAACTGTTTTAGAGGAAAGAAAAATGACACGGGAAATTACCGTAGGAAATAAAAAAATAGGCGGGGAGAACAGGGTTGTTATACAGTCGATGACCACTGCCGACACCGCAGACGCCGACAAAACGGCGGAACAGATACTCAGACTTGAAGACGCCGGCTGCGAAATCGTTCGAGCGTCGGTTTACGATATGAATGCGGCGAAAGCGTTTGGGAAAATCAAGGAAAAAATATCGATTCCGCTTGTTGCCGACGTGCATTTTGATTACCGTCTTGCCATTGCGGCGGTTGAAAACGGCGCGGATAAATTAAGAATCAATCCGGGCAATATCACTAACGAAAACGACATAAAGAAACTTGTTGACTGCGTAAAAATGCACCGTATTCCCATAAGAATTGGCGTGAACGGCGGGAGTCTTTCGCCTAAAATCCGCGAGAAATACGGCGAGAATTCGCCCGAGGCGCTTGTCGCAAGCGCAATGGAAAACGTGCGTATTTTGGAAAATCAGGGCTTTTACGATATTTGCATTTCGGTTAAGTCGTCGGACGTGCGCAAAATGATTTCGGCGTACCGTCTGCTTGCGAATATGTGCGATTATCCGCTTCATTTAGGCGTTACCGAGGCGGGCACGGTGGATATAGGCACGGTCAAGAATGCAATAGGTATCGGTACGCTTCTGCTTGACGGCATAGGCGATACAATTCGAGTGTCACTGACCGGCGATCCGGTAAACGAAGTAATTGCCGCAAAGAATATTCTTAAAAGCATAGGGCTTTACGACAGCGGCGTGGAGATTATATCCTGCCCGATGTGCGCGCGGACACGCATTCCCCTTGAAAAGATTGTTGTCGAGGTCAAAGGGGCAACCGAAAAAATAAAAAAGCCGCTTAAAGTAGCGGTTATGGGCTGCGTTGTGAACGGTCCGGGCGAGGCAAAGGACGCTGATATCGGAATTGCGGGCGGCGGAGGTAACGGAGAAAAAGCGGTTGTATTCAAAAACGGCGAAAAGCTTGCTTCCGGCGATTTGGACGAGATGAAAGCGCTGCTTATCAGGGAAATACATAATATGGCAGAGTAAATCGAATAAGTTAAAGCACGGAATTAATTTTCCGTGCTTTCGTTTTGCTGTTCGTCTTTTTGTTTGTCCTTTTGTTCTTCGGAGATGTATTCATATGTCCAGCCTTTGCGGTTCTTTATGGAAATAAAGCCGAGAACGGAAGCAAGCAGTGCACCGCAGCAGTCAACGATAATGTCTTTCATTGTGTCGCGCAGCGCCGCGTGTCCCACAAGATTTGTGCCGTCTTCAAAGCGGAATTTCTGCATATTCAGCCCTAAGATGCCGTCAAAGGTGTATTCGTAGATTTCCCAAACAGAACCAATCATAACGGAAAAGGAAAAAGCAAATATACATATGAAAATGGGGGAAAGGTTTACGGCAATGCGCTTGTTCTGATTAAGAATAGCCACAAGCATAAACCCGAACATACCTGTCATCATACTTGAACAGAAGTGAAGAACGTCGTCCCAGTGGGGAACGTTGTAGTAAAAACTTCTTACTTCGCCCAAAAAAATAGCGCCGTAAAGGAAAAGAATGTACATTATGTACAGTGCGGGCGGAATATCGAATTTTAATTTCTTTGCAAGCAAACTGGGCAGGTTAATAACTATTATGCCCAAAATACATTGAACAAGCATTAAAGCGTAATCCGCACGGGATTTTGTGTCGTTTTCATTCATAAAAAACGCCATTTTAAGTATCAGGTACACTATGGGTACAATGAAACTTACAAGCACGAACCAATAAAGTATCTTTGTAACGTCAACTTTTTTCATACTTAAACTCTCCTCATAGTTAAGATAAACATTACGACTATCATCAGGTACAGGTAGAATAGAAAAGCGATTTTTATTATAAAGTAGTTTTTTGATAGGTTTTTCGCCCTGTTCTCAAAAGTTTGCAGCGCCATTGCGGTAACGGGCAGAAGCAGAGTGCCCATAAGCAGATAATTGCCTACCCGCGGTGTAATTGCCCAACGAAAATACGTTGCGGCAATAAGTAATATAAGGGATACGGGAAAGAGTATCCATAAGATAGTGCGCGCCGTTTTCATCAGTTTTTAAGGCTTTGCAGCGGTGCGGGAATACGCCCTGCACGGGAAATGAATTTTGAACAGTCAGCACTGTTCACGGACATGACGGGTGCTTCGCCCAAAAGCCCGCCGAATGAAACGCTGTCGCCTACGGTTTTACCGATAACAGGGATTATTCTTACCGCTGTGGTCTTCGAGTTTACCATACCGATAGCCGCTTCGTCGGCAATAATTCCCGAAAGCGTTTCGGCGCTTGTATCGCCCGGCACGGCAATCATATCAAGCCCCACGGAGCAAACGCACGTCATTGCTTCAAGTTTTTCAAGGGTCAGAACGCCGGAACGCGCGGCATTTATCATACCGATATCCTCGCTTACGGGGATAAACGCACCCGAAAGCCCGCCCACGTAACTTGACGCCATAACTCCGCCTTTTTTTACTGCATCGTTAAGCATTGCAAGGGCAGCGGTCGTGCCGGGACCGCCGGTAGATGAAAGCCCCATTTCCTCTAAAATATGCGCAACACTGTCGCCCATAGTGGGTGTGGGGGCAAGGGAAAGGTCAACAATTCCGAACTGCGCGCCCAAATCTTCGGCGGCGCGGGTTGCAACAAGTTGTCCCATACGGGTAATCTTAAACGCCGTTTTCTTTATTTCTTCGGCAAGTTCGCCTAACGTTGCGTCGGGCATTTTTTCGATTGCGCACTTTACAACGCCGGGACCGCTGACGCCCACGTTTATAACGCAGTCACCCTCGCCTGCGCCTAAAAATGCGCCCGCCATAAAGGGATTATCCTCAACAGCATTGCAGAAAACAACAAGTTTTGCGCAGCCGATTGAGCCGTTATCTTTTGTCCTTTCGGCGGTCTTCTTTATTATTACGCCCATAGTTTTAACCGCATCCATATTTATTCCCGCGCGGGTTGAACCGATATTTACAGATGAACAAATATGGTCGGTAACGGCAAGGGCTTCGGGAATACTGTTTATAACCGCCGCGTCACCGGGCGTGATTCCCTTGTGAACGAGAGCGGAAAAACCGCCCAAAAAGTTTACGCCTGCTTCACAAGCCGCTTTTTCAAGGGCAAGGGCAAAACAAACCGCATCGTCAACCCGTGAGGCGGAGGCGATATGGGCGATAGGGGTAACCGAAATGCGCTTGTTTACTATGGGAATGCCGAGCGTCCGCTCGATTTTCTCGCATTTTGTAACAAGATGTTCGGCTTTTTTGCAGATTTTGTCGTAAATGCGTGCGCAAGCCTTATCTTTGTCGCTGTCGGCACAGTCGTAAAGAGAAATGCCCATTGTTACCGTGCGCACGTCAAGATGCTGATTGTCAAGCATCTGAATCGTTTCGTTTACTTCGTTGAAATTTATCATAGTTTCTAAATCCTGTGCATTGAATTAAAAATGTCTTCGCTCTGAATTCTTACTTCAAGTTCACCGTCAAAGTTTTTGAATTCTTCCTGCAATCCCGCAATATCAATGTTGCTGTTTTCAAGGCTGATGAACATTACCATTGAAAAGTAGTTGTGCAGAATCGTCTGCGTAATGTCAAGAATGTTTACATTGTGCTTTGCAAGGCGTGTGCTTACATCGGCGATGATGCCGACCCTGTCACACCCTAAAACCGTCAAAAAAGCCTTCATTTTATTCTCCTTTTTGTATAAGTATGATTTTGCATTTGTCTTTCAGCTTATGTTCGAGAACGGAAATAAAACCGTTGTCACGGTCGTTTTTGCCCGGCAGACCGAAAATCGCCGTATGTATATGCTTTTCGTCAACGAATTTGCATATTGTTTCGATAACGTCGTCAGAGTGGATAACCGTCATATCCGCACCCGCTCTTTGTGAAACGCCGTAAAGATATTCAAGAGCGGAAGCGTCGTTGTCGCTGCCCATAAAAGATTTTCCCGTTTTTGCAACGTGAAGCACAAAAAGTTCGCCCTTTTCCTCTTCTGCGGCGTGAATAAGTTGCTCGCAGGTGTTTTGGAGCGTAACGCATACCATTATTCTGTTCAAATTTTTCAGTCCTTTATTTCGATAATTATGTTGCGGTGAGTAACAAACGTATACTCGTCGCCGGGTTTCAGTTCCGGGCGGGGCAGCGATTTTATAAAATACAGCGTGCGCGTGTATCCTTCGCCGTCATCGGAACGGTAAGAAGTGTTCAGCCTTAAAAGCTCTACGCCGTTTTCTTCGGTTTCGCCGTCAAATCCGATAAAAACAAATTTATCCTCGGTTTTCAAGCCTGTTGCGATTTCCCTGAAAAGTTTTGCGTGCTTGATATTCTTAAAGCAAAGCAGAAAATAATATGCAGAGCATATAAGAACGGATAAAATGCCCGCAACAACCGAAACGAAAAGTTTATTTGATAAAAATGAGAGTATGTAGCCCGCAATACAGATAACAAGTACCGCGGCAAATCCCGCAATTGTGCGGGTGAGAGATTTGTTTTGTTTATCGATGATTTTTGTGTTTAAGATTTTCATATAAAGCACCTGTGAGTATTGTTATGCATAATTTTGCCTGAACACATCAATAAAAACGCTTATGAGTATTTTTATAACCACATAGTATTATACCAAAAAAAGTGCATTTGCGCTATTAAAATTTTTCATTTGTGCATAAAAAGGAGAAAGCCCGTAAGGCTTTCTCCAAAACCTTGAATGAATTTAATTCGCTTCCGAAAGAGTAACTTCAACGGTTATGGGTGTTGACGAATACTGTACAGCCCAGCCGTTAAGCGACGCGCGGTAAATGGTAAGAGTAACTTTGTCGCCGGGTTTTTTGGAAAGTATATACGATGAATAATCCGACATTGTGGAGATTGTTTTGCCGTCAATGGCGCTAATAATATCGTATTTTTTCAATCCCGCCTGTGCTTCGGCATCGCCGGAAACAGCGGTAATGCACAAGCCGCCGGGCAGCGAATGCGTATTTGTAACTCGGAACACACTTGACGCAAGAGCAAGAGAAATGTTGAGCGTTGCGCGGTTCTTGACGTGACCGTAATTCATAAGGTCGTTAATAATCGGCGCAGCCTCATCGTAGGTTATCGCAAAGCCCATACTTTCATATCCGCTTGCAACGATTTTTGAAGAGGTTATGCCTATAACGTGTCCGTAAAGGTCAACCAGGGGACCGCCGCTGTTTCCGGGGTTGATAGCGGTATCTGTCTGAATGCAGTGCATTACGTAGCCCGTATCGGAATCCTGAATGGAGCGGTCAACAGCCGAAATAATACCCTTTGTAACAGAAGAGAAGAACTCAATACCGCCCGGATTTCCGATTGCAAGTACCGTATCGGCAACGCTGCAACCCTCAACGGAAGAGAAGGTTGCCGCTTGAAGATTAAGACCGGTGGGGTCGATTTTCAAAAGCGCCAAGTCCGTAACGGTGTCGGAACCGACAATTTGAGCGTCACAGACGGTACCGTTATTGAGCACTACCTGTACCGAACTTGCATCTGCGATAACGTGAGCGTTCGTTATAATATATCCGTCATTGCGGCTGATTATTCCGCTTCCCTGACTGTAAAGGGAAGAAGAATCAACACTTCCGAAAGAATTGTTGGATTTGTATGTCTGAATGCAAACAACGCTGGGGATAACTTTTGCCGCCGCCTGCTGTGCGGTAAGCAATTCACCCTCAACAATCGTGGGAGTGGGAGTAGGTGCAACCTGAACAACGCTTTCAAAGGCATTTTCACCGCCGTTTGAACTGCTGCCCAGTGTTGCGGTCGCGGTGGGGCTTTCCAAAGCACCTTCGCCGGCATTATTGTTCTTTGAGCGTGTAATCAGCGCCCAGCCGCTTATGCCCGCCGCCGTGGCGGAAACGCAAAGAAGTACCGCAATTATTGCAATAAAAACACCGTTGCCGTGCTTCTTCTTGGGAGCGCCCGTGTTCGTATTGTACGGACTGCCCTGATTGTTAAAATCTGAGTTCGGATTGTAGGTATAGCGAATGTCCGAATACTCGTTGTTATTTTGTTCATTAGGGTTATTAAAATTGTTTTCTGACATTTTTAGTCCCTCTTTCATTTTTGATTTACGGCTATATTATAACCGTCAAGTATGAAAGATGTATGATATAAAATAAAAATAAAAGCGAAAGCAAACAGTGCTTTCGCTAAAAATTATTCATCAGTCAACGCTGTAAGGAAGAAGAGCAACAGTGCGGGCACGTTTAATGGCCTGAGCCAGTTCACGCTGATGCTTTGCACAGGTGCCGGTCATTCTGCGGGGTTGAATCTTGCCGCGCTCGGAAATGAACTTGCGGAGTTTGGCAACATCTTTGTAATCGATTGATTCAACGTGGTCTGCACAGAACTGACAAACTTTTCTTCTGGGTCTGCGATTACCGCGAACCTTCTTAAAATCCTTCTCGGACATAATAATTACCTCCTAATTAGTATCAGAACGGGATATCCTCATCGTCAACGGTTTGCATATTCTCACCGAATGGGGGATTCCCTAAACTTGCCACACGGGTGGCATCGTCGTTACTGTCGCCGCCGCCGGGACGACCGAGGAACTGAACCTCGTCGGCTACAACTTCGGTAACATAACGCTTTGAACCGTCCTGGGCATCGTAAGTACGTGTCTGGATAGAACCGCATACGGCTGCCTGACTGCCCTTACGCAGATACTTAGCGCAGTTTTCGGCCTGAGCCCTCCAAACAACTATCGGAATAAAGTCAGCCTCACGGGTTTGTGAATCGCGGGACGCAAAACGGCGCTGAACCGCAAGTGTAAAACTGCAAACGGCAAGACCGCTGCCCGTAGCCCTGAGTTCCGGGTCTCTTGTAAGATTCCCAATAAGCATTACTCTGTTCATAATCAGATACCCCTAAAATCCAAAATTATTTTTTGATAACGATAAAGCGCATAATGTCCTCGTTAATCTTGAAGTTTCTTTCAAGTTCAGCGGGGAAAGCAGGTGCTGCCGAGAAGTTCATAAGAACGTAGAAGCCTTCGTTCATGAAGTTAATCTCGTAAGCAAGTTTTTTAATGCCCTGCTCTTCGATACCGTCAACAACACCGCCGTTCTCTGTAACAAGCGCGGAAAACTTTTCGATAACCGCTTTAACAGCCTCACCGTCAAGTTTCGGGTTGATGATATAGAGTGCCTCGTAATTATTCATACCCAATTCACCTCCTTATGGTCTTAGGCGTTTTTTCATAAAAACGCAAGGATAATTTATCTGCCCGCATATAATATCACATAATGCTTTATTTTGGCAAGCACTTTTTTATATTTTAACCGTTTTATCTGCCGAAAAGAAGTGTATGTACGGCAAAACGGTCTTACCGGGGTAAAGTTTCGACAGCGCGTCGGCATACATATGCAATTGCCGCCTGTGGCGGGCGATATACTCTTCCAGGTCGCCGCGGATAATATCGGTTTTGTAATCGAGCAAAACGATATTGTCGCCCTCAAAGAAATAGCAGTCAACCGTACCCTGCATAAGCGCCTCGTCGCCCGTTTCTTCCAGGGGTATTATCTTGCAGAAAGGACGCTCACGGTATATTGCCGGGGCTTTTTTCATTCGCGCGGCAAAATCACTTGAAGCAAATGATTCCAAATGTTCAAAGGGCAGAGATGTAAATTCTCCGTTGCTTAACAGCCCGCATTTAAGCATATTTTCCGCCTGCTCGCGCACCGAAAGAGGAGAAGTAAAGGAAAAATGCTCCATAAAGAAGTGCACGATTGTGCCTTTCTGTGCGCCTTTGTACTCTTTGTCATCGAATTTCGGACTGCGGAGCATCATACGGGTGTGTTCCTGACTTTTGCTCGGATTCTGCTTTGCACGCATATTCGTTGCCGAAAGGTAAGGATACTGCCACGAAAGGGCTGTTTTGATTTTTGAAAGATATTCGTCTTTGTCAAAAAACTCTGTTTCGGTTTCATTTTTTAATGTTTTTGCGCTGTCGTCCTTTTTTGAAAACGCAAGCGTCCAAACGGGATTCTCGGGCGCAAAACTGCTTAACACACCGTCTTCAAACCATTCTTTCAACTGCTCACCGTCCGGCGAAAAAAAGATTATGGGCAAAATAAGCGAAACATAATCGCTGTATGATGACGCCGTCAGTTTTGAGGGCAGTACGATAAGGTCTTGAAGCGAAGAACCGTTTTTTGATACGGGCGCGCGTCTGCCGGCAACGGAAACGATAAGCTTGTTTTTTGCGCGGGTCATTGCAACGTACAAAAGACGGAGTTTTTCAGCCGATTCCGACCGCGCGTTTTCAAGATTAATCGCTTTAAGACTTATGGGGTCATAGCCTGTTCGTAAGCCGAAAACGTCTTTTTCCTGCGCCCTGAACGCAAGCCCCAAAGATTTTGAATAACGGAAAGTATTCTTGTTCTCTTTACGAGAATGTGACAGGTTATACAGAATAACAACGGGAAATTCAAGCCCTTTGCTTTTGTGCATTGTCATATAATGTACGGAATTGTCGTTTTCGTTTATTTTTGCGGCGGGTGAAGAATCGGTAAAGGAAATGGATTCGTAATACTTCAAAAATCCGCGCAAACCGCCTGAAAAGTTTTCAGAATAAGTGCGTGCGGCGGAAATAAGAATGTTTACGTTCTCTTCCTGAATGAAACTGTTCTCGGTTGCGGCAATGGAGTAGACAAAGCCTGTTTTATTGTAGACATACGTTATAAAATCGGGCAGGGACATTGATGCCTGCAAAAGTTCAAGGCGGTCCAGTTCACACAGAAACACATCGATTTTCGCCTTTATTTCCGCATCTTTGTCAAAGGAAACGAACGCGTCAAAGAAACTGCCGTCCCTTTTCTGCCCCCGGATAATTCCCAATTCCTCGCTTGTGAATTTGCCTATTGACGAAAGCAGAACAATTATCAGGTCGCTGTCGCTTCTGCGGACTTCCAAAAGACGCAAAAGCGAAATAATCGCGCCCAGCGCATCAAATGATTCTTTCGTCTTTTTCTCGCTTGCCCTGAACGGAATGCCGTATTTCTTGAAAACGCCTTCAAAGTTGGACGCAAAGTTGTTTTTTAATCCGAGAATCATTATGTCGCCGAAAGTAATCATTCGGCTTTTGCCTGAAACGGGGTCAAGAATCGAGCAGTTCATAAGCGAGAGGATACGCCTTGCAATTGCTTCTTCTTCGCTCAGTTCGTTTGTGTCTGTCAAAAGAATTTCCGCCTCGTTTTCTTCTGAGCCGTTATTAAGTAAAATGCGCATGTTCTGCGCACTTTCCGCATCGCCTGACGGATAAAGTTCCGCGTCGGAATCATATTCGATTTCCGTTACGGACTCAAACATACAGTTCCTGAAAATCGAGTTTACCGCGTCAAGTATTTTGGCAGAAGAACGGAAGTTGTTCACAAGGTTTATTCTTTTGCCCAAAACACCGGTGGAATAATCGCGCATTTTATTAAGGAACAGTTCGGGTGAGGCATGCTGAAAGCCGTAAATGCTTTGTTTTACGTCGCCCACAAAGAACAGGTTGTCCCCGCGGGATATGTTTTCCAAAATACTGCTTTGCAGTTCGTTTGCGTCCTGATATTCGTCAACAAAGATGTAGTCGATACCGTCTTTAAGTTCGGTTCTTACTTCTTCGTTATTGTTGACAAGTTCAAGCGCGGTGCGCAAAAGACCGTTAAAAGTTACGCCGCCGTCGGCAAAACAGTAATCGTCAAAGCGCAGCGAATAACTGCGTTCAAGGTAAAAAAGCGCCTTTACAGCCTTAACGGCGGAATTGTTTACATCTTTAATGTTTGAGCAGATTTCTTTTATGCTTTTGCGCGTCTGCAACAATTTGCTTCGCACTTTTGCGTATTCAAGAGAAAGTTCGTCTTTGTTTTTATCCTGCCTGAAAGACGGTGCATTGTTTTCAAATACTTTGCTTATTTCTTCAAAGGAAGTTTTACAGGCAATGTATTCAAATTCATCGGTTAATTCATCAATGTTTTTCAGAATTTTTCCGCCGCAGTTTGAAAACTTATAGCGTTCTTTTAACTTATCCGCATATTCAATTGCAAGAAAACACTTTTCTTTTATAAGATTAAGTAAAGATTCTATCCACTTTTCGCCGTTTGAATATACTTCTTCATTGAGAAGTTCAAATTTTTGCGGGTCAGCCATACCTGCAAGGATTTCATTCAGGTCAAGCACGGCTTTCTTCAACCCGCCGTCGTCTTTGCCTGACGCAAACTGGTCAAGAACATCGCCGTATTCGTCAAAAAGACCGTTTTCGTACTTCGTTGCCGCTTCTTCGAGAATTTCGTCAATTGCCTTTTCGGAAATCAGATTTTTTTGCGTATCGTCAATAATTCTGAAATCGGGGGAAAGGGGCGTGTGAAAATAGTATCTGCGCAATAAGTTCTGGCAGAATGCGTGAATTGTTGAAATATCCGCGCGGCCGAGAAGCTGCTTTTGGCGGTACAGATATTCGTTATCGGGATTTTCTTTAAGTTCACAGTCAAAACGGGTGAGAAGTTTTGCGCGCATTGACGCCGCTGCGGCATTGGTGTACGTTACCACAAGAATCCTGTCGGCGCTTGTTTTTTTATTGTTTATAAGCGAAAAGATACGCTCAATCATAACCGCCGTTTTTCCGCTTCCCGCGGCGGCGGAAACAAGCAGATTGTTGCCGGTAAATTCTATTGCACTTTTTTGGCTCTCCGTCCACTTCGGTTGATTACTCATCTTCTTCATCACCTTTCTTTGCTCTTTTTCCGCATACGGGCGCAAAGGTGCAGTACCTGCAACCGCCTTTTTCGGAATCGGCTTTTATGTTGCCCGAAAACATATCGTTTGCAAGTACGCAAACCGTTTCATTGACGCTGTTAAGATATTCAATAAAACTTTCTTCACTTCTGCCCGAATTTTTCCCCAGTTCGGATTCGGATTCAAAATCTGTTGAATAAATTCCCGAAAGTTTTACGTTTCCGTCGCTTAAAAGCATATAGAACGCTTCGGCGGGACGGGCTTTTTCGGCATTCAGCAGCGCATTCATATACACAGCCAGCTGCAAATGTTTTTCTCTGTCTTTGTTAAAATCCACCTTGCCGGTTTTATAGTCGACTATACGGATATACGTGTCGCCGTCTTTTTCCGCTTTGTCGGCACGGTCAATTTTGCCCGTAAGATAAAGCGAGCCGTAGTCGGTTTCCACCTCTATCGGCGGAATGTTTCCGCGCCCGAACTGAATTTCGGTGCCGATAGGCTCAAAGGAAGCAAGTTGATTTTTTACTTTCCACGTACATTCGGCGGCAATGTTTTTAAGAAGCTTGTTAAACGCTCTTTGTCTGCTCGTTGCGGTCATTGCTCCGAAATGCACTTTTTCGGTTTCCTCGTCAAAGATTTTCTCGGTAACGCCGGCACACTCCTCACGGTCCATATCTTTGTTTTTTGCCGTTTCTTTTACAAAGCGTTCAAGGGTGGAGTGAAAAACATTACCCATATCAAGCTGATTAAAAGAATAATCTCTTATTTCCTCGGGTTTAAGCCCGCATTCAATAAAGTGAGCAAGGGGACACTGTGCAAAACTTTCAAGCCGCGAAACGCTTAACGTGCTTGAATACAGTAATTTTGCAATTTCCGGCGGAATACTTTCGCTCTTTTCCTTTATAAAGCGAACGGTGTCAAAATCATCGGCGGAATCTTCAAATATCGCTTTTGAGCGCTCCGACACGATTTTATCCTTTGCCGCGGCAAGAATAAGTTCGTCTTTTGTGTACGGATTTTCAAGAATTTCGCCGTTTGTAAGGGGCCTGTGTGACACGGGTTTGTTTTTCGGGAAAAGATTTTCAAAACGGGAGAACACGTATGACGGCGCAAGGGGAGAGCCGGAAGACGAAAATATGGGGCAGGATACCGTCAGGCGCGTTTTGGGCGAACAGAACGCGGAATACATATTGTATCGCATCCTTGCATCCTCAGTGCCCGCACTGTGTGCAAGTTCAAGCCCTTTTTCAGCCAAAATTTCTCCCTCTTTTACGGTAACAAGCCGTTCGTCGTTAAATATCGCGGGAATTATTCCGTCGTTTGCACCTATAACGTATGTATCGGTTACGCCCTGTTCTCTTGCGGCTTCAAGGGAACCGAACGTAACTGAATCAAGCACACTCGGAATCGTTGAAATAAGCGTGGAGGTAAAGCCCTCGCGCAGAGTTTCGGCAAATTCGCTTACGGTAAGGCAATCGTCCTCAAAGATATCGGCAACGTCCTCTAAAAGTTTTATTGCCGTGTTCCAAAGCTGACTGCTTACATCGCTTAAACTGTATTCGCCCATATTTTCGTATTTGTCAACAAGACTGTCGATTCTGCCGTATATACCTTGTTCCGTCAGAAAATCATAGCATATTCCCGACATCTCGCGGGCGGTTTTTGCGCTGTTAAGGCGTACTTTGAATTCCTTTATCGGTTCAACAAGTCTTTCTCTCAGAACGGCAAAGTCCGCCTGCTTTTCTTCACTTCCGCGCTTAAAGGCAAGTCCGCGCTCTATTTCACTCCCTCTTATTCCCGCTTCACGGATAAAGGAAATGAATCGGTCGCACTCGTCGCGGGTAAAGTCGGTTAAGGACGAAAGCAGCAAATCGCACACCGCTTCGGGCGGAAATCCCGAAGTAATACAGGAAAACAGTGAAAACAGATAAAGCGCAACGGGGTGGGAGGCAATATCGCGTTTTTTGTCGGTATACACGGGAATTTCAAGCCGCGAGAACACGTTGTTTACTATGGGTGAATATTTCTCCGTATCGCCGCAAAGCACCGCAAAATCCCTGTAACGCACGCCCTCACGGACTTTTTTTGCTATATCGCGGGCAACAAAATACACCTCGTCCTCGGGAGATTGAAAATAATCAAGCGATACGTTTTCGGCTTTGCCGTTGTATTCTTCGGGCGAAACGGAATAAAAATTATTTTCGATAAAGCGTATTTCTCCGGATTTTCCGTTATCCGCACCGTCGGCGTATTCAATTTTATAATCAATGTTTTCGTCCTTTGCAAGGGCGATAATTTTTTTCAGAGTGGTTTCGTGAATCTCATATGCTTCCCGGTCATTTCTGTCGCGGGCAGAGGAAAGAGCGATAACAACGTCGCATTCTTTTATAAGTCCGCCGACAAACGAATACAGGCGGGATGTGAAAACGTCAAATCCGTCGATATATACAACGGCGTTTTTTATCGGCTCGTATTCGGGCAAAAGCGCGCGCGCACAGGCAAGACGGTCGGAATTATCCGTATAACCCTTTTCAAGAAGCGCAGAATATTTATCGAAAATAAGCGCCGTGTCGTGCAGTTTATATTTGAGCATACCGTCGGGAAGTTTTTCAGTAACGGAGATAAGGTCGGCACAAGAATACCCGCAGTTTTCCAAGGTGGAAATCATATTCAGGCACCGTTTTGTAAAGCCTTTGCGCTTTGAGGCGTTTTTGAAAACAAGAAAACCGTCGCTTACTTCGCTTATACAGCGGCGCAGTGCCATTAAACGGGTGCAGTCGTCCAAAAACGTTTTTCTGCCTTTGCCGCAGTAGGATATAACGTTTTGCGCAAAACGGTTAAAAGAGTAAACCTGTGCGTCAATAAATCCGTTTATGTTATTCTGGCGGCAAAGACGCTGTTCAAAATTGTAGGTAACGCGGTCGGGAACGATAAGCACCGACGGAAGAGAATTCTCAATTCTTTTGCCTATTTCGTCAATTATCGTATGGGTTTTGCCGGAAGATATCCGTCCCTGAATTATTCTGAGCATTTATTTTTTTCTCCAAATAAAAATATATATACAGTATAACATAATACGTCAAAATTCTCAACTACATAACCGAAACATTTGACACAAAACGCATTTTGATATAAAATACCTTTTCGGATAAACAAATTTGAAGTGAGGAAAAACAGTGAGCATACACGATGAAGTTGTGCGCAGACGCACATTTGCCATAATATCGCACCCTGACGCGGGTAAAACAACTCTGACCGAAAAACTGCTTCTTTACGGAGGAGCAATCCACGCGGCGGGTTCGGTAAAGGCAAGAAAGGCTGAAAAACATGCCGTAAGCGACTGGATGGAAATAGAAAAACAGCGCGGAATATCGGTTACGAGTTCGGTAATGCTTTTCGACTACAACGGTTACAGGATAAATATTCTTGATACCCCCGGACATCAGGACTTCTCCGAGGACACGTACCGCACGCTTGTTGCGGCTGACAGCGCCGTTATGCTTATTGATGCGGCAAAGGGTGTTGAGCAGCAGACAATAAAACTTTTTCAGGTGTGCCGCAAGCGCAATATACCCATATTCACGTTTGTAAACAAACTTGACCGCGCGGGCAAAAATCCTTTTGATCTTATGGACGAGATTGAAACGGTGCTGGGCATACGCGCCTGTCCCATGAACTGGCCCATCGGCACCGACGGTGATTTTAAGGGCGTCTATCACAGAGAAACCGGCAGGGTGGAACTGTTCTCCGGCGGAAATCACGGGCAGAGCAAAGTTGAATCCGTAACGGGTGACGCGCTTGACCCGCAGTTTGCTTCTCTTTTGGGCGAATATCACCACAATAAACTTATTGAAGATATCGAACTTCTTGACGCCGCGGGCGACGAGTTTGACATTGACAAGGTGTTAAGCGGCAAACTTACACCGATGTTTTTCGGAAGTGCGATGAACAACTTCGGCGTTCAGCCGTTCCTGGAAAAATTCCTGGAAATCACCGCGCCGCCCACGCCGCGTGAATCCGATTCGGGCATTATCGACCCCGAAAGCAGCGATTTTTCGGGCTTTATATTCAAAATTCAGGCAAATATGAATCCCGCCCACAGGGACAGAATAGCGTTTATGCGCATTTGTTCCGGCAAGTTTGAAAAGGGTATGACCGTTAAACTTGCGCGTACGGGAAAAGATTTGAAACTTGCTCAGCCGCAGCAGTTTATGGCTCAGGAGCGTGAAAGCGTTGAAGAGGCGTATGCGGGGGATATAATCGGGCTTTTTGACCCGGGCGTGTTCGCTTTGGGCGATACGGTCTATACGGGCAGGAAAATTGCGTTTGCGGGCATTCCGGTGTTCGCTCCGGAACACTTTGCGCGAATCAAGCCTGTTGATACTATGAAGAGAAAGCAGTTCTTAAAGGGCATTACCCAGCTTGCGCAAGAGGGCGCAATACAGATATTTAAGGACAGAAGTTATTCCGCTGAGGAAATTATCGTGGGCGTTGTGGGCGTACTGCAATTTGAAGTGCTTGAACACAGGCTCAGAACGGAATACAACGTTGAAATTTCTTCACAGCAGCTGCCGTTCCGCTTTATCCGCTGGCTGCCCGAGGGCACCGAAACGGACAAAATCAAACTTTCAAGTTCCACAAAGGTCGCGTCTGACTTGAAAGAACGCCCGGTTGTGCTGTTTGAAAACGACTGGTCAATCCGTTGGGCGGAGGAAAACAACAAAGGGCTTATACTTTCGGATATAAGTGAAAGATAGCGTTTGACATAATGTTTTAAATAATATACAATTATAGTGTATGCAAAGTGCATTAGAATAATGATTTTTTTATGGAGGTTATACACAATGAACAAGAAAACCGTTAAAGACATTGATGTTAAGGGCAAAAAGGTCCTCGTAAGAGTTGACTTCAACGTTCCCCTTGACGAAAACAAGAACATTACCGACGAAACAAGAATCAACGCCGCACTTCCCACAATCAAGTATCTGCTTGATAACGGAGCCGCTGTTATTCTTTGCTCACACCTTGGCAGACCCAAGGGAGAATTCAATATGAAGTATTCGCTTGCCCCCGTTGCGGCAAGGCTTAAAGAACTTTTCCCCGGCAAAGTTACCTTTGCCACCGACGTTATCGGCGACAGCGCAAAAGCGGCAGTTGCGGCAGTAAAGCCAGGCGAGATCGTTTTGCTTGAAAACCTCCGTTTCCACGCAGAAGAAGAGAAGAACGACCCTGAGTTTGCAAAAAAACTTGCTTCGTATGCGGACATTTACGTAAACGACGCTTTCGGTACCGCTCACCGCGCTCACGCTTCAACAGCGGGTGTGGCTGATTATCTTCCCGCAGTTGCAGGCTTCCTTATCGGCAAGGAACTTGACATTATGGGCAAAGCCCTTGAAAATCCCGAAAGACCTTTCGTTGCTATCCTTGGCGGCAAAAAGGTTTCGGATAAAATCGGCGTAATAAACAATCTGCTTGATAAGGTTGATACTCTTATTATCGGCGGTGCTATGGCTTATACATTCTTTAAAGCAATGGGTCTTGAAACCGGCAAGAGCCTTGTTGAAGAGGACAAGATTGACCTTGCGAAGAGCCTGATTGAAAAGGCAGAGAAGAAAGGCGTTAAAATGCTTCTTCCCGTTGACACAATCGTTGCCGACAAGTTCGGCGAAGACGCCAACACCGAAAACGTTGACCGCGACAAGATCCCCGCAGATATGGAAGGCCTTGACATCGGTCTTAAAACAAGAGAACTTTTTGCTTCCGAAATCAAAAACGCAAAGACCGTTATCTGGAACGGACCGATGGGCGTATTTGAAATAGAGAAATTTGCCGGCGGCACAAAGGCTGTTGCTGCGGCTATGGCAGAGTGCAAGGGCATTACCATTATCGGCGGCGGCGATTCTGCGGCGGCTGTTGAACAACTCGGATATGCCGACAAGATGACTCACATCTCCACCGGCGGCGGCGCAAGCCTTGAATTCCTTGAAGGTCTTGAACTTCCCGGTGTTGCGGCACTTAACGATAAGTAAGGAGAAAATAAAAATGCGTAAACCTATTATTGCGGGCAACTGGAAGATGAATAACACACCTGCACAGGCTGTTGAACTTATCGAGGCTATCAAGCCCCTTGTAAAAGACGCAAAGTGCGATGTGGTTGTTTGCCCTACGTTCGTTTGCCTTGACGCTGCGTCAAAGGCGCTTAAAGGCTCAAATGTTTGCCTGGGTGCACAGAACGTTCACTTTGAAGAAAAGGGTGCGTTCACGGGCGAAATTTCAACCGGTATGCTTAAAGAACTCAACGTTGAATACGTTGTTCTCGGTCACTCCGAGCGCAGACAGTACTTCGGCGAAACCGATGAAGTTGTTGCAAAGCGGGCACTTGCTGCTAAAAATGCGGGTATCACACCCATTATCTGCGTAGGCGAAACTCTTGAACAGAGAGAAAAGAACATCACTTTTGAAACCGTGGGCAAGCAGGTTAAAATCGACCTGGCTCTTCTTAATAAAGAGCAGGCTGCGGAAAGTGTTATCGCTTACGAACCCGTTTGGGCTATCGGCACCGGTCTTACCGCTACAAGCCAGCAGGCAGAAGAAGTTATCGCTTTTATCCGTAACGTTGTTAAGGATATGTTTGATAACGACACAGCGGAAAAAATCCGTATTCAGTACGGCGGTTCAATGAACGCCAAAAATGCGGCGGAACTTATGGCTATGCCCAACATTGACGGCGGTCTTATCGGCGGTGCAAGCCTTAAAGCCCCCGATTTCGCGGTTATAGTTGAAGCCGCATCGAAAGAAGCGTAAGTAGTTGTTTCGGGAGAAATTTTTCTCCCGAACTGTTTTATTCAAGAAAAGGTGAATTTTATGAAAAAACCCGTAGTATTATGTATAATGGACGGTTTCGGCATTCGCAAGGAAACAAAAGGCAATGCCATTGCCGCCGCAAAGAAACCCAACCTTGATAAATTCTTTGCCGAATATCCCTTTACCACCATCGGCGCGTCGGGGCTTAACGTAGGCTTGCCCGACGGTCAAATGGGAAACAGTGAAGTAGGGCATACCAACATCGGCGCAGGCAGGGTTGTTTATCAGATGCTTGTTAAAATTACAAAATCCATTCAGGACGGCGATTTCTTTAATATTGCCGTACTTAACGATGCAATGGATAACTGCATAAAGAATAATTCCGCACTACATCTTATAGGCTTGCTTTCAAACGGCGGCGTGCATTCCCACATCGACCATCTTTTCGGCTTGCTTGAAATGGCAAAGCGCAAGGGGCTTACAAAGGTGTATGTTCACTGCCTTATGGACGGACGCGATGTTTCCACCACGTCAGGCGTAGGCTTTATAAAAGAATTACAGGATAAAATGAATGAAATCGGCGTAGGCAAAATTGCTACAATCGCGGGCAGATACTACGCCATGGACCGTGATTTTGCATGGGACAGGGTTGAAAAATTCTATGCCGCCGCGGTTTACGGCGAGGGCATTGAGAACTCCGACCCCGTTAAAGCAATGGAAGAGTCTTATAATAACGGCGTAACGGACGAATTTATCGTGCCCACGGTTGTTGATAAAGAGGGCTTGATAAAGGCGAACGACAGTATCGTTTCCTTTAACTTCCGTCCCGACCGCGCACGCCAGTTTACACGCACTTTTGTTGACGAAAAGTTTGACGGTTTTGTACGCAAAAACGGTTTCTTCCCGGTAAAATACGTTTGTATGACCCAGTATGACGAAACAATGCCCAACGTAACCGTTGCGTTCCCGCCGGAAGAACTTAAAATGACGTTCGGCGAAGTTATGGAAAAGAATCATCTTACGCAACTGCGCATTGCCGAAACACAGAAGTACGCACACGTTACGTTCTTTTTTAACGGCGGCGAAGAAAAGACATTTGAGGGAGAGGACAGGATTCTGATAAAATCCCCCGACGTTCCCACGTTTGACTTACAGCCCGAAATGAGCGCTTATCCCGTTTGCGATGCCGTTTGCGAAAAGATTCTTTCCGGCAAGTATGACGCGGTAATCCTTAATTTTGCAAACTGCGATATGGTAGGGCATACCGGCGTATTTGACGCGGCTGTAAAGGCTGTTGAAGCCGTTGACGAGTGTGTGGGCAGGGTTGCCGACGCCACTCTTAAAATGGGCGGCACGCTGTTTATCACAGCCGACCACGGCAATGCCGACTGTATGATTGACGAAAACGGAAATCCCTTTACGCCGCACACCACAAATCCCGTGCCTTTCTGCGTTGTGGGATATCCCTGCACACTCCGCGAGGGCGGCAGGCTTGCCGATATAGCGCCCTCAATGCTCAAAGTTATGGGTATAGAACAGCCCAAAGAAATGACGGGCGTAAGCATTATAAAATAATTCTGCAAAAAGGAGCAAAAAAAGATGTTGTTTAACTTTAAGGCGTTGCTTAATCTTGACGAAATCATCGGTAAAAGGCTTGTTACGGTCTTTTATTATGCGGGAGCCGCAGCAAGCGCAATAAGCGTACTTGTTATGTTTATTGCAGGTATTGCATACGTTGCAGGCGGACGCGTACTTGCGGGACTGGGGTGCATACTGTTCTGCGCACCGGTAGGCTTGCTTATGCTTATTTTGCTCAGAATTTTATGCGAACTTTTTGTTTGCTTTTACGAACATTGCGGAAAAGATTAAAAAGTGCTTGACACATTAAGTGTTTTCAAGTATTATATTAAGGCTTTGAAAAAAAGCGAACATTATTTGGAGGTATTGCTATGAAATCATTTGTCGCAAAACCCGCCGATATCGAACGTAAATGGTACGTTATCGATGCGAACGGGCAGACACTGGGCAGAGTTGCGACTCAGGTTGCAATGATTCTGCGCGGCAAACACAAACCCATCTATACGCCTCATGTTGACTGCGGTGACCATGTTATCGTTATCAATGCAAGCGGGGTTGTGCTTACCGGAAAGAAACTGGAACAGAAGAAGTATTACAGATACTCGGGCTACGTAGGCGGCCTTAAAGAGACCAGTGCAAAAGATATGCTTGAAAACAAACCCGAACTTGTGGTTTATGAAGCAGTCAAAGGTATGATGCCTAAAAACTCCCTGGGCAGAGATATGCTCAAAAAACTTCGCGTGTACAAGGGTGCCGAGCACGGACATGCCGCTCAGAAACCCGAAACCTACACACTTTAAGGGAGGAGTATGAAAATGGCTAAGACAGAATTCTTCTGGGGCACCGGCAGACGCAAAAAGGCAGTTGCGAGAGTAAGACTCGTTGCAGGCAAAGGTGCAATAACCGTTAATAAGCGCGATCTTGACGAGTATTTCGGACTTGAAACGCTTAAAACAATCGTTCGTCAGCCTCTTACACTGACTGACACTCTGGGTAAATATGATGTTTTCGTTAACGTAAACGGCGGCGGTTTTACCGGTCAGGCGGGTGCTATCCGTCACGGTATCGCACGTGCGCTTGTTAAGACTGACGAGTCACTTAAACCCGCCCTTAAAAAGGCAGGATTCCTTACCCGTGACCCGAGAATGAAGGAAAGAAAGAAGTACGGCCTCAAAGCCGCCCGTCGCGCACCTCAGTTCTCAAAGAGATAATTTGCATTATCGAAAAAAACCGTCCTTATGGGCGGTTTTTGCTTTATATGCAGAATTTTACCTTTGATATATTCCTTTTGCCCGGCACAGTGCGTTATGTGCGGCTTTTTGCCCTGTATTCAACGGGGCTGCTGCCTAAATTCTTCTTAAAAGCACTGTAAAAAGCAATTCGGTCACGGTAGCCGGTTATCTCCGTAATTTCGTTTACGGATAAATCAGTGTCGGCTAAAAGGCGGCAGGCAATATCCATTCGTTCGTTTATAACTGCCTGATGGACCGTTGTTCCGAAACGGGCCTTGAATATTCTGTTAATGTGATAGGGATGATACCCGAAAACTTCCGACAGTTCGGTATTGGTTAAGTCCCGGTCGTAATTCTCTTTAATATAAAGCATTAATTTCAACTCAATATCATCTTCGTTCCGTGAATTTGCCATTTCGGACAAAATTTCCTTAACAAGCGCCGAAAGCAGAGCCGCGGTAATCTCATTCGTAATATCTGTCTGTATAGTACACATTTTAAACTGCTTTTCAAGATTAACAGCCTGTTTTAAGAAAATTACATCAGTAAGTTCCTTCGGCGGCGGTGTTTTATCAAAAATATAATTCTGATTAAATTCTGCTGCTTTGTACGGGGTTTTTGACGGAACGGAGTACGCTGCAAGCGAAAGGTCAAAGTTAAGAACCGCCGCTTTCGGCGCGCCAACGATATTATAAGCAACGCCTGCGGGAATATATACGGCAGAGCCGGGAATAACAGAGTATTTTATGTCTCCTGCGTAGAAAATTCCTGATTGAAGAAAATAGAACAGTCTGCAATCGGCGGCTTTACGCTCGGAAATACCGTCCATAACGGTGGGTACGATGTTGGCATATCTTACATACGGGCAGACAGAAATAAAATTCATAATATCCAATGTTCCTTTTTTTAACAAATTGATTTTCTTTTTTTATTGATTATATCATATCAAAGTGCTATAATCAACAAAAATCGTTTGAATTTTTTTACATATGAAAGGATTATTATGCGCTTTTCGGTAGGATATCAACTTATACCCGACAGTAAATGGGCGGATTATATTATCGAACAAAAGGACAGCGTGAAGGAAGTGTATTTTCCCTTCGGCTTCGCCAGCGGGCGCGATGACGACGGCGTGCAGTCCTTTGAGGCGGAATACCGAAAGCAAAAAGAACTTAAAAACATCAAAGACGCGGGAATTGCACTGAATCTGCTTCTTAACGGCAACTGCTACGGTGAAAACGCGCTGAGCAGGGCTTTTTATAATAAACTGGGCGACACTTTTCTTGAACTTACCGATTTTTTCGGGCAAATGTCGGTTACAACAACTTCACCGTTGATTGCAAAATTCATAAAAGAAAATTTCCCCGGTACGGAAATCCGCGCCTCGGTAAATATGGAAATCGGCACGGTTCAGGGAATCAGATATCTGTCGGATTATTTCGACGGTTTCTATCTTAAAAGGGAATACAACCGCGATTTTGCTCACATAGAGAAAATAAAAAACTACTGCGATTCGGCGGGCAAAAAACTCTTTCTGCTTGCAAACAGCGGATGTCTTAACAATTGCTCGGCACATAATTTTCACGATAATCTTGTTGCCCACGGAAAGGAAATAGCAAAAATGGATAACTGCTATTCTTTTCAGGGAATCTGCTGGGATTATTTAAGAAAGAAACAGAACATCGATACGTACCTGTGCGATACGAATTTTATACGCCCCGAAGATATACATCTTTATGAAAAATGGTTTGACTGCGTGAAACTTGCCACAAGAGCGAATTCGCACCCCGAACGGATTCTGCGTTCGTATATCGAGGGCAAATATATCGGTTCGGTTATGAATCTGCTTGAACCCGACCACAGCGGTGCGGTATTTCCGCTGATGATTGATAATTCGCTTATTTCACCCGATTTTGCAAAAAAAGTCGGCAACTGTGAAAAAAACTGCGAAGCATGCACATATTGCCGCAAAGAACTCAGAAAATCGCTGATTTTTATGGAGGAATAATATATGCTTACAAGTGAAATGATTAAAAAGATCGCCATAGAGGCGGGCGCAGACAAATGCGGAATAGCCCCGATTTCCCGGATGAAAGGGGCTCCTGACGATATGAATCCGATGTTTTTGTTCCCCGAAGCAAAAACGATGATAGGCTTTGTTTTCAGGATTCCGCGGGGTGTGCAGAGGGGAATAGAAGAGGGGACGCAGTTTTACCAGTATCCCGCAATGGCATACGGCGGAATAAACGAGATTTTCGCGCCGGCGGTATTGTATCAGGTGGGCAAATATATAGAATCCGAGGGCTACGAGGCGTTTGTTTACCGCAACACCGGCGCACGCGGCTCGGTTTCGGATATGGACGGTTCTCCCGGAAACACGCTTTCGCCGGAAGAGCAGATTGAAGTAAATGAAAATGCAAAAACGTCAACCGCGCACCACCGCAGCGTTCAGTTTACCCGCAAGACCCGCGAAAACAATGTTGCGCCCGATTTGCAGTTTCATTTCCGGCTTGCGGCGGTCGCCTGCGGTCTGGGAGAAATAGGGTACAGCAAAATGCTGCTTACGCCCGAATTCGGACCGCTGCAACGTGTTGCGTTTCTCTTTACCGACGCAGAACTTGAATACGATGAGATGTATTCGGGTCCGCCCCTTTGCCGCAAATGTATGGCTTGCGTAAGGGAATGCCCCGGACACTGCATTCCCGATATAAAAACAGGCGATGTTATAAGGGTTAACCTTGACGGCAAAATCTGCGAGTGGGGGAATATTGATATGTGGCGCTGTTATGCGTTCTACACTCATGCGGGCAGATATTATAATCCCTTTGTTCCGAAAGAAGTTTTTGATGAGAATGAAAACGGCGCGCTTGACCTGTTGGAAGGCAAAACCCAAATTGCCGATGAGCACGAGATAATGAAAGTATATACCGCCCTGCAAAAGTATTTTCCCAGTTGGGTAGGGTACAATATGGCTAAATGCGGCGGCTGTATCAGGGCTTGCACAAGTATGCTTGAAAAGAAAGGCGGGTGTATGGAAGGCAGGTTTGAAAAACCGCTCCGTACGAAGAAACCGTGGAAACTGGACAGATAATAAATGTGAATGAGTATTCGGGTTCGGATTTTAAGCGTCTTTTCGAGTGCGATTCATGGTGCGTGGCTTTTTTGCGGCACAGCGAAAGATTTTCTGAATTCAGGGTTCTTGAAAGGCATAATGAATCGGCGGAAGTGTTTGTATTGCTTTCTGGCAGCGCATCGCTTTATGCACGAACCGGGTTTGATTCGGAAACCGAAGTAATCAAAATGGAAGAATTGAAAGTATATTGTGTTCCCAAAGGTGTGTGGCACCACATTGTTGTGTCGGAAAATGCTACGGTGCTTGTTGCGGAAAACAGCAATACTTCAAAAGAAAATACCGAAAAGAGGGAAATATAATGCTGACAAGCGAGTTTATAAAGAAAAAAGCAAAAGAATTCGGCGCAACCGTATGCGGAATCGGTGGGCTGGAACTTTTTGAGAACGAAGAAATCCAAAAAGACCCGAAAATGATTCTTCCTGCGGCAAAATGCATAATCGGGTTCGGTTTTGCCGTGCCTCGCGGGTTTTATCACGCAATGGAAAACAAGCGGCAGTTTTATACATATATGACCGAAGGCGTAAAGTATATTGATGACGAGTTTTCGGAAATATTCCTGTTCAAAATAGGACGGATTATAGAGGACGCGGGCTATGATGCCTGTTTGCAGCGGTCTGTGCCTAATTTAAGGGCAAAAGGCGACAAGACAACAAACCCCGAAGTTGTGGATACGTTTGAGCTTATAAGCGACCCTGTTGAAGAGGGCAAGCCTGCACCGGATGTATTTATTGATTTCGGTAAAGCCGCAAAAGCCTGCGGAATAGGTGAAACGGGACTTCACGGCAGAATTATTGCAAAAAATCACGGACCGTATATGCGTTATGTATTTATAATTACCGATGCGCCCCTTGAACCTGATGAGCCGCTGAAAGAACATCTGTGTGACGGCTGCGGAAAGTGCATAAAAGCGTGCCCCGGAAATGCAATTGACAAAAACGGGCTTGATACATGGCAGTGTGCGGTAACATATCGCGGTGCGTTCAGGGATAATCCGTTTATGACGGACGAATTTCTTAAAGGCGACGCGGAGAGGGACAGTATTCTTGACGGAAAGAAACGCTTTGACAATGTTGCGGCAAGAAAAATTTATCCAAAACTTAAATTTTTACCAAACACCCACAACGGATATGCGCCCTGCATTTGCGGAATGCGCTGTGAAATTGCCTGCTATAATCACTTAAAGGAGACGGGAAAGATATGACGGTGTTAAAAAACGAAATTATCCGCATTGCAAAACAGAATATGGCGGATATCGTCGGCTTTGCCTCGGCAGACGATTTTGATAAAAATGACCCGATTTTTGAAATTATGCCCGAAACAAAAACGGTTATCTGCTTCGGATACGGGCTGTTAAGGGGTATGTTCCGCGGCATAGAAGAGGGAACAACGTTCTACCAATATACCACAATGGCGGTAGAGAATATGGAAGAGACGGTTATGCCCATGGCACAGATTGCTGCCGCGAATTTTATTGAAGAACACGGCTTTATTGCACTGCCCCAGCGCAGACACCAAACGATAATGAAAGAAACCGACAGCACAAACCCCGAGGTTGCATACGATGTAATTTTCAGGGGAGTTGAAAAAGAGCCGCAGATGAATTTTGCGGATTCGGCGGTTAAATGCGGCATAGGTGAAAGGGGCTTTCACGGTGCGGTTTTAACCGAAGAGTTCGGTCCGCTTGTAAGGTATAATTTTATTTTGACCGATGCACCGATTGAACCCGATGAAAAAAAGACGCCGCATTTGTGCGACGGGTGCAAAAAATGCGTAAGCGCCTGTCCGGGCGGAGCGATAGACGAAAGCGGCAAAACAGACCCGTGGCAATGTGCGGTATATTATAACGGTGCCTGCGGGCTTAAAAATCCTTTTATGGGGCCGGATGCATTTGCAAAGTTTGACAACCGCCTTGAAATCATAAGCGGAAAGGCAAAAGTTACAGGCGAAAGCGCAAGAAAGATTCTTGACAACATCTATTTTTATCCGCCTGCGCAGCACTCGTATCAATGCTCCGTATGCGGCAGAGCCTGCGATGTTGCCTGTTACGTTCACCTTGAAGAAAAGGGCCTGCTTAAACGCAGATTCAACTCTCCGTTCAGGAAAAGAGAACCGTGGAAATTCAAAATTGAAGATTTTGAAAATTAAAAGAGGGGCTTTGGCCCCTCTTTAATCGTCAATGTCTTTTTCCGCTTTGATTATTCTGCCTGTTAAAGCGTCTATTTCATAGTCGAATTCGTATCCGTTGCTCTTAAATTCAATTTCGTAAATGCCTTCATCAAGCTTAATTTCAAGTTCCGTCACGGCATCCGCTTTTGCGTGGCTCAATGCCGCTTCCTTTGCCTTTTCTTCACTTATAATATTTTGATTTTCAGGCACGGGCGGAACATAACCGTCATTGTATTCTTTCTTAAATTCGACTATTTCGCCTGTTAACGCATTTATTTCACAGTCAAATTCATATATCAAAGCGTCAAACTCAACATCGTAAATCATTATTCCGTTTTCGACATCAAGTTCAATTTCAAACTTTGTAATCTGGCTTGCATCGATGCCTGCGTTGCTTAAAGCAATTTCTTTTGCTTTTTCGTAACCGATATACGCTTTGTCACTTGCCGTGCCTGTAATGCTTATGTTTTGCGGCTTTTCGTTGTTAAGAAGAAGATTTAATTCGTTGATTGACATCGAGGCGAGTTCGCCGAAAGTGCGAGAAGCGTTGTTTTTGAGTATATCGCGGATAAGCTGTGCCTTTCCGGGAGTGATGCCGAAAGATGATGCCTCTTCTTTTAACTCATCGTTTTTTTCAACGGTTTGGCTCAGCACGCTGAATTTGTCCGATTGAAGTATTGTGTTAACTTTTTCGGTAAGTTCGGTTTGCAGCCGTGTCCCTTTCTCGGCATTACGGCTGTCAACGCTGATTAAAATCGAATTTGCAATTTCGCTTAAATACCCGTTTTGCACCATTGAACCTATTAACGCATTTACGGTAACGTCAAGCGAGTTGCCCGAAAAATCCATGCTGCCGACAATGACTTTGCCGTCGCTGTTGAGCGGGGTGACGGAAAGCACACGTTCTTTTCTGTTTACCTGAATTTCAATGCTCGGATTAACGTCAAGCGAAACGGTTGAATCCACCGCACGGTCTGCGTGGACTGTGAGTGCGCCAAATATACTTGCGGCGACAACAGCCGCACAGGCAGCAATCCCGATAATTTTTGATAAATAACTTTTTTTCTTCATAATAATAAGTCCTTTCTGTTCATTGCTGTCGGAAAGAACAGTTTTGCCCGGTGCACCCGCAGTAAAGGCGCGCCGCACCATTTCATCAATTTTCTTCATATCTGTTTCCCCCTATTGCAAAGTTTTTCTGAGCCTTTTTATTGCCCGGTGGTATTTTGAAAGAACGGTTGACAACGGAATATCAAGTATTCCCGCAATTTCACGATGCTTTAATCCCGATACCGCGTGCAGAACAACAATTTGCCGCTCCGAATCGGACAATTCACTCATGCAAGCAGAAAGAACCGCTTTGTCTTCCGGATTAAGCGTTTTGTTGTCGGGTAAATACTCCTCTTTGTTTTCTTCGGGAAAATCAGTGTATTTGCTTTTCCGCCTCAAATGCTGCAAACACAAATTTCTTGTGATTGTAAACAGCCAAGCAAGGGGCTTCCCGAACGAGCGGTATGAATCGGCATTGTTCCTTACGGCAATAAAGCAGTCGTGAACCGCGTCCTCCGCATCATGGGCGTTCTTCAAAACAGAAAGGGCAAAACCGTACAGCGCTTCATGTGTTTGCTCGTACAAAATTTCCAAAGCGGCCGAATCTCCCGCGGAAATTCTTCGGAAAAGTTCATCGCTCAAAGCACTTGCACCGTTTGTTTTCATAGCTGTTTCGCTCCTTTCAATATAATAATGCAGTAAGAGGGCATTTTATTGCATTAAGAAAAAATTTTTTTATAAAAAAGCCCCGCCACAGAAAATGGCAGGGTTTTGGCGTTCCCGGGCGGATTCGAACCGCCGGCCTTCCGCTTAGGAGGCGGACGCTCTATCCTGCTGAGCTACGGAAACAATGCTTATATATTATATTGTAAAAACCGAACATTGTCAATCAAAATGTAATGCTTTTCGCATTTTCAGCGGAGTAACGCCCATTTCTTTCTTGAATACTTTTATAAAATAGTTGTAATCGCTTATGCCTGTGCGTCGTGCAATTTCGTATATGGGTTCGTCTGTGGATTTAATCAGGTTTACCGCCAAATCAAGACGTTTTTTCAGTATGTACTGACCGAGAGTGCAGTTGAAATTCTCATCAAAAATCCTGTACATTTTGTTTTTTGATATATAGAATTCACGGCAGATTTCTTCGACGGTGATTTTTTCGGTAATGTGATTTTTTATATATGAATCAATTTGTGCGGGAAGATAATTCTTGTTTATTTTAATCATTTCCGAAAGCCAAAGATATGCGGTTGAGGCATAGAGAATCCTTGACGCTGAATTGATATATTCCCTTGTGCGCGGGGCAATGCCGTCGTAGTGCTTTGACAGTTTCTTTTCGTTTATTTTAAGAAAACTGCTTATGCTTTTTATTCTTGCGTCGTTTTTTACGGAGTCGTCGTACTTAATCTGACCGAAAATCAGATAGCCCAAAAGTTGACCGTCATATATTATCGGCACGGCGGTGTCGCAAAGACCCGCGTGGCAGATGTGTGTCTGCGGACACTGCTCTTCGCCCGCTTTTCTTAAAATATTCATATCCGATTTTCTGCACAGTTCAAGTCCCTCACGCTTAGAACGAATCATTTTACAAAAAGGCGGCATTTCCTTGGGCTGAAATCCCAGTTGATGAAAATCTGCGTCCCATATGCTCACGGACAGGTGTGTCATTTCGTAAAAATCGGCAAGAACTCTGTCAAGTTGTTCCTTGTCATATTCAAAAATCATAGTTGCAGTTCTCCTGTTAAAAATCGTATTGCTGACTTGTATTCGGGAAAATCGTTCTATTTTTCAGATATATTTCTGCTATTATTATACAACGGAATGTGATATATTACAAGAAAAAAGTGAGGTGTGAACAAAATGAATTTTGCAGTTATGTATGCAAACCGCGGATTTTTTCCGGGAGAAGTAATCAAAGATGCCCGTGATGAAATGGAAAAAGCAATAAAGGAATCGGGCAACGGGTTTATTGAAATTGAGGAATCAAAAACACGTTACGGTGCCGTGGAAACGATAGCAGAGGGGAAGATTTTTGCGGAATTTCTTAAAGAAAACGAGGGCAGATTTGACGGTATAATCGTATGCTTGCCGAATTTCGGTGACGAAAACGGTGCGTATTACGCGCTTAAAGACGCAAATGTGCCGATTCTGATTCAGGCATATCCCGATGAAATCGGAAAAATGGATTTTTCGCACAGGCGCGATGCCGTTTGCGGAAAAATTGCAATGTGCAATGTTCTGCGACAGGCAAATATCAGGTACACTCTTACCGAAAAATTTGCCGTTTCACCGCTGAGCGAAGATTTTAAGGAAGATTTGCACATTTTTGCGGGCGTATGTCGGACGGTAAAAGGATTCAGGTCGTTTACGGTGGGCGAAATCGGGGCGCGGACAACGGCGTTTAAGACCGTTCGTGTCGATGAAATCGCGATGCAGAAAAACAGGATAAACATCGAAACGATAGATATGTCGCAACTGTTTGCAATTATGGATTCGGCAGACGCACGCGAATTGAAACAAAAGACCGAATACATAAAAACACTTGCCGATTTTTCAATGTGGAGCGATGAAAAGGCGGAAAATCTTGCAAGGCTTGAACTTGCGCTTGAAAGCCTTATCAAAGAGTATTCGCTTGACACAATAGCAATAAGATGCTGGAACGAATTGCAGTTAAAATATAGAATTGCGCCTTGCGTGATTCTGGGCGACCTGAACGAAAAGGGCATATGCGCGGCGTGCGAAACGGACGTTAACAATGCGGTTATGATGCGCGCTTTAATGCTTGCGTCAGGCGCACCGGTAATGCTTTTTGACGTAAACAACAATTACGGCACGGACAAAAACAAAACGATTCTTTTCCATTGCGGACCGTCGCCGAGAAATATGCTTGAAGGCAAACTTGAAATAAAGGAACATCTTATGTTCAAAAAATCGTACGGCGAGGGGACAGGCGTAGGACTTCGTGTAGGAAAAGTCAAGGCACAGGACGTTACAATTGGCTCAATAAAAACCGAGAACGGGGCACTTTGGGCATTTTCTTCCGATGGAAAAATTACCGATGACAAAATCGAAAAAGAGTTTTTCGGCTGCGGTGCTGTTTTTGAGTGTGATAATCTTTCCAGTGACGGTCTTTTGAATTTTATGGCAAAAAACGGATACCGTCATCACGTTGCAATCGCACAGGGGAAATGGTCAAAAGCCGTAAACGAGGCGTTTGAAAACTATCTTGATATTAAAAATATTGCTTTATAACAGGGGGAAAACAAAATGAATAAGTTAGGTATCTTCGTGAATTTCTGGGAGCAGAGTTGGAAAATCGATTATCCGTATTATATCGATAAAGTTGCACGGATTGGGTTTGATATATTGGAGTTTCAGGCGCAGCCCTTGCTTGATATGTCAGATGATGAGTGCAGAAAAATAAAGAAGTATGCCGACGACGCGGGAGTGGAACTTTCGTACAGTTTGGGTCTTAACAAACTTTATGACATCGCCAACCCCGACAAATACGTGAGGGCGGGCGGAATAAAATATCTTTCGGATATCGTAAGAAAAATTTCGGTTATGGACGGTGAACTGTTTTCGGGCGTAACGTATAACGGCTGGGGTGTTCCGGATTTCTTTGTTGATGAAAACGGAAAAAGAGAAATGTTCCAAAGAAGCGTTGAATCAATGAAAGAAGTTATGAAAGTTGCCGAAAATGAGGGCGTTACCGTGTGTGTTGAGGCTGTGAACAGATTTGAATCGGCACTTATAAACACCGCAAAAGAGGCGATTGAATATGCGGACGCAGTTGACAGCAAAAACATAGGCATTCATCTTGATTCATATCATATGAATATCGAGGAAAACAGTATGGGCGACGCAATAAGGCTTGTGGGAAAACGGCTGCGGCATTTCCACACGGGGGACAACAACAGGAACATTCCCGGCCGCGGACATATTGATTTTGACGAAATATTTGCCGCGCTTAAAGATATAAATTACAAAAACAACATTGTTTCCGAGCCGTTTTTGCAAATGGGTAAGGAAGTGGGGTATGATATCCGTGTATGGAGGGATATTCTTGATAATCCTACGGAGGAACGGCTTGATGACGGTGCAAAGGAACTGCTTGACTTTACAAGGTCTATGCTGAAAAAACACGGAATGGAATAAGAATAACGGCGCTGTGAAAATCAGCGCCGTTAAATTTTATATATTCAGCAGAAGTGCCGCAACAGGCATAGTGATAACCGAAAGCACGGTTGTAACGGCAACAACTTTGCCCGCATACGGAGCGTCGCCGTCGTAGAGTTCGGCAAACATTGTGGTAATTGCGGCGGACGGCGTGGAGCAAAGAATAAAAACAATGCTTTCCACCGTGGTATCAATCAAACCGAGCAAGCGAAGTACGGTCATAATAATCCACATCGCTGCGGGAAAAAGAAACAGGCGGGTGAGGGAAAAGGGGATAATATATTTATCCTTAAAAATGCCTTTAAGATTGATATCCGCAAGGCGCGCGCCGGTAATAATCATTGAGGCGGGAGCGACCATATTCTTTAAGGAAGTAAGTACATTGTAGAACACGCCAACGGCATTGCCTATAAACGTCGGTTCCGTGATTTTATGCTGAATCCACGTGCCGGCACCGCTTAAAAAGATTACAAGCCCGATTGCAATCGGAATAACCGCGGGATTGATAAACGCCTCTTTAAGAGAAATATATTTTTTATCGTCGGTATAAATAAGCCGTCCGAGAGTGTAGCAGAAAACGTAGAACCAAACGATATAAATCGTGGCGTAAATGGCGTGGTCTGCGCCGAAAACGTCGCTTATAACGGGAATCCCCATATATCCGGCGTTGGAAAAAACCAAACCGAAACGAAGCACTTTGCGAATTTTATCGGGGGCTTTTTTGAACATAAGCCGTGCAAGCAGATAAAACACACCGTGGCTGATAAAGGCGAGAATGAAAACGAGAAGTATATTTTTCAGGATAGAAAAATTAAATTCGATAATAAATCCGTGAAGAAGCATTGCAACCTGAGCAACGTAAAGGGTGAAAACCGACATTGACTTTGCAAAACCGTTGCCGGCAAGGTGTGTTTTGCGGAGAATAAAGCCCGGAATCATAAAAAGAAACAGGGTGAGTACCGATGTAAAAAGAAGCGATATTTTAACCATAACCCCTCCGCAAACAGAAAAATACCCCTGAATAATCAGGGGATATTGGAGCTGATGACGAGAGTCGAACTCGTGAACCTCATCCTTACCAAGGATGCGCTCTACCTACTGAGCTACATCAGCAAAATTCATCAGAGAACGTGCCTATTATACAACATTGGCTTTCTTTTGGCAAGCACTTTTTGCAAAAATCATTAATTTTTTTTATTCATCATAATGCAAGATTAAAAGTGAGAATTGAATATTGACTTTGAAGATGCAAGACTCTATAATAATAAAAGACGGGGGAATTGTTTATGAGATATTTCAATAATTTTGACGGAAAAATATACGGAATACCGCACTTTAACGGGAAGTTCGTAAGGCTGCCCGAAAGTGTTCGGGTAAAAACGGGAATAAGTTCGCACCTTGCAGGAAGAACGCCGGGCGTGAGAATCAGGTTCAAAACAAATTCGGAACATATATACGTTAAATTAAGATTCGACAGAATACAAAAAGACATAACAGTGTCGGCTTTTGCGGGACTTTCGGTTCTTCTGTATAAAGGAACGCCCGATAAGGCGGTGTATATGGGGCTTGCGCGTCCCGAAAATTATGAAAACACAGAGCTTGAAAAGGTATTTACGAAGGAAAATGTTTTGGAAGATGTTACCCTTTATCTGCCGAGGGGCGAACACATAGAAGAGGTCACGGTGGGTATTGACGATGACGCAATTCTTGATGATGCTACGCCGTATGAAAATCACAAGCCGATTTTGTTCTACGGTTCATCGATAACCGAGGGTGCCACTGCGTCTCTGCCCGTACTTTCCTATACTGCGCTTGTAAGCAGATGGCTGAATTCGGATTACTATAATCTGGGCTTTTCGGGCGCGGCAAAGGGAGAACCCGAAATGGCTGACTACATAAACACGATAGAAAAAAGCGTGCTTGTTATGGATTATGACCATAATTCGCCTACGGTTGAAACTCTTAAAGCGACCCATGAGCCGTTTTTTCTGCGAATTCGCGAGCACGACCCGCTTTTGCCCGTTGTATTTTTGACGCGCCCGAATTTTGACTATGATTGGGATGCTTCTTTAAGGCGCGACGTTGTAAGAGAAACCTATGAAAAGGCTCTTGCACGGGGCGACAAAAACGTGTATTTTATTGACGGCGAAACGCTTTTCGGTAATGAACACAGGCAGTTTATGACCATAGAAACCTGTCACCCCAACGATCTGGGTATGATGAGTATGGCAAAAACGGTTTATCCGGTATTAAAGCAGATTCTTAAATAGAGCAAAGGTGTCGGTTTTTCTCCGACACCTTTGTTTATCGCCGCGATACCGCTTTTTCTACTAAAACAACGCCGAAATACATAAGCGCCGACAACAGGCAAAGTATCAGCGTTGCCGAAATTACGATATCCATCTTGAATACCTGACCGCCGTAAACGATAAGATATCCCAGCCCTGCTTTTGAGTTAAGGAATTCACCCACGATTACGCCTACCCACGACATACCGATATTCAGTTTCAGCACCGAAACGGTTGTGGGCAGACTTGACGGAAAAACCACCCTGAAAAACAACTGCGACTTTGTTGCGCCGAAAGTTTTAAGCAAGGTAAGTTTTGCTTCTTCTGTTTCGTTGAACCCGTTAAGCACGCCCATTATCGCAACGACTATTGAGATAAGCAGTGTTACGGTTATAATAGAGCCGATTCCTGCACCCACCCAGACGATAATCACGGGACCCAGTGCAATTTTGGGCAGTGAGTTTATAACCACAAGATACGGGTCAAGAACGGCGCGCGCCATAGGCGACCACCACAGAAAAACGGCAATTATAAAGCCGAGAACGCTTCCCAAAACGAAACCGGCAATGGTTTCAAGCAGCGTTACTCCTATGTGGTACATAAGCCCCGAAGAGTACAGTGTACCTATCATCTTTATACTGCGCGACGGCGAAGAAAAAATAAAAGGATTGATAATCCCCAAAGCCGCAAAAAGTTCCCAAAGAACAAAAAACAGAACGAAAATCGCAACTTGAAGTGCGGTTTTTATTATTTTGCGTTTTTTTACTCCGTCAAGATACTTTCTGTGCTCTGCCGAATACGGATTATTCATTTGTCAACTCCTCCCATAACATTTGAAAGTAAGCGGGAAATTCGGGCGCCTTCCGCCTTGATATGGGATTCTGCTCGCCCGAAAGTTCTATTTTGTGTATGGCTTTTACCGTTGCCGGACGCTTGGACAAAACAATTATCCTGTCGCTCATGCTTATTGCCTCGGAAATATCGTGGGTAACCAGTATAGCCGTTTTCTTTTGCCCTTTTATTATACCGTATATGTCGTCCGACACGGCAAGTCTTGTCTGATAATCAAGGGCGGAAAAAGGCTCGTCAAGCAAGAGCACCGACGGGTTTATCGCCAGCGTGCGTATAAGTGCCGCGCGCTGGCGCATTCCGCCGGACAGTTCCTGCGGATGTGCATTCTTAAAAGAATATAAGCCGTACTGCCGTAAAAGGTCATCCACGTGTTTTTTGCTGTTTTTATTCTCTTCACGGCGGATTTTAAGCCCTAAAAGTGCATTTTCCATAACGGTCAGCCACGGAAAAAGGTGGTCCTGTTGAAGCATATATCCCACGGTGCCGGAACCGTTGATTTTTACATTTCCTCCCGATGGCTTTTCAAGACCCGCAATAATAGAGAGTACCGTTGATTTGCCGCATCCCGACGGACCTATCACGGAAACGAACTCGTTTTCGCAAACAGAAAAACTTATATCTTTCAAGGCTTCGGTTTCACCCTCGGGTGTGTGGTAGAATTTTGCCACGTTTTTGAGTTGCACTACCTCTGCCATAATTAAGAAATCTCCTTGTTTTTTAGCGCTGAAAGCGCCTGATACAATATATGAATCAAAGAAAAATATTGACAGCAAATTTTCGGCAGTGTATAATAATTCAAAACATAAACCGGAGAAAAAACAATGGAACTGAAAAATAAAAAAATATTCTTTTTGGGTGACAGCATTACCGCCGGAAGCGGGGTAAAAAGCATTGAGGACGTATATTGGAAACAACTTGAACGAAATACCGGCGCAATCTGCACAGGTTACGGCATAGGCGGAACACGTTTTGCCAAACAGAGAGCTGACGATGATTTTGAGAAGAGGGGCAACTTCTGCACCCGTGCGCATAATATGGGAAACGACGCTGACATTATCGTTGTTTTCGGCGGAACAAACGATTACGGTCACGGCGACGCGCCATTCGGAAAAATCGGCGATAAAACGCCGGAAACTTTCTGCGGTGCGGTGGATAACGTTATAAACACGCTTATCAACAAGTATCCCGATGCACTGATTGTATTTATGACGCCCGCCCACAGAATTAACGATACCGGGCGAGTATATAACGAGGGCGGTTTGCGCTGCGAGCGCGACCTTGCGGAGTACGTTGACGCGATAATAACAATCTGCGGTAATTATTCCGTGCCCGTGCTTGACCTTTTCCGCACAGGAGGAATTCAGCCGAATATCGACATAATGCGCCAAAAGTTTATGCCCGACGGGCTTCACCCCAATGAGGCAGGCGCAGCAAGAATAGCAAAAAGACTTGAAATGTTTTTAAGAAGTCTGTAAAAAATGAGCCGCTCTGATTTTCTTCGGAGCGGCTGTCTTTTCTATTTCACCTTTTCGGCAAAAGAGTTATCCACTATTTTTGAATAGTCGGCATTTTTAACGTCAATACCCGCGTCGGATATAACTTTAAGAAGTTGGTCAAAGTTGCTTTTTTCAAGTTTAGGCGTTGTGTTCCACGCGTCTATTGACTTGTAGTTTGAAACAACCTTTGTTATAAGCTCCCTGTCGCTGTCGGGGAATGAGGGCGCGATCGCATCGGCGATTTCTTCCGCCGAATGTTCGTTTACCCATTTCTGACCCTTGGCGATTGCATCAACAAAGTCCTGAACAGTCTGTTTGTTTTTGTCGCGGAAACTTCCTAAAACCATCATTGCGGTATAAGCCACAAAATCCGTTTCGGCACCTACCGAGGCAACAATATAGCCCTCGTTTGCCATTTCCATCGTTGAGGCGCCGGGCTCAAAAAGCGCAACATAATCGTCTGCACCCGACATAAACGCTCCGCCCATAAGGTCAAAACTTACATCGGTTCTCAGCGTCAGGTCTTTTTCGGGGTCAATACCGTTTTTACGGAGCGCATATTCAAGCGTCATTTCAGGCATTCCGCCTTTGCGCCCGCCGATAACCGATTTTCCGCGCAGTTTTTCAAAACTGAAATTTTCGTCTTTCTCTTTGCCTACAAGGAATGAGCCGTCACGGCGCGTAATTTGTGCAATTACAACAGGATAATCCGCCTGACCTTCGTTAAAAACGTATACCGCGGTTTCAGGTCCCATAAAGCCGATATCTGCCTGACCCGAAAGCAGAGCAGTCATTGATTTATCGCTTCCGCCGCCGTTTGTAAGTTCTATTTTTATGTTCTTTTCATTAAAAAATCCTAAGTTTATAGCCGCATAAAAAGGCGCGTAAAAAATTGAGTGGGTTACTTCATTTACCCTGAGCGCAGTGCCCGTTTTCTGTGCGCAGCCGCCTAAAACGGTAAGCAAAAGCACAACGGCAAGTGCGATTGAAATAAATTTGTTTTTCATTTTTTATTCCTCCTCATTACCCCATAATATGTCTTAAATCTATTTTGTGTTATTTTGTCGGTGACTTTTTTCTTTTTGTGTGGTATACTGTATACAAACAAAAAGATACGGGAGAAAACAATGTCGTTTATAGAAAATGCACGGCTTAATAAAAATCAGATGGAGGCGGCACTGACCACGGAGGGACCGCTTCTTATTCTTGCGGGAGCGGGCAGCGGAAAAACCCGCGTGCTCACACACAGAATCGCACATTTGATACTTGATAGCAACGTTTCGCCCTGGAATATCCTTGCCATTACGTTTACGAACAAGGCAGCAAAGGAAATGAAAGAGAGAATTATTTCCGTTTGCGGTGAAGAAACGGGCTCTCAGGTGTGGGTTTCGACCTTTCACTCTGCCTGTGTAAGGATTCTGCACAGGGAAATAGAAGCAATAGGCTACGGCAAAGAATTTACGATTTACGATGACGATGACCAGGCAAAACTGCTTAACGATATTATCGAAAAGAAGAACCTTTCAATAAAAGAATACACGGCAAAAGAGGCAAAATACGTAATCAGCACCGCGAAAAACAGAATGCAAAGCCCCAAAAAAACTGCGGAGCTTGCCACGAATGCCCGGGAGGAAATTTTTGCGGAGATTTATGACGAGTACGAAAAGCGTATGCATTCGTCAAACGCTCTTGATTTTGACGATCTGATTCTTAAAACTACGCTTTTGTTCGATAAATTCCCCGAAATTCTGGAAAAATACGCGTACAGATTCAGGTACATTCATGTTGATGAATATCAGGACACCAATATGACCCAGTATACGCTTGTAAAGCAGCTTTCGTCGCATTGGGGCAATTTGTGCGTTGTTGGTGACGACGACCAAAGCATTTACGGCTGGCGCGGTGCGGATATCCGCAACATTCTTGAATTTGAAAAGGATTTTGCAAACGCGAAAGTAATCAAGCTTGAACAGAATTACCGTTCAACAAACAATATTCTTAAAAGCGCAAACGCAGTTATCGCACATAATGAGCAAAGAAAAGAAAAGTCGCTTTGGTCCGAGGAGGGAGACGGAGAGAAAATCCGCGTGGAAGAACTTCCCGACGGCAGGGCGGAGGCAGCGTTTGTCGTTTCCGAAATTCTGCAAGGGTATAAAAACGGCGCGTCATATAATGACTTTGCCGTGCTTTACCGTACAAACAGTCAGTCGCGATTGATAGAAGAAATGCTGCTCGGAAGCGGAATTCCGTACAGTGTTTACGGCGGACAGCCTTTCTACGGGCGCAAAGAGGTCAAGGACGCCATAGCATATTTAAGAATGATTGTCAACCCTACCGATGAGGTTGCATTAAGGCGCGTAATCAATGTTCCCAAGCGGGGGATAGGTGATTCGGCAATAAACGAAATAAGCCAAATTGCCCTTTCTTCGGGCGACAGTATGCTCGGAATTGTTCTTGACTGGGCATCGCACCCGCTTTCGGGCAGAATAAAGAATAAAATCGCTCTTTTTGCATCTTTGATTGACGACCTTATGACTCAAAGTATGCTTATGGAGCCGAAAGAATTTATAGAATATATGCTTGATGCAAGCGGGTTAAGGGGAATGTATAAATCGGATAACTCCGATGAAGCGAAAGAGCGCCTTGCGAACCTTGACGAACTTGTAAATGCCGCAAGCGGATATTTTGACGATAATCCCGATGCAACGCTTGCAGATTACCTTGTAAATATTGCACTTGTTTCAGAGCCGGAAGAATCGGATGTTTTCTCTTTGAACAGGGGGAGCGTGTCACTGATGACGCTGCATTCAGCAAAAGGGCTTGAATTTGACACGGTTTTCTTAATCGGAATGGAAGAGGGACTTTTCCCGCTTTCCCGCGCCATTGACAACAAAGAAGAACTTGAAGAAGAGCGCAGACTGTGCTACGTGGGCATAACCCGTGCAAAGCGCAGACTTTACATAACCCACGCATACACCCGCGTGCAGTACGGCGAATTCAGGTGTAATCCCGCGTCCAGATTTTTAGGCGAAATTCCCGATAAGTATTGCGAAACTCTGCTTCCCGCGCCTGTTCGGCAATCAGCAAACAGAGCCTCCCGTTTTGATGACGGCTGGGACGATGTTTTTGCGGGATTCACTCAGCCGGAAAAAAAACAGTCGTCGTTCAATTCCGGAAGTATGAATTATTCAAAGCCCGAAAAGACTAATACGGACGTTAAATGGAAAATTGCGATGAAAGTAAAACACCGCCGCTTCGGGCAGGGCAGAATAATTGCCGTAAAAGGCGCAGGTGAAAAAACCGTGCTTACCGTTGCGTTTGAAAACAACGGCGTAAAGGACCTTGTGGCGGAACAGGCGAATCTTGAAATTTTGGGAGATTAGTATGGACGAAATGCGCGAACTTGTAAACAGGCTCAACGAACTGAATTATCATTATTACGTTCTTGACGACCCGATTGCAAGCGATGACGAGTGGGATATTCTCTATAATAAATTAAGAAAACTTGAAACCGAAACAGGCGTTGTGCTGCCGGATTCGCCCACAAAAAAAGTGGGCGGTGCGCCGATAAAGGCTTTTGAAACGGTGCAGCATGAAAAACGGCTTTGGTCAATGGATAAAGCGCAGAGCTTTGATGCGCTTTTTGATTGGGAAGAGAAGGTGAAACGCCGCATTGCGGAAGTAAGCAACAAAAAACCGGAGTTCTCACTTGAATATAAATTTGACGGGCTGACCGTTAATTTAACGTACGAAAACGGTGTGCTTGTTGATGCCGTTACCCGCGGCAACGGTATTGCGGGCGAAAGAATCTTTGAACAGGCAAAAACTATCCGTTCTCTGCCGCTGACGATTCCCTTTAAGGGCAAATTACAGGTTCAGGGCGAGGGAATAATGAAACTTTCGGCTTTTAATAAATATAATGAAACTGCCGAAGAACCGCTTAAAAACCCGAGGAATGCCGCCGCAGGCGCCTTGCGCAACCTTGATCCGAAAGTGACCGCACAGCGCAAACTTGATATTTTCCTTTATAATATCGGCACCGTTGATGGCGCAGAGTTTGAAAACAGTATTCAGGCAATGAATTTTTTGCGCGAACAGAAACTTCCCGTTTGCGATTTTTACGAAACGTATTCAAATATGACCGATATCGTTGCGGCAATAAAAAAGGCCGAAGAGCGCCGCGACAGTCTTGATTTTCAGATAGACGGAATGGTTATAAAGGTTACAGATTTTGCCTTACGCGAGGCGCTTGGGTATACGGAAAAGTTCCCCAAATGGGCGATAGCGTATAAATTTTACGCCGAAGAAGTACCCACAAAACTCACGGGTGTTATCTGGGATGTGGGCAGAACCGGCAAAGTTACGCCCACAGCCGAACTTGAACCGATTGATATCGGCGGCGCAACGGTCAGGCGTGCGACACTCAACAACAAGTGGGACATTGAACGGAAAAAAGTCAAACTGGGCGTTGACGTGTGGGTGCGCCGCTCAAATGACGTTATTCCCGAAATTATGGGCGTTGTTGACGAAAATCAAATGGGCAAGGAAATTACCGTTCCCACTGTCTGTCCGTCCTGCGGTACGGAACTTGTTGAAAAGGGAATGCTGCTTTTCTGCCCCAACAGCACATACTGCAAACCGCAGATTGTGTCGCGCATTGCACATTTTGCGTCCCGCGACGCAATGGATATTGAAACTTTAAGCGACAAAACCGCAAATCAACTTGTCGAGGCTTTTGACATCGGCGACATTTCGGAACTCTATGCGCTTAAAGCGGAACAACTGCTTTCGCTTGAAGGATGGAAAGAAAAAAAGGCGCAGAATCTGCTTGATAACCTTGAAAAGAGCAAAAACTGCACGCTCAGCGCGTTTATATATGCAATAGGAATTCCGAATGTTGGCATAAAAACCGCCCGCGATTTGGCAAAACATTTTGTGACGCTTGAAAAACTGCGTGCCGCAACAAGGGAAGAACTGCTTGCAATAGGGGATATCGGCGATATTGTTGCCGATTGCATTATCGAATTCTTTTGCCGTGACAGCGAACTTGTTGATAAACTTCTTCTTGCCGGAATTAAACCCAAAGACGAGGAAGCGGCGCGCACTGACACCTATTTTTCGCAAAAAGGCGTTGTTATTACGGGCAAACTTGAAAACTTCACCCGTGATGAGATAGGCAAAGTCGTCCTTGAAATGGGCGGTGAAGTGCAGTCATCGGTAAGCAAACGCACGGATATTTTAATCTGCGGCGAAAATGCCGGTTCAAAACTTGAAAAAGCGCAGAAACTGGGCATTGAAATTATGGACGAAGAAAAATTTTTGTCTTTGGCGGGCAAATAATTTGCTTGAAATAGGCAAGGAAATATGATATACTATAAGGAAAGAAAAATACCGTAATCCGTATTTACGGAACAATTTCGGAGGACAAACCATTGAAAAGTATGACAGGCTACGGTTCCGCCGTGGCGGAAAAGGACGGAAGAGAACTCACCGTCGAAATGAAATCGGTTAATCACAGGTTTTTGGACATTAATCTGCGCATACCGCGCACGCTTAATTTTGCGGAAGATTCTTTCAGAAAGGAAATCGGCAAATATCTTACCCGCGGTCACGTTGAAGTTACCGTTACCTACCGCAATACCCGTCAGGACGCAACGGAAATCCAAGTTGATACAGCGCTTGCGTGCCATTATCGCGACGCATTTTCCACTCTTGCGGCAATGGGCTTTGAAAACGACATAAAGGTTTCGGATATGGCGCGTTTGCCCGAGGTGCTTGTGCTTACCCACTGCGACGAGGATAAGGACGCGGTAGCGGAACTTGCGGCGGAAGCAATAAAGGGCGCGGCGGAAACCCTTAATTTAACACGCGGCATTGAGGGCGGGAAAATCGTTGAGGATTTAAGGCTTAAACTTGCAAATATCAAGTCGTTTGCGGATCAAATAAAGGCAAAAAGCGAGGGCAACACTGCCGTTTATGCTCAAAAACTTGAAAAGCGCCTGGAAGAACTTTTGGGCGACAATCGCATTGATGAGCAGCGCCTGTGCCAGGAAATCGCAATTTATGCCGATAAAATTGCCATTGATGAAGAACTTGTCCGCCTTGACACGCATATAAAGAATATGCTTGAATATATGAATTCGGACGAAAGCGTGGGCAGAAAACTTGATTTCTTTATTCAGGAACTCAACCGTGAAGTCAATACAATCGGTTCAAAATCGGTTGACGCGGATATTGCAAAACTTGTCGTAAGTGCGAAAGGCGAAATCGAAAAACTCCGCGAACAGGTTCAGAACATCGAATAGGTGATTGCAAATGGTAAAACTGATAAACATAGGTTTCGGAAATATGATTTCTTCCGAACGCATTATCGCGGTTGTTTCGCCGGATTCCGCACCGGTAAGGCGTATGATTCAGGACGCAAAGGACAAAATCATTGACGCCACCTGCGGCAGACGCACCCGTGCGGTTATTTTCTTTGACAGCGGTCAGATAGTGCTTTCGGCGGTTTTGCCCGAAACAATATCCGGAAGGCTTAAAGAAACGGAGGAACCAAATGAACAGTAAGGGTTTACTGCTTGTTATAAGCGGACCGTCAGGCTGCGGCAAAGGCACGGTTTGCTCACGGCTTATAGAAAAAAACAAAAACATAAAAGTATCGGTTTCGGCAACAACGCGCGATATGCGGGCGGGCGAAACCGAAGGCGTAACGTACTTTTTCAAGAAAAAAGAAGAGTTTGAAGAAATGATTGAAAACGGCGAGTTTTTGGAGTATAACTGCGGATATTCCGGCAGATATTACGGCACGCCGAAGAAATATGTTTTCGAGCAGCTTGAAAACGGCTATGACATTATTCTTGAAATAGAAATGAACGGCGCGGATAACGTAAAGAAAGTTTATCCCGACGGCGTGTTTATATTTCTTGCTCCGCCGTCCCTTGACGAACTTAAAAGTCGTCTTATAGGGCGAGGAAGAGAGAGTATGGAACTTATTGCCGAAAGGTTCGGCGAGGCGAAAAACGAAATCAAACGCGTTAAATCGTACACATATGTTGTTGAAAACGATACGGTTGAAAACGCGGTTGAAAGAATTGAAGCGATTATCAAAGCGGAAAAGTGTTCGGTAAAACGCAACACTGAATTTATAAACGAACTTATAAAGTAATTCAAGGAGAAAAGACTATGTACAGACCGGTTAGCAAAAGAGCGCAAAGCAAAGTTTCGTGCAAATACGAACTTACTTCAATAATTTCAAAAAGAGCAAGACAAATGGTTGATTTCAACGAATGCAACGAGGAATGCAAACCCGTTTTGCAGGCTCTTGACGAATTTGAAAACGACAGACTGAAAAAAAGGGACGATAAGTGAAATTTGCCCTTGTAACGGTTGATGTTTCAAGCCGTGACGTTGACAGGCTGTTTACTTATGCCGTTCCCGAAAATATGAATGTTGAAATCGGGGCACGCGTAAGGGTGCCCTTCGGCGCTCAGGGAATTATCGACGGCTACGTTTTGGGCCTGACCGATGAATGCAATATTCCGAAAAACAGAATAAAAAGCATTTTTTCATCGGAAGGCGACGTTCCTGTTTTGACAGAAGAGCAGATTTTTCTTGCGCAGTGGATAAAAAAGAAGTACCACGCTGTTGCAAGCGACGCGGTGCGCCTGTTTGTGCCCGGCGAAGTCCGCGGCGGCACAAAGCCGAAAACAGTGCAGATTGTCCGCTTTAACGGCGACAGGGAACAGGCGGAAATGATTCTTTCGTCGCTTAAACCCGGCACAAAAGCGTACAGGATAATTTCACTGCTTGCCGAAGCGGGCGAAATGGAAAAATCGAATCTCAATAAAATTATAGGCGGCTGTTACGAACCTCTTAAAAAATTTATTGCCGACGGAACGGTGGAAAGTTATTCCGAAACTGTTCAAAGGTCACCGTACCTTAACATCACGCCGGAACACGCAGAGTGGCTTAACCTGAACAGCGGGCAAAAATCGGTGCTCAATGCCATTCTTACTTCACGCGACACCTTTACGCCTTTTTTACTGCACGGCGTTACGGGTTCGGGCAAAACGGAAGTATATATGCGCGCCATAAACAATGTGGTGCAGAACGGGAAAACGGCGCTTGTGCTTGTTCCCGAGATTTCACTTACCCCGCAAACAGTGCTTAATTTCAGAAAAAAATTGGGCGACGGTATTGCGGTGCTGCATTCGGCACTCAGCCAGGGCGAAAGATACGACGAATGGCGGCGAATCCGCACGGGAAAAGCAAAGATAGTTATCGGTGTGCGTTCGGCGGTGTTTGCGCCGCTTGAAAATTTAGGGTTGATTATTGTTGACGAAGAGCACGAAACGTCCTATATTTCCGATACGCACCCGCGCTATGATGCGGTTGAGGTTGCAATCAGACGCGCAAAATACAATAACTGTCCCATAGTGCTTGGCAGTGCAACGCCGTCGGTTATAAGATATTACCGCGCTTTGCACGGCGAATACAAATTGCTTGAAATGAACGGGCGCGCCAACGGCCATCCGCTTCCGCCTGTGGATATTGTGGATATGACGGCGGAGTTTTCAAGCGGAAACAGAACGATATTTTCCCGCAAACTCTATTCGGCTATGAATGAAACGCTTGCGAAAAATCAGCAGCTTATGCTTTTTTTGAACAGGCGCGGATATTCAAGTTTTGTTATGTGCCGTGCCTGCGGCGAAACGGTTACGTGCCAAAACTGCGACGTTTCGCTTACATATCACAGCACTGTTGACAAACTTCGCTGCCACTATTGCGGCTATGAAATCCCCATGCCGAAAGTCTGCCCGAATTGCGGCAGTAAGTTTATAAAGCAGTTCGGTGCGGGAACACAAAAAGTAGAAGAAGAATTTCAGCGCCTGTTTCCGGGTAAAACAACCGTAAGGATGGATGTTGATACCACCCGCGGCAGAGATGCGCATTACAAATTGCTTAAAAAACTTGCTTCCGGTGAAGCGCAGGCACTAATCGGCACGCAGATGATTGCAAAGGGGCACGATTTTCCGCTTGTTACGCTTGTGGGCGTGGTCGTTGCCGACGGAATGCTTAAACTGCCCGATTACAGAAGCCGTGAAAGAACCTTTTCGCTTCTTACTCAGGTTTCGGGGCGCGCGGGTCGTGCCGAAAATGAGGGCAGAGTTATAATTCAGACATATGCGCCGAAGCATTTTGTTATAGAATGTGCACAGAAACAGGATTACAAGGCCTTTTATCAAAAGGAAATCGAAGAGCGCAAAGCAATGTGGTATCCGCCGTTTTCAAGGCTTATCCGCATTCTTTACACATGTTCGGATTCCGAAAAGGCGTTTAATGCGTCGGTTGAAGCATACGACAGGATAAGGGAAATTCTTAAAAATAAAAAAGAGCAGATTCTGTATGCACAGCGTTCGCAGGCACCTATCGGACGCATTAACGAAATGTACAGGCAGCAGATTTTAATAAAATTAAAGGAAACGGACGAGACGGACGGAATTGAAAGCGCAGTTTACGCTGCAATAGATAATATTGCTTTCGGCGACCTTTACTGTGATATTCAGATTAACCCCGTTACAATGTTTTAAGAGGAAGATTTATGGCTATAAGAAATATTTTGAAAGATACCGAACCGCTTTTAAGAAAAAAATGCCGCGAAGTTGAGAAGATAGACGACAGAATCATCACGCTTATCGACGATATGAAAGAAACGCTTGCAACTGCAAACGGTGTGGGGCTTGCCGCACCGCAGGTGGGAATCCTTAAAAGAATCATTATTGTTGATACAGGTGAAGAGATTCTTGAACTCATAAACCCCGTAATAACAAAGCAATCGGGTCATCAGGACAGCTTTGAAGGCTGTTTAAGCGTGCCCGGAGTCCGCGGACATGTTGACAGGCCGAAGAAAGTTACCGTACAGGGCTATGACAGGGAAGGAAATCTTATGGAGTACAAGGCACAGGATTTTGTTGCTACGATTTTCTGCCACGAATGCGATCATTTGGACGGCATTCTTTTTACCGATAAGGCAACGAGGCTCGGGCAGGATGATTGATATTGTTTTTCTGGGCACACCGGATTTTGCCGTTGCAAGCCTTAAAGCCCTTGTTGAAAACGGCTATAACGTAAAGGCGGTATTCACTCAGCCCGACAGACCCAAAGGGCGCGGAAACAAACTTGCGTTTTCTCCCGTAAAGGAATACGCGATATCAAAAAACATTCCCGTTTTTCAGCCGACAAAAATAAGGCTTGAAGAAAATGCGAAAATTCTTAAAGACCTTAACTGCGACCTTATGGTCACAGCCGCTTTCGGGCAGATTCTGTCAAAAGAAAATCTTGAATCGGCGCGCCTCGGATGCGTTAACGTTCACGCATCACTGCTTCCGGCGTACCGCGGTTCTTCGCCCATACAGTGGGCGGTTATCAACGGTGAAAAGGAAACGGGAATCACCACAATGCTTACCGATATCGGCGTTGATACGGGGGATATTCTGTTACAGGAAAAACTTGAAATAGGCAAAAACGAAACTGCCGGCGAACTGTTTGAACGCCTTGCAGCGCTCGGTGCCGAAACGCTTATAAAAACCGTAAGAATGATTGAAAGCGGTACGGTTAAACCCATAAAACAGGACGAAAGCAAGGCGACCCATTATCCTATGCTTGATAAAAAGAACGCCTGTATCGATTTTAACAAAACAGCCGAAGAAATTCACAATTTCGTGCGCGGGCTGAATCCTTGGCCCGTTGCGTGGGCAAAATGCGGCGAAGATATAATTAAAGTTTATTCCGCATCAAAATCGAGCGACAAAACAAGCGTCCCCTGCGGGAAAATAATCTGTGCCGACAGTAAAAACGGGCTGAAAGTAGCATGTAAAGACGGCGTTATTTCACTTGATTCCATTCAGCTTCCCGGGAAAAAAGTTATGGACGCAAAGGCATATTTCTTGGGAAATTCATTAAAATCGGACGAAATGACAAATGGATAAGGCAAGAAAAAAAGCATTTTTACTGCTTGAAGAAATTTTAAGAGACAGCAAATATTCAAATCTTGCGCTTAAAGACGGACTTGACGGCTTTGATGAACGGGACAGGGCGTTTATCTGCGCTCTTGTTTACGGCACGCTTGATAAACTTATAAATCTTGATTATATCATTTCCCTTTACGCACGCGGCAGAATCCAGCCGAAAATCAGGAACATTTTAAGAATCAGCATATATCAGATAATGTATATGGAGCGCGTACCCGATTTTTCAGCCGTTAAATGCGGTGTGGATTTGTGTGAGAACATCGGCAAGGGAATGCTCAAAGGCTACGTAAACGGCGTTTTAAGGTCGGTTGCGAAAAATAAGGACAATATAGAATATCCGAAAGACAGGGTAGGATATATTTCAAAAAAATATTCATATCCGGAATTTCTTGTTAAGGAATTTATACTTGAACGGGGCGATACGGCTGCGGAAAGGTTCTGTGCTTTTGAGGGCGACCATGAAACTTCCGTGCGCGTTTTCGGCGACGATTTTGCAAAAACAATGGTGCGTCATCACGGCAGGCATGCATTATATTTTGACAACTTCTTCTATACAAAAGATATGAACGGATTGACGGAAGATAAAGCGTGCTTTATACAAAGCGAGGCTTCATATGCGGCATGCCTTGCGCTTTCGGCAAAGGAAAATGAGCGGATCCTCGATGCCTGTGCAGCACCGGGAGGGAAAACGGTGTGCATCGCGTCAATGATTAATTCGGGCGAAATTGTCGCCTGCGATAAGCACCCTCACAGGGTTGAACTGATAAAGAAAAACATTCAGCGTGCGGGAGCGGAAAACACGGTAAGCGCGATTTGCGCAGACTGGACGGAAGATAACGGTTTGGGCGAATTCGACCGCATTCTTGTCGATGCACCGTGCAGCGGGCTCGGCGTTCTGGGAAAAAAACCGGAAATTAAAAATACCGTTACGGAGCAGGGCTTAAAAGAAATTGAATACTTACAGTATTCGATACTCAGCAACGCCGCAAAGCATCTTAAAAGAGGCGGAATTCTTGTTTACAGTACATGTACGGTGAGAAACGGAGAAAACATAGGCGTTGTTGAAAAGTTCCTTAAAGAAAACGCCGATTTTTCGCTTGATTCGCTTTCGGGACTTTTGGGTGAAAAGTTTGAAAACGGCAAAGAGTTAAAAAAGGGATTTTTGCAACTTTATCCCGAAATTGACCTGACGGACGGATTTTTTATAGCAAGGATGAAGAAAAATTGAAACTGCTTAATCTTTCAAAAACAGAATCTGAGGAACTTGCGGTTGCTTTGGGTGAGGCAAAATTTCGCGGTTCGCAACTTTATTCGGGTTTGCAGTCAGGAAAAAGCATTGAAAACATAAATATTTCAAAGTCTTTCAGGGAAAAAATTGAAGAAAACGGCTATACCGTGGGCGGAGCGGAGATTTACGAAAAATTCGTTTCAAAAATTGACGGTACTGTAAAATACTTATATAAATTAGAGGACGGTAATATAATAGAAGGCGTGCTTATGCACTATAAGTACGGCAACACTCTTTGCGTTTCAACACAGGTTGGGTGCCGTATGGGCTGCGCGTTCTGTGCGTCAACTCTCGGCGGGCTTGTCCGCTCTCTTGACGCCGGCGAGATTCTCGGGCAGGTAATCAGTGCCGACAGGGATAACGCCGCGGACGGCAGACGGGGTGTAACGAATATCGTGCTTATGGGCAGCGGCGAACCTCTTGATAATTACGATAACGTGCTTAAATTTCTGCGTCTTGTTTCAAGCCCCGACGGGCTTAACATATCTCAGCGGAATATTTCCGTTTCAACCTGCGGGCTTGTTCCCAATATTGACAGGCTTGCAAAGGAAAACTTAGGCGTAACGCTTTCACTTTCGCTTCACGCCCCGACCGACGAGCTCAGGCAAAAACTGATGCCCGTTTCAAAGGCGTATACGGTAAAAGAAACAGTTGACGCAATGCGCAGATACGTTGCGTCCACCGGCAGACGCGTTGTGTTTGAATACGCACTGATTGATAATTTCAACGATACTTTTGACTGTGCGGATAAACTTGTTTCTCTTGTACATTCGTTACAGTGCCACGTGAATCTTATTCCGCTTAACAGGGTAAGTGAAACGGGACTTAACGGGTCAACTCCGGCACGGGTGCAGGCATTTTTATCAAAACTTGAAAAATCGGGAGTTTCCGCAACGGTAAGAAGAGAAATGGGTGCGGATATTTCGGGTGCGTGCGGTCAGTTGAGAAGGAGTTTTTTGAATAAGGAGGATCTTTAATGCAATACTGCGGTTTGAGTAACAAAGGAAAAGTGCGCGGCAATAACGAGGATTTTTTCTATGTTCCGGAAAAAGACGGCATACAGGTATTTGTTGTTTGTGACGGAATGGGCGGAGAAAATGCGGGCGAGATTGCAAGCGCTTTGGCGGTTTCAGAAATTGTGGTATATATTGAGGAAAACTTTAACGAAAAGGACAGGGCACTGCTCTTGCGCAAGGCTCTGCTGAATGCAAACAAAACCGTATTGGATACGGCAAAATCTGATAATCGGTATGACAGTATGGGTACGACCGCCGTGTGCGCGCTGCCCGAAAACGACAAAGTATACATTGCAAACGTGGGCGACAGCCGCTGCTATATGTTTTCGGATTTTAAGTGCGAGCAGATAAGCGTTGACCATTCATACGTTCAGGAAATGGTGGATAAGGGTGTGCTTACCCCGGAGGAAGCGAGAATTCATCCGAACAAAAATCTTGTAACCCGCGCAATAGGCGTTGACAGGTTTATAAATGTGGATGTTTTCGTTCACACGTGGAAAAAAGGCGACAGACTTCTTCTTGCAAGCGACGGGCTTACGGGAATGGTTGACGATGAAAAACTTACAGAGATTATCTGCAACGCAAAAAGCGCAAAAGACGGCGTTGAGGCACTTGTAAAAGCGGCAAATGACGCGGGCGGAAAAGACAATATTACTTCCGTACTTATTATTAACGATTAAGGAGGCAGAGCGTATGGTAAATGATGTTATAGACGGCAAATATGAAATAATATCTAAAATCGGCAGCGGCGGAACAAGCATAGTTTACAAAGCGCGGCGCATTGCCGACGGCAAAATCGTTGCGGTAAAAGTTATCCGTGACGGACTTGACGATATAAAAGAACACGAACGCCATTTCAGAATGGAAGCGGAAGCGCTTTCGCAGATGTCCCACAGAAACGTGCGCAGAATTTTAAGTGCAGGCAAGTGGAACGATTCATTATATATGGTTACCGAATTTATTGACGGCAAAACCTTAAAAGATATAATAAACGAAAACGGACCCGTTCCGGTAAAAACGGCTATCGATTACGCTTTACAGATTGTTGCGGGAATTGAGCATGCTCACAGGCGCAACATTATTCATCGCGATATCAAACCGCAGAATATCATCGTTTCCGTTGACGGCACGGTGAAACTTGTGGATTTCGGCATAGCACGTATGCTTTCGCAGACTACACGCACAATGGGCGGCAAGGATGTTGTGGGAAGCGTACATTATATTTCGCCCGAACAGGCGCGCGGCAACGAAGTTGATTTGCGTACCGATATATATTCTTTGGGCGTGCTTATGTACGAAATGTTTACGGGCAAAGTTCCGTTTGAGGGCGAAGAGGCGGTTTCAATCGCAATGAAACACGTGAATCAGAAACCCGCTGCGCCGATGAATGTAAATTCCAACGTTCCCAGAGGAATAAACGATATCATTCTTAAATGTATGGAAAAGAATCCCGACGACCGGTATCAGAGCGCGTCGGAATTAAGGGAAGATTTGCTGCTTTTCTCCGCAAATCCCGAGGGATTTCAGGTGCTTCACGCAAGGAAAAAACCGGAATTTGAATCGGACGAACCGGTAAGAAAAAAGACGATAGATACACCCGTAAGGGAAAAGCCCGTTCGCGAAAAAAAACCTGAAAAAGGCAACAGAACCCTTGCAATTGTCGGCATTTGTGCAGTTTCGCTGCTTATAATCATCATTGCGGGTATTTTTATCGGTAAAGCGATAAACGGCGGTAAAACTTACCCCGAAAAAGAAATTCCCACGGTTGCGGGATTGGGCAAGACTGCCGCCGCTGCTGTTTTAAGGAATAACGAATTTTCAAAATTCGAGTTTGCGGAGGAAAATTCGCTGACCGCTCCCGCCGGGTCGGTTATCCGTACCGAACCGTCAGAGGGCACGGTTGTTAAGGTGAACACAAAAATAAAAGTTGTGTTAAGCCTCGGACCGAAACAGGTTCTTGCCGAAAACACAATAGGCAAAACAAGCGAAGAGGCAACTGAAATCCTGAAAAATCAGGGATTCCTCGTAACGTATGTTTATGAAGAGGACCAAAGCAGGGACGAGGGAATCGTAATAAAACAAAGCAATATGAGCAAGCCCATAGATGAGGGTTCCACCATAACGCTTACGGTTATAAGGAATCTTAAAACCGCAGAACTTATTGTTCCCAATATTTTGGGTATGAGCGCCGAACAGGCAAAACAAACGCTTATAAATGCCGGGTTCAAGCCCGGAAAATGCACGGAGCAAAAAGTTTATACGACCGACGGCTTGGGCGTAGGCGAACAGAGCATTCCCGCGGGCACGAGATATCCTTATATCGAGGGCGAAGCCGCGCCGCAGATTACCATTGATTACGTTATAAATATCTGCGCGGCGTACCGCTGCACGTATACTTATACCGCTCCGAACAATGAAAGGGGCGATTACGAACTTGTCGTTCTTGATTATCGCGGAGAACAGATTGACCATAAAACCTATTCAAACGTAAGCGAAATCACCTACGAATACGAAGGTGCCGAAAAGGCTGAAATTACTTTTGAACTCTATGTGAAAAGGGAAAATTATTCAGGTGCGCAGAGGGTTGAAAAAGTAACGATGATTGCCGATAAACTTGAAGGATAATATGCTTGGACTGATTATAAAATGTATTGCGGGTCAGTATACCGTGCGTGCGGGTGAGAACGATTATGTTTGCTCCGCACGCGGCAGATTCCGCAACAGTGAAATTTCGCCTACCGTCGGCGACAGAGTTGAATTTGACCGGAACAGTATTCTTGAAATAATGCCGCGGAAAAATCTGCTTGTTCGCCCACCGGTGGCAAACGTGGATACGCTGATTATCACGCTTGCGGTAAAAAAGCCGAATCCGGATTTAATGCTTGCCGATTATCTTATCTGCTATTGCAGAATGCTTAATATTGAGCCGATAATTTGTATAAACAAGTCGGATTATTCCGAAAGCGATGCAAAAAGTCTTGCACAGCAGTACGAAAAAAGCGGACTTCACGCCTATATCACAAGTGCGAACGACGAGAAAAGCGTAAAGAAAATGCGCGACGGAATAAATGAGGGCATAACCTGTTTCTGCGGGCAGTCGGCGGTTGGAAAATCATCACTTACAAATATGCTTTTGGGCAGAGATATGTTTTTGACGGGCGGATTAAGCAAAAAGACCGAGCGCGGAAGACATACGACGCGGCACACGGAACTTGTGGAGTTCGGCAGGGGAAAATATCTTGCGGACACACCCGGTTTTTCACTTCTTGAAGTGCCCGCTCTTGAACCGGATAAACTTAAAGAACTGTATTTTGAATTTGTGCCTTATGAGGGGAAATGCCGTTTTAACGGGTGCAATCACGTAAACGAACCCGACTGCGCCGTGAAAGCAGCAGTCGAAAATGGAATTCTTTCAAAAGAAAGATACGACAGATATAAAGAAATTTTCGCACGGATTGACGAAAAATGGAGGAGAAGATATGATTAAAATTGCACCGAGTATACTGTCGGCGGATTTTGCGGCAATGGGAGAAGCGGTAAGCGAAGTTGAAAGATGCGGCGCGGATTTACTGCACTGCGACGTTATGGACGGTATTTTTGTGCCGAACATCACTTTCGGACCCGATATGATTAAAGCGATAAAAAAGCGCACATCACTTCCGCTGGACGTGCATTTGATGATTGATTCGCCCGAAAGATATATTGACGCGTTTGCCTCTGCCGGAGCGGACATCATTTCGTTTCACGTTGAGGCGTGCCGCCACCCGCACAGGACGCTTTCGTATATCCGCTCAAAAGGTATAAAAAGCGGAATTGCTTATAATCCCGGCACTTCGCTTGACAGCCTTGAATATCTCATAGATGAAGCGGATATGGTGCTTTTAATGAGCGTTAATCCCGGTTTCGGCGGACAGAAATTTATTGAAAAGACTGTTGATAAACTCAATAAAGCCTGTGAAATCATAGGCTCGCGGGACATTATGCTCGAAGTTGACGGCGGCGTAACGGAAGAAAATGCCGCAAAAATAAAAGCGGCGGGTGCAAACGTGCTTGTTGCGGGAAGCAGCGTATTTTCAAAAGCGGACAAGCGCCGTGCAATAGAAAATTTACGTACAAAGTAGCAAAACCTCCCCTTGCGATATATTATAATAGTAAGCAAAGGGGGATTTTTTATGAAAAGATTCTTCTCGGGGTGCAATTTTTGGGGCTGGCTGTGCATAGGAGTAGGCGTACTGCTTATCCTGTTCAATGTTTCCGTACAGGTCTGGCTCGTGATACTGGGCATAATACTTATTGCTCTCGGTATACATCTGTGTAAATAGAGAGGAGATATTTTAATGAAAATTGTATGTATAAAAGCGCCTAAACTGTTGAAAAGTATTTTAGGAAATAATACGAAAAAAACTGTTGAAAAAAAGCCTGTCAGGTGATATAATATAAAAAAAGATTCGGAGGTACTTGAAAGTGTCTGAAAATAAAGAAATGATAAGTAAAACCGATGTGGGCGGAACCGTTTCCTATTCCGAGGACGTTATTGCAATAATCTCGGGGCTTGCCGCAACCGAAATTCGCGGTGTTGCGGGTATGAGCGGCGGATTTAAGAGCGGTATCGGCGAGCTTTTGGGAAGAAAAGACCTTGCAAAGGGCATTAAAGCGACAATCAGCGGCGACGAAGCTGTTATTGACGCAAACCTTATTGTTAAATACGGTTCGATTATCAGCGACGTTGCCCTTGAAGTTCAAAAGAGCATCAAGCGCGCGGTTGAAGGTATGACGGGCTTGCACGTAACAGCGGTAAACGTAAACATTCTCGGTGTTGACGTTAAACAGGACGATAAATAATAAGGCGGTAGAAAAATGAGAGTTTCCGAAAGGCTTTTGCTTGTCTTTCTTGCGCTGATTATAACTTCACTGTCCGTATTTTTGGGCATATGCGCGTGGTATTCGGATTTGCTTTGGACGGTTTATGACGCTTTGGGCGAAAGCATTTACCTTCGTATAGCGGTAAGTGCGGGGCTTTTGCTTGTAACCGTGCTTGCAATCCGCGCAATATTCGTTTCAACTAAAAAGAACGGCGGGGTTGCTACGTTGGCGGCATCGACTGGCGATGGCGGAATATACATAAATATCGACACCGTAAGCGATTTGGCGAATAAAGCCGTTAAGAAAATCGAGGGCGTGCGCGAAGTAAGAGTTCGCACAAGCGTCGGCAATGAGGGCGCAGACATTAAAGTCAAGGCATCAATGGTTCCCGATGCGGTTATTCCCGAAGTCTCGGCGGCGGTGCAGAAAAGCGTCAGGAACGATATCGAAACACTTTGCGGCATAAAAGTAAGCAAAGTTACGGTCCAGGTAGATAATTCGGTTCAGATACAGCATTGAGTTTGAGAGCGGGGGAATCGCCTCGCTCTTTTATTGATTTTAGTGGAGGATTTATGGCAAAAAACAACAGGTCAAAGGCGAGAGAACTTGCGTTCAAACTTGTTTTTGAAGATACGTTCGGCACAAGCACGGCAACCGAAATGCTCGGCAATCTGTTTGAAGAAGAAAAAGATTTTGAAGGTTTGGAACAGGCGAATATCGACTACATAAATTGGATTCGTGCAACCGTAAAGGAACACAGGGACGAACTTGACGGGATAATCTCGCGCTTTGCGAAAGGCTGGAAACTTGAACGTATGAGCAGGGTTGACCTTTCGATTCTGCGCCTTGCGCTTTGCGAAATCAATTATCTTGACGGCGTAACTCCCGCAATTGCAATCAATGAGGCGGTTGAACTTGCCAAAAAGTATTCAGCCGACAACGCGTCGTCATTTATCAACGGTATTTTAGGGGCTTACATAAGAAGTTTATGATTTTTTTGGGGATTGACACAAGTTGTTACACAACGTCCGTTGCCGCTGTCGATGAAAACGGCAATCTTGCAGCCGAGGCGCGAAAATTGCTTTCGGTTGCCGACGGTGAGAGAGGGCTTCGCCAAAGCGAGGCTTTTTTTAAGCACATAAATAATTTTACCGAACTTTATAAAAGTGTATTGGACAAAATTGACCCCGCCGATATTGGTGCGGTCTGCGTAAGCACACAGCCCCGGGGGCTCGGGCACTCGTATATGCCCGTATTCTATTCCGGACGCCGTCTTGCCGAGACAATTGCGATGAGCCTTAACGTTCCGCTTTTTGCAACCGACCATCAGCAGGGGCATATTCAGGCTGCGCTTTATTCCTGTCCTATGGATTCCGACGAGTTTTTTGCCGTTCATCTTTCGGGCGGAACAACGGAAGTTCTGCACGTGCGCGAGCAGAAAACCGATTTTAAGATAAAAATCGTTGCCGCGTCAAGCGATATCAATGCGGGACAACTTATCGACCGTTTGGGCGTAAAAATGGGTATGCATTTCCCCGCGGGCAAGGAAGTGGACAGAATTGCCTGTGAAAACGAAAACGGTGCAGTTTTGCTGCCCATAAGCGCATCAATGGGAACGTGCAGTTTTTCAGGCACCGAAGCGGCGGCAATACGCGAATTTGAAGCGGGCTGCGACCGGGGCGCCCTTTGCGAGGGCATTATGTGGGCGGTGACACGGACGCTTGCTAAAATGGTTGGCGGCGCGGCGTACTACGCGGGCGTGGGCGAAGTTTTAATGGCGGGCGGCGTTTCGTCAAGCGCATATCTTCGCGAAAAACTTCCGGCACTTTTGAAAAAGAAAGGTATGCCGGTAAATATTAAATTTTCCGACGCACGTTTCAGCAGCGACAATGCTGTGGGCGTAGCGCTTTTGTGCAGAAAAAAATATCTTGCGGGGAGAGAAAAATATGATTCTTGACGGCAAAGTTCTTGCAAAACAGATTAAAGAAAATTTAAGAGAAAAACTCGAAAAGTCAGATAAAAGCGCGTGTCTTGCCGTAGTGCTTGTGGGCGAAGACCCCGCAAGCTGCATTTATGTAAAAAACAAAACAAAGGACTGTCAGGAAGTGGGCATAAAATCGCTTGAATATAAACTGCCCGAAAGCACGTCGCAAAAAGAACTGAACGAACTGATTGACACCCTTAACGAGGACAAAAACGTAAGCGGTATTCTTGTGCAGTTTCCTCTTCCGAAACATCTTTCCGAAGAAGAGGTCGTTGCGAGAATTCTGCCCTCAAAAGACGTGGACGGTTTTTCAAAAGTAAATTTGGGCGGTGTTGCCGCAAACGATGAAAACTGCTTTGTTTCCTGCACTCCCGCGGGTGCGCTTGAACTTATTAAGTCAAGCGGAATAGATATTTCGGGCAAGAATGCCGTTGTTGTGGGCAGAAGCAACAATGTAGGCAAGCCTATGGCGCTTTTGCTTTTGAATAATAATGCAACAGTTACCGTATGCCATTCAAAAACAAAAAACATAAAAGAAATCACAAAAAACGCAGACATTCTTGTCTGTGCAATAGGCAAACCTCATTTTATAACCGCAGATATGGTAAAAGACGGCGCAGTGGTTATCGATATCGGAATCAGCCGTGTTGACGGAAAACAGGTGGGGGACGTGGACTTTGAAAGCGTAAGCAAAAAAGCGTTTGCAATTACGCCCAATCCCGGCGGAACCGGACCTATGACACGGGCAATGCTTATGAAAAACACATTAAAAGCGGCGGGAATATTATGAACGTTACGGTTTCACAACTTAACGCATATGTAAAGCAGTCCCTTGCAATGGACGCCGTTTTAAGCGATATAACCGTTACAGGCGAACTTTCGGGCGTAAAGCTTCACTCTTCGGGGCATATTTATTTTTCCCTCAAAGATGAAAATGCGCTTATAAGGTGCGCCTTTTTTAAGCCCCATTCGCTGAACGTGAAGTTCAGACCCGCAGACGGTATGCGCGTTTCGGCACGTGGCAGAGTGACGCTTTTTGAACGTGACGGACAATATCAACTTAACGTTTTTTCCCTTGAACAGAACGGTGACGGCGAACTTTTTTTGAAGTTTGAACGCTTAAAAAAACAACTTGAATCAGAGGGACTTTTCGACAGTGAGTATAAAAAGCCGCTTCCGAAATTTATAAAGAAAGTCGGCGTTGCCACATCGCCCACGGGAGCGGTTATAAGAGATATAATAAATGTTGCAACTCGCAGATGTCCGGATATAAGCATTGTGCTTGCGCCCGTTGCCGTACAGGGACCAGACTGTCCGCGCTCGGTTATTGCGGGAATAGACGCGCTTGAAGATATTCCGGATGTTGATGTTATTATTGTAGGCCGCGGCGGCGGCTCAATGGAAGATTTGTTCGGTTTTAACGACGAAACACTTGCGCGTCGTATTTTTGCCTGTAAAAAGCCCGTAATTTCGGCAGTAGGTCACGAAACTGACTTTACTATCGCCGATTTTGTTGCCGATTTACGTGCGCCCACGCCCTCGGCGGCGGCTGAACTTGCCGTGTTTGATTCTTATGAACTTTATCAGACTCTTGACATTCTTTTCTCGCGGGCGACTGCGGCGGTTGCGGCAAAGACCGAAAAATTTGAAGGTCGGATTGAAATGTTCTCGCGGTTCTTTTCGGAACCCGAAAAAATCACGGCGGACAAGGCAAATACTATTGAAAAATTGAATATTCGCCTTGAAAACGCAATAAAACTTGCGCTGTCCGGTACGGAGCACAAAATAACAAATCTTGAAAATAAACTTAATGCCCTGAATCCGCTTAACGTACTTGAACGGGGATATGCGGTTATCACCGATAAGAACGGCAAAACGCTGCGTGACGCGGCGCAAACCGTCAAAGGTGATGAAATTGATATCAGGCTGAAAAAAGGCAAAATTCACGCGGAGGTAAAATAAATGACTCTTGAACAGACGGTAAAGAAACTTGAAGAAACTGTTGCGCAACTTGAAAAAAGCGATATTGAAATTGATAAAGCCATTGAACTTTACGAACAGGGCGCACTTTTGACAAAGCATTCCCGGGAACTTCTGGACGGATATAAAAAGCGCATAACGGTGCTTAAAAAGTCTGCCGAGGGCATTGTTGAAGTGCCTATGGAGGAAAAAGCCGATGAGTGATTTTCTTTTTGCTGAACTTGAAAGATATTCTTCTTTAACTGAAGAAAAAATGCACGAGATTCTCACCGATTCGCGTATTCCGAAGGATTTAAGCGAAACTATGGGTTACAGCGTGTTTGCCGGCGGAAAGCGGCTTCGTCCCGCTCTTGTGCTTGCCGCAAACGAACTTTTCAGCGGCAAAGACGAAAATGCACTGCCGTTTGCAGCGGCAATAGAGTTTATACATACTTACTCACTTATCCACGACGATTTGCCGGCAATGGATAATGACGATTACCGCCGCGGACGCCTTACTTCTCACAAAAAATTCGGTGATGACAGGGCAATTCTTGCCGGTGACGCACTTCAAGCGCTTGCGTTTGAAATTTTGCTTGATTCCTGCACTTCAAGCGGCAATATAAAGGCCGCCAGAAGCATTGCTCACGCCGCGGGCGTTTTCGGTATGGTTGCGGGGCAGTGGGTCGATGTTACCCTCAACGGTAAAGTTTTTGACCGAAAGACAATGGAATATATCCACGAAAACAAGACTGCCGCTATGATTATCGGTGCGATAAAAGCGGGTGCGCAGTGCGGGGGAGCGGACGAAAAGGACATTGACAAACTTACCGGATATGCCGACTGCATAGGCGTTGCGTTCCAGATAATTGATGACATTCTCGATGTTGAGGGCGACGAAAAGACGCTGGGCAAGGCAACCGGCAGCGACGGGGCAAATCACAAGACCACGTATGTTACCCTTTACGGGCTTGACGGAGCAAAAGAGAAAGCAAAGGAATATACCGAAAAGGCAAAATCGCTGATATTCTGCTACGGCGAAAAAGCAAGATTCTTTGCCGAACTTGCCGACTGGCTTTTAATACGAAAAAAATGAATTAAACTTACTTTTGGCGCAAGAATAATACCGAGGTGAACACCGTGTATTTTCTTGCGTTTTTCTCCGGATTTCTTAACGGCGCACTGGGTACGGGCGGCGGAATTCTTTGTTTAATTTTCTTATTTAAAATTTTCCCCGAAAGCAAAAAGGCATTCGCGGCGGTATCTTTTTTTCTTCTGCCGATAACCGTTATCAGCCTTTCGGCGTCCGATGTAATACAAAACGAATTCTTGATTCCAGTGTGTATCGGCGGCGGTTTGGGCGGATTCTTGGGAAACCGTGCGCTTAGCAAAATTAAAAGCGATGTACTGACGAAAATTTTCGCCCTGTTTATTATTGCGCTGGGGGTGAAAACTCTGCTTTGAATTACTTTATCGCTCTTTTAATCGGCACAATTTCATACTTTCTTGCGGGTCTTGGCTTGGGCGGCGGGGCAGTGCTGCTGCCCGCATTAACCGATATTCTTTCCGTTTCGCCCGCACAGGCACGATATATCAGCCTTGCGGCGTATCTGCCCGCGGCAACAGGCGCGTGCATTTCGGGAATGAAAAATAAAACACTTGAACCCGAAAAGATTTTTCCGTTTTTACCGTTCGGCATTGCGGGCGCAATAGCGGGAAGTGTGATTTCACAGAAAATCAGCGACGGAATTTTCCGAAAAGTCTACGGTCTTTTTTTAATTTCGTTTGGGATTTATATGATTATAAAATCCATAAAAAGCAACGGCAGAACTTATAAGGAATAAAAAGGGAGAAAAATATATAAAATTTTTTGTAAATTTTATTCAAATCGTCGATTTGGGTATAGATTTTTCGGCGAAGATATTATATAATATACTCAAATTTATATTATATCTCTTATTCGGTTTGTCCGATATTGAGTTGATATATTTTATTTCTTAATTACGGAGGATTTTATATGAGAAAAATTGCTATCATGGACATAGGGTCAAACAACGCCAGATTGATTCTTGTTTATATCTATGATAACGGAAGTTATCGGATAGCCGACCAACTTAAAGAACCTGTCCGTCTTATTTCGGACATGGGGCACGATAATATTATCAAGCCCCGCAGAATTCAGCAACTTATAAAAACAATACATATGTTCAAGCGTCTTTGCGTTGCAAACGGCGTAGACCAGATGTTTTCATACTGTACCGCGGCGGTTAACCGTGCGGCAAATCAGCGTTCTTTCCTTGATGAAGTATACGCTACAACACAGATTCAACTTGAAGTGCTTTCCGGCGAAAAAGAGGGAACTCTCACATTCCAGGGTGTTATGAACACAATGGATATCGACAACGGTGTTATCATGGATATCGGCGGCGGCACAACACAACTTGTTCACTTTGAAAAACGCGCCATAAAGAATATCGTAAGTCTGCCTTTCGGCACCGTTACGCTTACAGAACTTTTCGGTCTTGCCGACAAGGTTAAACAGGAACAGATTGACGCTATCGAGGACTTCTACCGTCAGCAGCTTGAAGCGGTTGGCTGGCTTGAAAACGTCAAGGGACTTCCGCTTATCGGCGTGGGCGGTTCTTTCAGGAATTTAGGCAAAATTATGCGCATGAAGACCAAGCGCGACATTGGTACTCTCCACAACTATGCAATACGCGCAAAAGAAATTGACGCGCTTTACGAGAATATGTGCAAACTTGACCTTGACAGACGTATGAAAATCAAAGGCCTTTCAAACGAGCGTGCAGATATCTTCCTTGCTGCTTTTGCCGCAATTAAAACTACGGTAAAATACTTGGAGTGTGCCGACATCTATATTTCCTGCTGCGGATTGCGCGAGGGTATTATGTTTGAACAGATTGACCCGCAGCTTGCGGTGCGTCCCGTTCAGCACGTGCTTGACTATTCGCTTCAAAACGTTTTGGGGCTTTTCCAGGAAAACATCAATCATGCAAACAATGTGGCAAAACTTTCAATGCTTATGTTTGAGCAGCTGCGCCAGTTGCACAAACTGCCCAACTCGTATATGAGAATAATCAAAACTGCCGCCACTCTTCACGATATAGGCACGGTAATCAAGTATCATGACCACCACAAGCACAGTTTTTATCTGATACTTAATTCCAATATTTACGGGCTTACTCACCGTGAACACCTTATGAGCGCATTTGTAGCCCTTGCTCACCGCAAAGACGACGTAAAAAAAGAATGTCTGCGGTATTCGGATATGATTACCAACGACGACTTGCTTATAATCTACCGCCTTGCGGTGCTTGTTCGCATTGCCGAAAGTTTCGACAGAGCCATGGACGGCATAATCGAATCCGTTGCCTGCGATATTCTTGGCGATTCGGTAATAATGAAAACACAGACTGACAGCGACGCCTCTCTTGAAATCAAGGATGCCCATACCTGCGGCGATATGTTCAAAAAAGCATACGGCAAGAACCTTGTTATACTTTAAGGGAGAAACAAATGCAATTTATTAAAGACAGAATTTTTATAAAAAACGGCACCGAGTTCGTTAAATCGGATAAAAGTGCAAAAGACGGAACAATAAGTTATTCCATACTTAAAGCCCACAACTTTTCGGGCAATACGGATAAACTTCAACTTAAATTTGACGCTCTTGTTTCCCACGATATAACCTATGTGGGAATTATACAGACCGCACGCGCCAGCGGACTTAAAAAATTCCCGCTTACATATGCGCTTACAAACTGCCACAACAGCCTTTGCGCAGTGGGCGGAACTCTTAACGAAGACGACCATATGTTCGGGCTTTCGGCGGCAAAGAAATACGGCGGAGTATACGTTCCGCCGCACCTTGCGGTTATACACTCCTTTGCCCGTGAGGAACTTGCCGCCTGCGGAAGAATGATTCTCGGTTCCGACAGTCACACCCGCTACGGAGCACTGGGCACAATGGCTGTCGGCGAGGGCGGACCCGAACTTGTTAAACAGTTGCTTGAACGCACTTATGACATTGACTATCCCGAAATTATCGCCGTTTATCTTACAGGCGCACCCAAGCCCGGAGTAGGTCCTCACGACGTTGCGATTGCAATGTGCAAAGAAGTTTTTTCCAAAGGTCTGGTAAAGAACAAAGTGCTTGAATTTGTGGGACCCGGAATAAAAAATCTTTCGGTCGACTACCGCTGCGGAATCGATGTTATGACCACTGAAACCACGTGTCTTTCATCAATTTGGGCTACTGACGAAAAGGTTCGTCAATACTACAAAACTCACGGACGCGAGGAAGATTACGCCTGTCTTGAACCTAAGGAAATTGCCGAATATGACGGCGTGTTGAAGATAGACCTTTCCGAAATCGAACCGATGATTGCGCTTCCGTTCCACCCCAGCAATGCTTACACGGTGCGCGAATTCAAACAGAACGCGAAAGAGATTCTTGATAAACTTGATAAAGAGATAAAAGAAAAATACCCGAAATGCAACTGCTGTGTTTCGGAAAAATTGAAAAATGACGGATTCCACGTTGACCAGGGCATTATTGCCGGCTGTGCGGGCGGAATTTTTGAAAACATCACCGCCGCAGACGACATTCTTAAAGGCAAAAGCACCGGCAACGGTGAATTCTCGCTTAATGTATATCCCGCAAGTCAGAGCGTATATCTTGACCTTGTGGAAAAGGGCGTTATATCGGGGCTTATGGAAAGCGGCGCAATTATAAAAACAGCGTTCTGCGGTCCCTGCTTCGGTGCGGGCGACGTTCCCGCAAACAATGCGTTTTCAATCCGCCATACAACAAGAAATTTCCCCAACCGTGAGGGAAGCAAGCCCGGCGACGGTCAGTTATCGCTTGTTGCGCTTATGGACGCCCGTTCCATCGCTGCAACAGCCGCTAACGGCGGCATTTTAACCGGTGCCGACGAACTTGATGTTGACTATAAAGAATACGACTATAAATATCACCGCGACATTTACGAAAAGCGCGTTTACGACGGCCGCGGAAAAGCGGACGAAAGTGCCGAACTTGTGCTTGGTCCCAACATTGCCGACTGGCCCGCGTTAAAGCGTATGCCCGAACAGGTATTGTTAAAACTCTGTTCCGTACTTGACGACCCGGTTACCACAACCGACGAACTTATTCCCTCGGGCGAAACAAGCACGCTGCGTTCAAACCCATACAAACTTTCCCGTTTTACGCTTTCGAGGAAAGACCCGGATTATGTTATCCGTGCCGATGAAGTCGCAAAAATCGAAAACGGAAACGAAAAGAAAACGCTTTTTGATAATCTTAACGGGATTGACGGCATAAATATTGATGACTGCGTTTTCGGCAGTGCGATTTATGCAAATATGCCCGGCGACGGTTCTGCCCGCGAACAGGCGGCAAGTTGCCAGAAAGTTCTCGGCGGCTGGGGAAATATTGCCCTTGAATACGCCACAAAGCGTTACAGAAGCAACCTTATCAACTGGGGCATTCTGCCGCTGCTGTGCAATGAAAAAGTAAAAGAAAAATTTGCCTGCGGCGATTATATTTTCCTGCCGGATGTAAAGAATACTCTTATAAAGGGTGAAAGTACCGTCAGGGCGTATCTGATTAAAGAAAGCGTCGACAAAGCCGAGGAAATCACGCTTGGAATCGTACAGATGACAAAGGATGAGCGGGATATTCTGCTCAGCGGCGGTCTTATCAACTACTATTCATCAAAAAAGCAGGAGGAAATCTGATGGGATTTTTTACAAGGGACTTGGGTATTGACTTGGGTACGGCAAACACTCTTGTTTATATGCGCGGCAAGGGCATAATCATACGTGAACCCAGCGTTGTTGCCGTTAAGGTAACAGGCAGCCGCAGAGAAGTACTTGCGGTGGGGGAACAGGCAAAAAATATGATAGGCAGAACGCCCGGCAATATCGTAGCGGTAAAACCTCTGCGCGACGGCGTTATTGCTGACTTTGACGTTACTGCGGCAATGCTTTCGGATATCATTCACCGGGCAATGCCCCATGCATTTTCGCTTACCCGCACAAGAGTTGTAATCTGTGTGCCCTGCGGTGTTACGGGCGTTGAGCGCAAAGCCGTTGAGGACGCGGCAAAAAATGCGGGCGCAAGCCACGTCGTAATTATGGAAGAGCCTAAGGCAAGCGCCATCGGCGCAGGTCTTCCCATAAACGAGCCGTCGGGCTGTATGATTGTTGATATCGGCGGCGGTTCAAGTGAAATGGCAGTAATTTCTCTTGGCGGAATCGTGGTATCACATTCTCTTCGCATTGCGGGAAACAAACTTGATGACGCAATTATGAACTACGTAAAACGCGAGTTCAACCTTGCAATAGGTGAGAGAACAAGCGAAGATATAAAAATGAAAATAGGTTCGGCTTATCCTACGGGAGAAGAAAAGTCGATGGATATCCGCGGCCGCGACTTGGTTTCGGGCTTGCCGAAAACGGTTACCATAACTTCTTCACAGGTGCGTGAAGCGCTCCGCGAACCTCTTATGGCTATAATCGACGCAATAAAGACCACTCTTGAAGATACCCCGCCCGAACTTGCGGCGGATATTATGGAGCGCGGTATTTATCTTGCCGGCGGCGGCGCGCTGCTTAACGGTATGGATACGCTTATCAAGTACGAAACCGGTATGCCCGTGGTTATTGCCGATTCGCCCCTTGACTGTGTTGTTACGGGCGCGGGCAGAGCGCTTGATGAACTTGACTATATCTCTTAAACAGTTATGAATGCAAAATCACACAAACGCAATAAGGTAATTAAATACTGTGCAATCGGTGTTGCAATTTTGCTTACTTTGCTTTTGCTTATGTTCAACAGCGGTGTAGCGTTTTTGGAAAGGATTTCGGGCTACGTTGTTACTCCCGTGATTTCCGTTGCGGACAGTGCGGTTGACAGTGTGGGCAATTTCTTTGCAAGTTTCGGTCAAAGAATGAAACTTAAAGAAGAACTTCAAAAAGCAAACGAACGTATTGCCGAACTTGAAAATGTTGAATCGGTTGCGAAAGAAGTTAAGGCGGAAAACGAACGCCTGCTTACGCTTTGGAACGAAAAAGAAACTTATCCGCAATTTTCGTACAGTTACGCCAAGGTAATTGCCCGAAGTGTTGACGATTACAGCGCAACTTTTACGCTTAACAAGGGCAGAGTTGACGGCATAAAGGAAAATATGGTGGTTATTGCCCCCGGCGGACTTGCGGGCAAAGTCGTTGAAGTCGCATATCAGTCGTGCATACTGCTTGCGGTAACCGATTCCCGCTGCGGAGTACCCGCGCTTTCGGAAGCAAGCCGCGATATGGGTATCGTAAAGGGTATTTCTTCTGCGGGAACGACGGCGGGATACTGCTCAATGACGCAACTGCCCACAAACGCCATTATCAAGCCCGGCGACGCGGTTATCACATCGGGACTGGGCGAAGTTTTCCCAAAGGGCATAAAAATCGGTACGGTAACCGAGGTTTCGACCGGCAACGGAAGCAAGATTACGTCGTCTGCGAAAATTACGCCGTCGGTTGATTTTGACCATCTTGAAAGTGTACTTATAATCATCGACACGGGTGAAAACTGATGCGCACGGTCACTTTAATACTTACATCGTTTATTATGTGCATACTGCAAATTGTTTTGGCGCCCGCAATCGCAATTTTCGGTGCAAAAATCGATTTCGTTCTGATTTCGGTCGTTTTAACGGCTATGTATACCGTTAAATGGTATCCGCCGGTACTCTGCGCCGTCTATTCGGGGCTTATTGTTGATATAATTACTCAGTACGGCACATACGTAAACACAGGTATATATCTTTTTTTAGGCATCGCTGCGGCGATTGCGTCGCTTATATTGCGCAATTCGTCTTTCGTTTTTGCCGGAGTGCAGGTCTTGCTCGGCGTGGGAATAAAACATTTGCTGTACGTGTTTGTTCTTTACATTTTAAGGCTTTCGGAAAACCTTACCCTTGCAACTTTTTTTCACGGAATACCGTCAGCGGTCTATTCCGGCGCCGTTGCAATCGGGTTCTATTTTATCTATAAAGGAATATTTGCGCTGCCCTTTATGCAGGAAAAGAAAGAGAATGAGGGCAGATTTTTAAGTTGATATGAGGCTATTCAGGGGAGAAGAAAATAATGGGAATAACCGCCGCAATTTTGTTATGATAATTGCGTTTGTTCTTGCGTTTGTTATTCTTGCCTGTTCCCTTGCGGATTTGCAGATAATCAGGCGTCAGGATTATGTTGAGGCGGCTACGGTCAAGCATACCCGAACGCTTAAAATCGACGGTTCAAGGGGGAAAATCCTTGATTCAAACGGTATACCGCTCGCCCGTGACGAGGTAAGTTACAACCTTGAATTTTACAGGGAATACAACCTAAAATCCGAGCGCGAGATGTATACAAACTCAATTATTCTCGCCCTTGAACTTATTGAAAAATACGGCAGAGAATATGTGGGCAATTTTGCCATAGCAAAAAACGAAAACGGCGAATACATCTTTTCCTGGGGTAATGTAAGCGAGGAAACTGCAAAAAAGCGCGAAGAAACGTGGCGCAGCGATTTCTATTTTGCCGACAAAAAAGGTCTTAAAATGACCTGTGAAGAGATTTATCTTGAAATGCGCAAACGTTACGAGATTCCAGAGGATATGTCGGACGAACAGGCATTCAAAGTTTTAAGCGTATGGCAGGACAGCATACAGTCGTACTGGTCGTCAAAATCAATAACGGTGCTTAAAAATATCGGTATTGAACTTGCTACCGTAATAGAAAGTCACAGTTACGAACTTTCGGGATTCAATGTTACGGAAAAATCGTTAAGAGTTTATCCGCAAGGGTCGGTCGCGAGCCATATTGTAGGTTATCTCGGGCGGATTACGTCGGAAAATGTTGAATACTATAACGAGCAGAACTACGACCTTGACAGCCTTGTGGGCGTTTCGGGAATAGAAAACGTTATGGAAAGTTACCTGACGGGAAGCAGCGGCAGCAGAATAGGTTCCCGTGTGGTGGAAGTAACAAACGGCGGCAGAATTTTAAGCGAACTTTCCTTTGACGCGCCGAAAAACGGCGACAATATCTATCTTACAATCGACATAAATTTGCAGCGTATTGCCGAAAAGGCTCTGCGCGACAATATTGCAGCAATAAACGCCCGTCAAAGACAGATTTACGAAAAAAGCAAAGCCCGCTATGACGCCATGGCAAACGGACGTGAAATCAAATTTGCACAGGTAGGCGCGGTTGTTGTTATGGACACGAAAACGGGTGACGTTCTGTCACTTGTAAGTGAAACGAACTTTGACCCGAACCTGTTTTCAAAGGGGATAACACAAGCCGAGTATGACGCCATAGTCAATGACGATACGAAGCCCATGTTCAACAAGGCGATAAGTTCTTCCGATACGCCGGGCTCGATTTTCAAACTCTGTGTTTCTCTTGCGGGGCTTGAAGAGGGCGTTATCACTGCCGATGAGCGTATCCGCGACGAGGGCGAATACAAAAAATACGTTTCCGGCACGAGCAAGGGACCCATGTGCGGCTGGTACCGCGATAACGGCGAAACCCACGGAAGCATAAACGTGGTAAGTGCAATTAACTATTCGTGCAACTATTTCTTCTATGAGGTTGCCGACAGGCTGGGAATAGAAAAAATCAAAAAATGGGCGGGCAATTTAGGCTTGCTTGATAAAACAAATATCGAACTTACCGGCGAAAGAGCGGGGCTTGTAGGCGACCAGAAAACGCTTTACGATTCCGAAAGAGATATAAACAATCAGGACACAAGTATGCCGTATCTTGTTTCAAAGCAGATTCGCGGATACATTGAAACCTGTGCCGAGAAGTCGGACGTTAAACTTTCCGAACTTGAAATAAACTCGATTATAACCCGCTGTTTCCAGATGGTCGGAAACTCACGTGCGCAGATTACAAGCGACCTTTCAAAGATTCTTATTGAGGGGTACGGGCTTTCAAGGGCCTACGTTGACGCATACACGAAATGGGATATTTACAGTTCCATAGTTCAGGTTACGTGGACGCCCACCACCACTATTCAGACGGGAATAGGGCAGAGTATTACCACGGTTACGCCCATTGCGGTTGCACGGTATATTTCCGCGCTCGTTAACGGCGGATACGTTTACGATGCCCATATTGTTGATAAAGTTACGTCGTCCACCGGCGAACTTGTTTACGAGCAAAAACCTACGCTTGTAAGAAAACTTGACGTTAATCAAGAGAATCTTAAAGTCATAAAACAGGGTATGAAAGAGATGGTTTCCGAATCCGAGGACCACTATTCTTCAACTGCGAGAAACTACTTTAACAAATTCAAATACAAAGAGCAGATGGGCGGGAAAACGGGTACGGCTCAGGTTTCGGAAATCAACCTTGAAGATAACGCCTGGTTCGTTGCCTACGCACCCTTTGAAGACCCGGAAATTGCAATAGTAGTCTATATTCCGAACGGCTACTCAGGCTCAATGGCAAGCAGTACCGTTAAGGATATCGTTGAATATTATCTTGACCTTAAATACGCTACCGAGGACGATTCGCTTCCGAAAGAGAACAGCGTGGTATATTAAGGAGTGTTCTATGAAAACAAAAAAGCGCCGTAATTTTGACAGTCGGCTTATATTTATCGGTGTGTCCGCGCTGATAATAATTGCTGCGGTTGTTTCAATAGTCTTATTGAAAAGCAGTGCGCAAATTGAATACGACATAGTTTACAGCGGTATGAGCGGCGAGGGACTTATAATCCGTCAGGAATCATTTACCGACCTTTCGGAATATGAAAAACTTGATTTTGAGCACCGCATTGACGGCGACAGCATAAGCGCCGGCGACAGCATTGTAACCGCATTCAGGAAAGGCTATATAAAGGCAACGCTTGATAAACTCCGTGAAACCGAAAACAGCATTGTTGCATATCAGAATCAGAGTGTAATAAGCAGTTATGACGATAAAACGGTAACAAAATTCGATTTTGATATTGAAGTTACTCTGCGGAATATGTCGGAAAATAACAGCGGTTTTATTGAACTCTACACGCGGCTTTGCACGCTTATGCAACAGCGCGAAGAGCATATAAAAACAACGTACAATACCGATTCAAATACTTATTTACAACAGCTTTATGCCGATGAAAAATCCCTTGCCGATTCGCTTGTGGCTTGGAGCGAGACACTTACTGCCGCCGAAAGCGGATTTATCGGCTTTTACTGTGACGGCTTTGAGTCCGAACTCACTCCCGAAAAGGCAATGACGCTTTCGGGTCAGGAAGTAAAGGACTATTTGAAAAAGAATTTTGAAAGCAATAAATCGGCTTTTAAGATTGTAAGCAGCGACAAATGGTATGCCGTTGTAAACGTGAAGAGCGTTGACGGCTTTAACACGGGTATGTCGTATCCGGTTTATATCGGCAACGAAACGGAATGTGAAATCGGAACACTTGAAAGAATAATTGACGACAAAAAAGCCAAGGCGCTTGTATTTTCCTTTGAAACGGGCGCGCAGAAGTATATTGATTTCAGAAGTTGCGATATTCATTTGGGGGAACGTTCAGAGGGGTATTCGGTAAAAAGCGGTTTTGTAAAGAACAGTACCGTAACGGTGAAAATTGACGGAAAGAAAACCGTTGTTCCTGTTGAAGTGCTGTACAGCGACAAAAATAAAACAGTATTCAAAGTAAGCGACATCTTGCAGTTGGGACAGAAGGTATACAAATAATGACCATTGAAGAGCGGATAAGTGCGGTACGCGAGAGTATTGCCGCGGCCTGCGCGCGTTCGGGAAGACAGGAAAGCGAAATCAAACTTATTGCCGTGACCAAAACGCGCACTCCCGAAGAAATCAACAGGGCGATAAGTTGCGGAATTAAGGATATCGGTGAGAACCGCGTACAGGAACTGTGCGAAAAGATTGATTTTATTGATAAGAGCGCAAACATTCATTTAATCGGCGCATTGCAGACAAACAAAGTCAAGTACATTATTGATAAGGTTTGTATGATTCATTCACTTGACCGCATAAGCCTTGCCGAGGAGATAGAAAAGCAGGCTCAGAAAAGACAAATATCGCCCCTAAAAGTGCTTATTGAGGTGAATATTGCCGGAGAAGAAACAAAATCCGGCGTTTTATTAAATAATTTGCCTGATTTTCTTGACATTTTGACGAATTTTAGGTATATTAATCCCGTAGGACTTATGACCGTTGCACCCGCTTGGGCTGATGAAACAATGCAGGCACATTGTTTTGAGCAAATGCGCGAACTTCTTATCAAAGGTCAGGCGGTGTTCGGCAAAAGTTTTTCCGAACTTTCAATGGGAATGAGCCGGGATTATTTCTCGGCAATTGAACACGGCGCAACAATGGTGAGAATCGGCACATCGATTTTCGGCGAACGCGATTATAACGGTTATATAAAACAGGGTTAAACCGTTTTAATAAATGAAGAATAAATTCAAATAATAATTTGGGAGGATACGCATAAATGAGCAGAGGAGAAAAGAAAAACAAATTGCTTGGCTTCTTCGGTTTCGGCGATAACGATGAATACGAGGACGATGAGGAGTATTTCGACGAAGACGAGTACGAGACGCCCGTTCGCACTTCAAGGCGGGAAGAACCGGAGGAATTTGAACACAGGCGTTCTTCAAGAAAGCCCAAAGTTGTTCCCGTACAGGAAAGGAACGCAAAATCAAGCGTTATAATTTACTCACCCAAAACTTATAATGACGCACAGCCTCTTGTAACTCAACTTATTCAGCACAAACACGTAATTGTTAAACTTGACAAAGTTGAAAAGCGCGTAGGGCAGAGAATACTTGATTTTATGAGCGGTGCCGCCTATGCAAGCGACGCACAGGTTACCGAGGTTTCGAAGGGAAGCATCTATCTTTTTGCGTCAAACCAGACTTTTATAGATAAATCCGAGGATATGGACGCGCCCAAGGGCAACGAGGGCTATACCCTGGACGATGACGAATTCTGAATATGAATTATTCTTTTAACAGTGAAAAACACGGCTATTGCAGAAAAGAAGTGGACGTCTTTATTTCGGAAAGCGAGAAGAAACTTGACGAATTGAAGGCGGAGATTTCCACACTCAAAACGCGTCTTGACGAAAAAGAAAAGGCGGGCGAGGATTTTGCAAAAAAGCAGTTGTATATTGAGGATACCATTGTGGACGCGCAGATTATGGCGGATAACATCATAAAAAACGCCGAGCGCGAAGCAAAGGATTTAAGAGAGAGAATCAGGCGCGAGAGCGATGAGGCAAGGGAGCGAAACGAATCTCTTGCCCACGAACTCGACCAGAAGCGCAATGAATGCGAAAATTCGCTTAAACGCATAAAAAAAATCCTGCAATCGCAACTGTCCCTTTTGGAGAATAATATGGAAAACGGCGGTCAATAATACTTTCGGGTGATTTTATTGAAACGCACAAAGGTCGTGACGGCAAAAACATCACGCATTATTGCATGGGCGGTACTGCGTGATTATTTGTATTACCTTTCCGATACAAAAAGAATTATTCTCAACAATTTTCTTGCGGGGCTTTTTAAGGGCGTGGGAAGTGCAATAGGTTTTTCGCTTTTAAGTGCGCTTATAATTTGGTTCATAACTTTTCTTGCTTCGCGGAATCTGCCTGTTATAGGCGAATTCCTGAAATCAATAGCGGATATGATAAGATACAAATTCAATTAAAAAGGTAAGATTATGCTTTTAATTTTTTTAATAGGGTTGGCGGTGCTTTTGCTTGACCAACTTTCCAAACTTTTTATCTGCGGCTTTTTCGTTAATTCCGACAATATGCTTTTTTCCGGAATGCTGACTTTTCAGGGTGAAAGCGTGGAAATAATACCGAAAACACTTTCGTTTACATACGTTTTGAATAACGGTGCCGCGTTCGGCATACTTCAAAATCAGCGCCTGTTTTTTCTCTTAACAACGCTTATTATCTGCGCGGGCGGCATTATTCTGCTTTTGAGAATAAAGAAGCGTCATATATTATTGAAACTTGCGTCGGGCTTTATTTTGGGCGGCGCAATGGGGAATCTTGTTGACCGCGTTATCATCGGCAGAGTTCGCGATTTTCTTGACCTGACACTGATTGATACGCTGTTTTCGTATAAGTTTCCCGTGTTCAACATTGCAGATATCTTTGTTGTTGCGGGCGTAGCACTGCTTGCGGTATATATTCTGTTTATCCACGATAAATTTATGAAAAATGAAACTGACAGCGGAAAGTGATTTCAAACGCCTTGACGCATTTATTCCTACTGTGCTCGAAATTTCGCGCAGTGAGGCGGCAAGGCTTATTGAAAGCGGAAACGTGCTTGTAAACGGCAAGATCACGGATAAGAAACAAAGCATAAAAGCGGGGGACGGGATTGAAATAATCATTCCCGAAACACAGGACGCAGACATTTCTCCCGAAAACATTCCTCTTGATATAATTTATCAGGACAATGATATTGCGGTTATAAACAAGCCCCAGGGAATGGTCGTTCACCCCGCACACGGCAATTTCAGCGGTACGCTTGTAAATGCGATTATGTATCATATAAAAGACCTTTCGGGCATAAACGGCGTTCTTCGTCCCGGAATTGTCCACAGGCTTGACAAGAATACTTCGGGACTGATTGTAATTGCAAAAAACGACCGCGCCCACGCGTCCCTTGCACAGCAGTTTAAGGACAGGACAAACGAAAAAATCTACCTTGCGCTTGCCGAGGGTGTTTTCAGGGACACAAACTTTGTTTGTGAAAACTATATTGCGCGCAGTAAAAGCGACCGAAAGAAAATGGCGGTTTACTCTTCAAGTCCGGAGGGCAAATTTGCAAGCACCGAATTTACCGTTTTGGAGCAGTTTGACGACTGCGCTTTGGTAAAGTGCAAACTGAACACCGGGCGAACTCATCAGATTCGCGTGCAGCTTGCATTTCTCGGGCACCCCTGTTTGGGCGACCCGGAATACGGGTTTAAGAAAAACAGATACAATCTTTCGGGGCAGGCGCTGCATTCTTATAAACTGACGATTTCTCACCCCGCAAGCAATAAGCGGATGACTTTTATTGCGCCGCTGCCGTATTATATGAACAAAATAATTGAAAAGAAATCTGTTGACAGAACATATTCCCCGGAGTTATAATATTACCGTCAAGATGATTCAGGACATGCCGCGAAACAGCGACGGGCTGACAGAGAGAGTGTGAATTCGCTGAAACGCACTTGCCCGCAATTTTTCGGATACCACCTGATGATTGAATCGCTTGCCCCGTTAAAGGCTTTAATGAGAACCAATTTGGGTGGAACCACGGGTGAATTTTAACTCGTCCCTTTTTTAGAGCATTGCTCTTGAAAGTGACGGGTTTTATTTTTTAGGAGGAATATTATGAAAATCATTTTACCTGACAATTCGGTTAAGGAGTACGACGTTTCAACAACTGCAAGAAAAGTTGCCGAGGACATCAGCGCCGGTCTTGCGCAGCGCGCGGTTGCGGCTGTTGCCGACGGCAAACTTGTTGATTTGGATCATACACTTAAAGAGGATACAAAACTTTCGATTATCACAAAGAAGGATCCGGAATATCTTACTGTTTTGCGCCATACGGCAAGCCATGTTATGGCACAGGCGGTTATGCGTCTTTTCCCCGGAACGAAACTTGCAATAGGCCCCGCAATTGATAACGGATTCTATTACGATTTTGATTTTGCATCGCCCATAAGTACCGACGATATCCCGGCTATTGAAGCAGAGATGGCAAAAATCGCTGCGGAAAAACTTGAACTTAAACGTTTTCTGCTCAGCAAAGAGGATGCGCTGAAAAAAGAAGAGGATCAGCCCTATAAACAGGAACTTATCCGCGAACTTCCCGACGGCGAAGAAATTTCGTTCTATCAGCAAGGCGAGTTTTTCGACCTTTGCGCAGGACCGCACCTGACATCTACTGCGGATATCAGGCATTTCAGGATTCTTTCCATAACGGGCGCTTACTGGCGCGGAAGCGAAAAGAACAAAATGCTTACCCGTATCTATGCAACCGCGTTTGAGAAAAAGAGTGAACTTGATGAGCATCTTGCCGCCCTTGAAGACGCAAAAAGGCGTGACCACAATAAACTCGGCAGAGAACTTGAACTGTTTACCACAGTTGATATTATCGGTCAGGGTCTGCCCATAATGCTGCCCAAGGGTGCAAGAGTAATCCAACTTCTCCAACGCTTTGTTGAGGACGAGGAACAGAAGCGCGGCTGGCTTTTGACAAAAACACCCTTAATGGCAAAGAGTGATTTGTATAAGTTAAGCGGTCACTGGGACCATTATAAAGACGGAATGTTTGTAATGGGTGACGAAGAAAAGGACGACGAAGTTTTTGCGCTCCGTCCCATGACCTGTCCGTTCCAGTATCAGGCATACCTTAACCGTCCCCGTTCTTACCGTGATTTGCCCCTGAGATACAACGAAACATCAACGCTTTTCAGAAACGAAGCATCGGGCGAAATGCACGGTCTTATCCGTGTGCGTCAGTTCACAATTTCGGAGGGTCACCTTATGTGCCGTCCCGACCAATTAGAGGACGAATTCAAGAAGTGCCTTGAACTTACAAACTTTATGCTTACAACGCTCGGTTTGCAGGACGATGTTTCCTACCGTTTCTCACAGTGGGACCCCGAGGACAGGGAAAAATACATCGGTACTCCCGAACAGTGGGACGAAGCACAGGGGGTAATGAAGAAGATTCTCGACCATCTCGGAATAAACTACAAAATCGGTATCGGCGAAGCGGCTTTCTACGGTCCAAAACTCGATATTCAGATTAAGAACGTTTTCGGCAAGGAAGATACTCTTATAACGATTCAGATTGACCAGATGCTTGCCGAAAAATTCGGTATGGAATACACGGATTCCGACGGAACAAAGAAAAATCCCTACATTATTCACCGTACTTCAATCGGCTGCTACGAGCGCACGCTTGCACTGCTTATCGAAAAGTACGCGGGCGCGTTCCCGACATGGCTTGCGCCCGTACAGGTAAAAATAATGAACATTACCGACCGTACGGATTCGGTGTGCCGCGAAGTAAAGGAAAAACTCGAAAATGCGGGACTTCGTGTTGAATACGATTCAAGAAACGAAAAAATCGGATATAAAATCCGTGAAGCGCAGCTTGAAAAGATTCCCTATATGCTCGTTTTGGGTGACAGGGAGGCAGAAGAGGGTAAAGTATCCGTTCGTTCGCGTAAAGCGGGGGATTTGGGTACAATGACCGTTGACGAGTTTTTGGCAAAAATATTGCTTGAAGTTGCAACAAAGGAGTTGTAAAATGAAATTCTCCGTATCGTCGTCAGCCACCGCGCTGATTGCAAATGATACAAGGGAACAGATAGAAGCGTTTTGTGAAGTCGGAATCAAGCATATTGATTTCGGTTTCACAACCGCTTATTATAATCCCGGCCACAAGCCCTGTGATGATGAAACGTTTGTTTTTTTGACCGACCTTGCAAAGGAAACGGCAAAGAAGAACAATGTTGATTTTCCAATGGCGCACGCGCCGTACCTGTGGAACTCAAACGCAAGCGAAGAAAATTTTTCTTTACAGGTTAAAGATGTATCACGGGCGATAAAGGGCTGTAAAATGCTCGGAATTGACAGAATCACCGTACACGGCGGAAATGCGTTCTGTTCGAGCCACGATGAATTGATTGACAAGAACATTGCCTATTTCAGGGCGCTTCTTCCCGCAGCGGAAGAATACGGCGTAACGCTGATGATTGAAAACATCTCCGAACTTATCTACGGGCAGAAATTTGCGATTCAGACAGCGGAAGATATTCTTCAAGTCCGTCAGGGGCTTAACAATCACCCGCTTATCCGAGCCTGCTGGGATACGGGTCACGCCAATCTTGCGCCATACGACCAGTACGAAAACCTTACGCTTTTGGGCGAAAACGTTTTTGCGCTTCATATGCACGACAATTTGGGAAATACCGATTCCCATATGCCGCCGCTTATGGGCACGGTAAATTTTGACGATGTTATAAAGGCGCTGAAAGATATCAAATATTCAGGTCCGTTTAACTTTGAGTCAAAACTTTTCCGCGCGGGCTACGAATGGCCCAACTATACCCGTGATTATAACAAAACCGCAGACTCCGAAAAACTGCTTTGGGTGCCCGACCGCACGCTTGTTATGTCGGGACTGATTCTTATGCGCCGCATAGGCGAATATATACTCAACAAATACGGTATAGAATTTGAATAGGAGAATTTTATGATCTATTTTGATTCCGCATATCCGGGTGGACGTCCCGTAAGGTTAAAAGAAAGCACACGGGCATTTGCCGATGAATCTTTAAGGGGAAAATACGGCGATACAGCAATGGAAATGCCGTATATAGAAATCGGCTCCGATGAAATTCAGGGGCTTGATGCGTATTCTGCTTACGATTTTGCGCTGAAAAAAATAGTATGTGAAGCGCCGATAAGAATATGCGAAAACGAGCTTATCTGCGGCAGTGCAACTCTCGGCGGTGCCATTGAGGGCAGAATGCCTGCAAAAGTTAACGGCGAACCGCTTACGTGGGGTGTAAATCATCTTACACTTAACTTTTCAAGGATGCTGACAGAAGGTGTTGATTCTTACGAAGCGGAAATTAAATCCCGTCTGAAAGATACAAGCCTTAATTCTCGGCAGAAAAAATTGCTTCACAGTATGCTTAACGCCATTGAATGTCTGCACATTTGGCACGGAAGATATATTGATAAAGCCGACGGTGCATTAAGGGAAAACCTTGAAAAAGTGCCTTTTAAGCCCGCGGCAAGTTTTCGTGAGGCTGTGCAGAGCCTTTGGTTTATGTTTGCTTTTACCCGCCTTACGGGGAACTGGTCCGGGATAGGGCGGATCGATAAATTCTTGGGAGATTTCTTAAAAGAAGACCTTAAAGAAAACAAAATTACTCTTGATTTTGCCCGCGAACTGCTTGCATCGTTTTTTATAAAAGGCTGCGAATGGATTCGTTCCGATACGCCCGCAGGCTCCGGTGATGCGCAGCATTATCAAAATATCGTTTTAGGCGGAATTGATGAGTCAGGCAGTGATATCACAAACGAGGTAACATATCTTGTACTTGATATCGTTGAAGAACTGCCCATCGGCGATTTCCCGATAACGGTAAGAATAAACGGCAAAACACCCGAAAAACTGCTTAATCGCATTGCGGAAGTTATCCGTCACGGCGGCGGAACAATTGCGGTTTATAACGAAGAACTGATTCTTGAATCCCTGACCGATTACGGCTATGATTATAAAGAAGCTGTTAATTTTGCCAATGACGGTTGCTGGGAAGTGCAGATTCCCGGCAAAACGATGTTTACCTATGTGCCCTTTGACGCGTTGCAGATTTTGCTGAAAGACACACTCAATCTTGACGGTGAACCTGCGCACTTTGATAATTTTGATGCGCTGTACGCTTCATTCAGAGAAAACCTTAGAAACACGGTTGCGCGTATTTGCGAAAACACGCTTAACGAAAGAGTTAAAGACCGTAAAAGCGGTGAATTTTATGACAGCATTCCCACACCGATTGTTGATATGCTTGAAGACGGCTGTATAGACAAAGCCCGGGGATATTTTGAGGGCGGTCCGATTTATACTGTGATTTCGCCGCACATCGGCGGTGCGCCGGATGCGGGAAACAGCCTTAATGCAATAGATGCTCTGTGCTTTAAGGAAAAGAAAATTTCATTTGACGAATTGATGAAAGTGCTTAAAAACAACTGGAACGGCGAAGAAGTTTTAAGGCAGTATGCACGTAATCACATTGTTTACTACGGCAACGACAACGATATGAGTGACCGCTATGTTACACGCATTATTGATGATTTCGCAGATATGTGCAGCGAATACGGAAGAAAATATCCTATCTGGTTTCCTGCGGGTGTAAGTACGTTCGGCAGACAAATCGAGTGGATACCCGGACGCACGGCTGTTCCGTTCGGCTTTAAGAAAGGTGATATTCTTTCCGGTAACGATTCGCCTACTCCCGGCACGGATACAAACGGTGCAACTGCCATCATCTGTTCCTACTGCAAAGCAGACCTTGCCAAACAGACTACGGGGGCGGCACTTGATATAAAACTTTTCCCCAAAACCGTTGCGGGTGAAAACGGAATAAATGCTCTTAAAGCACTTATCCGCGGTTTTTGTACCTTGGGCGGCTACTTTATGCAGATTGACGTAGAGGACGCACAAACGCTGAAAAACGCACAGGAACACCCGGAAAACTACAAGACGCTTTCGGTAAGGGTTTCAGGCTGGAATGCCCGCTTTGTTACACTTGATTCCCAGTGGCAAAGAATGATTATTGAGCGGACAGAGCAGAATTTATGATTATCTCCGATATTCAGCGGTTCTGCACCCACGACGGCCCGGGAATCCGCACAACCGTTTTTTTTAAGGGCTGTCCGATGAAATGCGAATGGTGTCACAATCCGGAAACGCAAAAATTCTCTCCGCAGTTGCTTTTCAATGCTTCACTTTGCATAAATTGCGGTGCTTGCGAGCAGGTTTGCCCAAAGCATGCCCATATTTTTAACGAAGCAGGGCACAGCCTTGACAGAAATCTGTGCAAAAATTGCCTTATTTGCGCAAGTGTCTGTACAAGTGAGGCTTGCTGCGTTTGCGGAAAGAATCTCTCGGTTAAAGATGTGTTGAAGGAAGTCATAAAAGATGCTCCGTTTTACGGAACCAATGGCGGCGCAACACTCTCCGGCGGCGAGCCGCTTGCACAGGGCGAAAGTATTGAATTATTACGCAAATTAAAAGAATTCGGTATAAATACGGCGGTAGAAACAAGCGGATGCGTAAGCAAAGAGCGCATTTTAGAATCGGCAGAGTTTACAGACCTTTTTTTGTATGATATTAAAGATACGGATTCAGAACGTTTGAAACAGTATACAGGCGGCAATTTCAGCGAAATAACAGACAATCTTTTTGCGCTTGACAGAACAAATAAATCTATTCTGCGCTGCATTCTTGTTTTCGGTGTAAATACCGACGAAAAGCATTATGCTTTTATTTCCGAAATTTACTCTTCGCTTAAAAACTGTTTAGGTGTTCAATTCCTGCCGTATCACCCTTACGGCGGAAGCAAAGCGACATCTGTTTTCGGCAAAAGCAATGCACACGAAGAATGGATTCCGCCTAAAACATGCATTGACGGAGCAAAATCTTTTTTGCAGGAACGGAATGTAACCGTGATTGAAGAATAAAACTGCATAAAAATGCACACTTGCAAAATATAAAGGATAATGGTATAATACTGTGTGAAGTATTATACCGTATTTTTATTTGGACAAAAATATATGCTTGAAAAAATCAATTCACCGAAAGATATAAAAAAACTGCATATTGACGAACTTGAACGGCTTGCCGATGAAATAAGAAACGAAATTGTAAAGACAACTTTGCATAACGGCGGACATCTTGCTTCTAATTTGGGCGCGGTGGAACTTACGCTTGCACTGCACTATGTTTTTGACTTTCCCGATGACAAACTTATTTTCGATGTGGGACATCAGTGCTATACCCACAAACTTATAACCGGACGGCGCGAAAAATTTTCCGAGTTGCGCAAAAAGGACGGCATAAGCGGTTTCCCGAGCCACGAAGAAAGTGAATACGACACGTTTGACGCGGGGCATTCCTCTGCGGCAATATCGTCGGCGCTGGGGCTTGCAAGGGCAAGAGACGCAAAAAACGAAGATTATTCCGTTGTTGCTGTTGTGGGCGACGGTGCCATCGGCGGCGGAATGGCGTTTGAGGCACTGAACGATGCGGGCGCAAGTCCGGAAACAAACCTGATTATCGTGCTTAACGACAATGAAATGTCAATTTCAAAAAACGTGGGTGCACTTTCCGGGCATTTCAGCAAACTCCGCGCGGCAAAGGGCTACATACGCAGCAAGGAAAGCGTGGGCAAAGCAATAAAAAAAGTAAATCGCTCCGGCAGACTTTTTTCCGCGCTTGTTCACGTGCGCAATACTATCAGGTATTTTCTTATCGGCGAAACAATTTTTGATTCTATGAATATAAAATATCTCGGTCCGATAAACGGGCATTCTTTAAGAGATATGATTGATATTCTGCGCAAGGCAAAGGAAATAAAAGGTCCCGTGCTTATTCACGCCCTTACCTGCAAAGGCTGCGGTTACAATAAAGCAGAGGACAATCCCGAAAAATATCACGGTGTTTCCGGCGGAAAGCGCGGCATTATCGGCGAAAAGAATTTCTCGCGTCAGTTTGCCGACACGCTTGATTCCCTTGCCGATGAAAACAGTTCCGTTTGCGCTGTTACCGCGGGAATGACGTATAACACGGGTCTTTTTGAGTTTTCAAAAAAACACCCCGACAAATTCTATGATACCGGCATTGCGGAACAGCATGCTTTGGCAATGGCGGGCGGACTTGCAAAGGGCGGGCTGCACCCGTTTACGGTTATCTATTCAACTTTTTTGCAGCGCGGATTTGACCAGGTCTTTCACGATATCTGTTTGCAGCGGCTGCCCGTGACCGTGTGCGTTGACCACGCGGGTCTTACGGGTGACGACGGCGCAACGCATCAGGGCGTGTACGATTTGGGATTTTTGCGTTCAATGCCGCATTTAACGGTACTTGCCCCCCGCGATACCGATGAATTTGACAGAATGCTCCGTTATTCGCTTAACTGTCCCGATGCGGTGGCAATAAGATATCCGAAAAGCAGTGCATACGTTCACGAATGGGGAACAGCATTCGCAAAGCCCGAATGGGACGAATTGATTAAAGGCGAAAACGGCACGGTTATTTCTTTCGGCGCACTTATAGAAGAAGCGGCGACCGTTGCCGAAAACTTAAATTATTCGCTTATGGATGCCCGAAGTCTTAAACCTCTTGACGAATCGGTTTTATTGAAAATCAAGGATAAGCCGATTTGCGTAATGGAAGATAACGCACCCGAGGGCGGTCTTTGCGAGGGAATACTGAATTTTTATGCAAACAATAAAATTCAGCCGAATGTGCGCGGTTTCGCCGTAAAGGACGAATTTATAAAGGTCGGAACGGTAAAAGAACAGTTGAAAGATAATGGGCTTGATGCCGAAACCGTTACGGAATTTATGAAAAATGAGGCTCGATAAATTTATTGCCCAAAAGGGGCTTGTACAGTCGCGCAGCCGTGCCGAGCAACTGATTTCGGACGGGAGTGTAAAGGTAAACGGTAAAACCGTTACAAAACCCGCATTTTCGGTTGAGGAAAACGACAAAATAGAAATCAGCGACAGCATAAATTACGTGGGTCGCGGCGGCTTGAAACTTGAATATGCAATAAATAAATTTAATATTTCCGTAAACGGCGCCGATGCCATTGATATAGGCGCGTCCACAGGCGGTTTTACCGAATGTTTGCTTAATTTCGGCGCAAAAAGCATCTGCGCGGTTGATGTGGGTCACGGTCAAATGGCGGAAAAACTTAAAGCAGACCCGCGGGTTACGCTGCTTGAAAACACAAATGCCCGTTTCATCACGCCCGAAATCATCGGCGGAAGAAAAGATTTGGCGGTTATGGACGTTTCGTTTATTTCGCAAACCGCAATTTTCGGTGCGCTTTTTGAGTGCGTAAACGATTCAGCCGATATCGTTACGCTTATTAAACCCCAGTTTGAGGCGGGAAGCGAGTTTTTAAGCAAAAAGGGCATAATAAAAGACAGGCGCATTTATAAATCGGTTTTGGAAAAAATCGATTTAAGCACAAACGAATTCGGTTACGGCATAAAAAATGCCTGCGTTTCGCCCATAAAAGGCGGTGACGGAAACACCGAATTTCTCGTCCACATAAAAAAAGACGTTCAAAAGACTTTTAACTTTGATTTAATTTTGCAAAAGGAATAAGCAACTTGAAAAATTTAGGCATTTACGTTAACAAAAACAAGGACAGAACACTTGAATTTACCGAAAAACTGCTTAACATTGCCGATAAATACGGCTTTAAGTGCAGCATTCTTGCAGATTCCCGCAACGAAAACAACGAGGACGAATTCGTAAAAAAATGCGATGCCGTTGTTGTTTTGGGCGGTGACGGCACAATTCTGCGCATTGCATCTGCTGCGGCAAAAAACGGTATTCCGCTGCTTTCGGTGAATTTGGGGCATTTGGGCTTTTTAACCGAACTTGAAGCCGACGAACTTGAAAGCGGAATAAAAAAACTTGCACTAAACGATTTTACCGTTGAAAAGCGAATGATGCTTTTATTGAAAGCGGATAATGAGGAGCATTACGCGCTCAACGACATATGTCTGCAACGGACAAGCAGGGCAAGGCTGCTGAAATTCAAGGCATATGCAAGCGGCGAATTCGTGGATTCTCTTTCCGCCGACGGCGTGCTTGTTTCAAGCCCAACGGGTTCAACCGCCTATTCGCTTTCGGCGGGCGGACCTATAATCAGTCCGAAATTAAGTTTGCTGCTGATGACGCCCGTATGTGCCCACACGCTCCGCGCACGCCCGATAGTCTTTTCCGACGACGAATGCCTTTCTTTTGTCACCGACGACGGGTGCGGGTTTGCTCTCCTTTGCGACGGCGTGCATATAAAGTCGCTTGACGGCGTTAAAAATGCGGAAATAAGAAAATCGGAAAACCCGCTTTTGCTTATAAATTTCAAAAAGAAGAATTTTTACAGACGACTTAATTCCAAGTTCAACGAATGGAATTTTTCCGGGGAGGAAAAATAGATGAAATCCAAAAGACATGAGCGAATACTCGAAATCATAGCCGAAGAGGAAATCGAAACACAGGAAGAACTTGTTGACGCGCTTGTTGCCGAGGGCTTTAAGGTAACACAGGCGACCGTTTCGAGAGATATCAAGGATTTACGGCTTACAAAAGTTCCCGATGAGCGGGGAGGATACAAATATACCGCTATTGCCGCAAACGAACCGGGAATCACACCGAAAATGCGCCAACTTTTTGTAAGTGCCGTAATTTCAATTCAGTCGGCAAACAATATTGTTGTTATAAAAACCCTTACAGGCTCGGCTAACACAATTGCAACCGTGGTTGATGCAATAAACGATTCATCGGTTTTGGGAAGCGTTGCCGGCGACGACACAATTATACTTGTCGTTGCATCAAACAGCCTTGTTGAGGGCGTTGTGGAGAAACTAAATTCTTTGCTTGAATAACGGGGTAAACTTATGCTGCACCAACTTTCAATTAAAAATATCGCTCTTATTGAGGATATGACGCTTGAATTTGAAAAGGGCTTCAACGTGCTTTCAGGTGAAACGGGCGCGGGAAAATCAATTATTGTTGATTCTCTCAACCTCGTTTTGGGTGAACGCGCCGCAAGGGAACTTGTGCGTTACGGCACTGACCGTGCCGTTGCAGAGGGCGTGTTTTCTTCCTGCCCGGAGGCGGAAGGGATTTTAACTGAAAACGGAATTGACTGCGAAGACGGTATGATTATTGTCCGCCGCGAAATTTCGGGAGATAAAAACGTCTGCCGCATAAACGGAAACGCGGTTACGCTTTCAGTACTTAAAAGGGTTGCGGACAAACTTGCCGATATTCACGGTCAGCACGAACATCAACTTCTGCTTAATAAGGACACGCACCTTGAATTTCTCGATTCCTTTGCGTCTTTAAGTGAACAGAAAGAAAACGTTCGCCTTGCGTATACATATTACCGTTCGTGCCTTGAAAAACTCAACGGCGACTGGGGCAGTGAGGAAGAGCGCGCGCGCAAATGCGAAATGCTTGAATTTCAGATAAACGAAATTGAACAGGCAGATATCAAACAGGGTGAGGAAGAAGAGTTAAGAAAACGTGCCGAAATACTGAATAATGCCGATAAAATCAGGGAGAATCTGATTGAGGCGGGCAGACTTGCGGGCTCAAACGCGCTTGACGATATCCGTACCGCAGTGAAAGTGCTCGACAAAGCCGCACAGGCAAACGAAGATTATTCCTCTCTTGCGTCACGCCTTGACAGCGTTTTTTACGAACTTGAAGATATTTCTTCCGCACTCAGCGACGAAGCGGAAAACGTTGATTCCGACCCGTACGAACTTGAAAAAATCGAGGACAGACTTTCGCTGTTAAAAAAACTTTTCCGAAAATACGGCAAAGACGAGGAAGAAGTTCTTAAATTCTACGATGACGCCTGCGCCGAACTTGAACGGCTGCACAACGCGGAAAACACGATTGCCGAACTTACGAATCAGGCAGAGCGTTTTTTGAAAGAGTACAATAAACAGGCGGAGAAACTTTCTGAACTTCGCCACGACGCGGCAATAGAATTTGAGGACAGGATAAAATCCGAACTTGCCGAACTGGGTATGAAAAACGCCGTGCTTGAAGTGGATTTTTCCAAGAACGGCGAGCCGACACCCGACGGCTGCGACAGAGTGGAGTTTTTGTTTTCGGCAAACACGGGCGAGGAAGTCAAGCCCCTTTCAAAGATTATTTCCGGCGGCGAAATGAGCAGATTTATGCTTGCGATGAAGAGCGTTGCCGCAGACGACGTAGCCTTGCCCACAATGGTATTTGACGAAATAGATACCGGCATAAGCGGTAACGGCGCGGCGGTGGTGGCAAAGAAAATCGCGGTGCTTTCAAAAAAACATCAGGTAATTGCAATAACGCATTTGCCTCAACTTGCCTCTATGGCGGACGCACATTTTCTCGTTTTGAAGAAAACGGAGAACGGCCGCACGCACACGGAAGTCATTCCTATGAATAAAAAAATGCGTTTAAGGGAAATTGCCCGTCTTGCCGGCGGAAGCGAAACGGAACTTGCCTTAAAGCGTGCGGAAGAGATAGTTTCCGAAGCCGAAGAGTTTAAGTCAAAAATATAAATTTTACCAAAAGCCCGATTTCACGTCGGGCTTTTTTACATAAAATAAAATGTTTAATTGCCGTGTTCTTTTCAAAAAATAGTATCAGCCTGAAAAAAGGAGAACACGACAAAATGAAAAAATTTCTGACAACTTTAATCGTCATCGCGGGGATTCTGAACATCTGTTCCGGCGCAGAGTATGCGGAGACTTCGGCAAGTATAAATGTCGAAAACAAAAAAGTATACTTAGGCGGTCAGACGGTGGGCGTTGCCCTTTATAGCGATGGTTTGCTTGTAACCGGTATCACTTCCGTAAAAACGGAAAGCGGAGAAAGTTCGCCGTGCGCAAATGCGGGTATAAAAAAGGGTGATTATCTTGTTTCGGCAAACGGAATAAAACTCGATGACGTTTCGAATATGGATATGATAATACGGAAGTCGAAAGGCAAAGAATTATCCCTTGTTTTTCGGCGGGAAAATATGCTTTATAATGCGTCTGTCACGCCCGTTAAAAGCGACGGAGAATATAAACTGGGGCTTTGGCTTAAAGACGGCGCGGCGGGACTGGGCACAGTAACGTTTTTTGACCCCGAAAGCGGAATTTACATGGCTCTGGGGCATTCTATAAACGAAAATTCTTCGCCGCTCAAACTTAAAACGGGACGGATTGTAAAATGCACGGTTACGGGCGTAAACAAGGGCAAAAAATCATCCGCCGGAGAACTTAAAGGCACCTTCGGCGTAAACGCGTCGGTTTTGGGCACTGTTGAAGAAAATACGCGGTTCGGGCTTGTGGGTAAAGCGGATTCGGATTTTACTTCAAAAACGGAGATAGAATTCGGCAGACAGGATTCCGTCCACGAGGGCGGTGCGGAAATCTATACCGACTTTGACGGCGGAGAAGTCAAGGCGTATTCGATTGAAATCATAAAGGTAAACGCGCAGTCGGTGCCGCAGGAAAAAAGTATGGTAATCAGGGTTACCGACCCGGACCTGATTGAAAAAACCGGCGGAATAGTTCAGGGTTTAAGCGGCAGTCCGATAGTGCAGGACAACAAACTTATCGGTGCGGTAACTCACGTTATGATTGCCGACCCCACCCGCGGATACGGAATCTTTATAGAGAACATGCTTTCGCAAACCGAATATGCAGAGGAAAAGGCAGGTTAATATTTTCTGCCTTTTTGCTTTGTTCACACAAAATATAGATTATTTACTTGACACAAACATCTATATGTAGTATTATATTGACACGAAAATTATTCGGGAGGTCAATATATGGAAAATAAACGGTTTATAGGCGGCATTTGGGAAAACGAAATAAATGTTCGCGATTTTATACAGAGAAACTATACCGAATATAAGGGCGATTCTTCGTTTTTGTCCGGCGCAACGGAGCGCACAAAGGAACTAAAAAAGAAAACGGATTCGCTTTTTGAACTTGAAAAACTGTACGGGGGCGTGCTTGATATTGATACCGAAACCGTATCAACGCCCACCGCTTACGTGCCCGGGTACATAGACAAAGAAAATGAAATTATCGTTGGTATGCAGACGAACCGCCCCCTTAAACGGGGTGTAAATCCGTTCGGCGGAATCCGTATGGCGCGTCAGGCGTGCAAGGCATACGGCTATAAGTTAAGCGAAAAAATCGAAAACGAATTCCGTTATCGCACCACTCACAACGAAGGCGTTTTCAACGCTTATACCGATGAAATGCGTCTTGCCCGCCACTGCCACATAATCACGGGGCTTCCCGACGCTTACGGCCGCGGACGCATTATAGGCGATTACCGCCGCATTGCTCTTTACGGCATTGACAGGCTTAAAGAAGGAAAGGAAGAAGATGTTAAAACTCTTTTTAACGGCGATTTTGACGAGGATACCATTCGCCTCAAAGAAGAACTTGCAATGCAGATTAAGGCACTTGACGACATTAAGGAAATGGCGCTTTCCTACGGCTTTGATATATCAAAGCCCGCAGCAAACGCCCGCGAAGCCATACAGTGGACGTATTTCGGATATCTTGCGTCGATAAAAGAACAGAACGGTGCGGCAATGTCCTTGGGCAGGGTAAGCACATTCTTTGATATCTATATTGAGCGGGATATTGCAAGCGGTATTTTAACCGAAACCGACGCACAGGAACTTATGGATGACTTCGTGCTTAAACTGCGCATTGCCCGTCATCTGCGCACGCCCGAATATAATGAACTTTTCGGCGGCGACCCGATGTGGATAACGGAAGCGGTCGGCGGAATGGGCGAGGACGGCAGAACGCTTGTCACAAAGAACAGTTTCCGTATGCTCAACACGCTTTACACTCTTTCTTCTTCACCCGAGCCCAACTTAACCGTGCTTTGGTCGGAAAATCTCCCACAAGGATTCAAGGAATTCTGCGCCTGCGTTTCCTGCGACACCGATTCAATTCAATACGAAAACGACGACATTATGCGTCCTGTTTACGGCGATGACTATTCAATCGCCTGCTGCGTTTCGGCTATGAAAACAGGCAAGCAAATGCAGTTTTTCGGTGCAAGGTGTAACCTGGCAAAATTGCTTCTTTTGTCGCTTAACGGCGGCTTTGACGCTTCAAGCGGAACGAAAATAGGACCTCAAAACGAGCCGTTTACAGACGATATTCTTGATTTTGACGCGGTTTTCTCCCGCTTTAAGGTCTATGCCGCTTGGCTTGCAAAACTTTACGTAAACACGATGAACGTGATTCATTTTATGCACGACAAATACGCATACGAAAAATGCCAGATGGCTCTGCACGACACTCTTGTTCACCGTTTTATGGCGTTCGGCATTGCGGGGCTGTCCGTAACGGCAGATTCGCTTTCCGCAATAAAGTACGCCCGTGTTCGCACAAAGCGAGATGAAAACGGCTGTATTATAGGCTTTCAAACCGAGGGCGATTTCCCGAAATTCGGCAACGATGACGACAGAGTTGATTTAATCGCAAAGGAACTTACCCGCATTATGATTGAAGAACTTCGCAAAACGCCCACGTACCGCAATGCGGAGCATACGCTTTCCGTTTTGACGATTACTTCAAATGTAATGTACGGCAAACACACGGGCGAAACACCCGACGGACGCGGCGCGGGCGAACCTTTTGCTCCGGGCGCAAATCCTATGCACAACAGGGAAGAAAACGGCGCCCTTGCGTCTCTTAACTCCGTTGCAAAACTGTCTTATGATGATTGCCGCGACGGAATCTCAAATACTTTTTCAATCACGCCCGCCACGCTCGGCAGGTCGAAAGAAGAGAGAATTCCGAATCTTGTAAACATTCTCGACGGTTATTTCAGAAAAAAAGCACATCACATAAACGTGAATGTGCTTGACCGCGAAACGCTTATCAAGGCATATAACGACCCGTCATCATATCCCAACCTTACAATACGCGTTTCCGGCTATGCGGTAAACTTCCACAAACTTTCAAAGGAACAGCAGCGGGAAGTTATCAGCCGTACTTTCCACGAGAACTTATGACCGGGCGCATCTCATCATTTCAGACACTGGGGACCCTTGACGGTCCCGGGGTCAGATTTGTTGTATTTTTTCAGGGCTGTCCGTTAAGGTGCGCGTGCTGCCACAATCCCGAAACGTGGGATTTTTTCGGCGGAAAAGAGTATTCGGCAAAAGATGTGGTCGGTAAAATGCTCAACTATAAAGAATACTTCGGCAAAAACGGAGGAATAACGCTTTCGGGCGGTGAACCCCTCTTGCAAAGTGATTTTGCAGCCGAAATATTTCATTTAAGCAAAGAAAACAGCATAAATACCTGCCTTGACACAAGCGGTTTTCTGCTTGACGGGAAAGCAAAGTCTTTGCTTGAACTGACCGATTACTGTATGCTTGATATCAAGTATACAAACGATGCGGACTACATAAAATATACGGGAATTTCAATGAAACAGCCGCTTGAATTTCTTGATTATCTTAACAAAAATAATATTAAAACAAGAATACGGCAAGTGATAATCCCGGGACTTAACGACAGTGCCGATTCAGTTAAAAGGTTGAATGCTTTGAAACTTCCCTGTGTGGACGAAATCGAACTCCTGCCTTTTCGTAAACTTTGTTCTTCAAAATACGAAAAAATAAATATTGATTTTCCCTTAAAAGATTTTCCCGAAGCAACGGAAGAAAAAATAAAAGAACTCAACGGCGTAATAATGTAATTGCGCCGCTTTTTTTGACAAAAAAATCAAATTTCAAGCCTTGACGGCGCTGCTTTTATGTGATATGCTATTCTTGCGGAGGTAAAATAATGAAACTTACTTTTATAGGTGCCGCGCACGAGGTTACGGGGTCGTGTACTCTGCTTGAAGCGTGCGGAAAGAAAATTTTAATCGACTGCGGAATGGAGCAGGGGAAAGACATTTACGAAAACTGCGATATTCCCGTTTCAACGGGCGAAATTGACGCGCTTTTGTTAACACACGCCCATATGGACCATTCTGGCAAGATTCCGTATCTGTATGCAAACGGGTTCTCTTCACCCATATACTGCACGGCTGCAACGAATCTGCTTTGCTCAATAATGCTTAAAGATTCCGCTTTTATTCAGGAATCCGAGGCGGAATGGCGCAACAGAAAAGCCAAGCGGGCGGGCGATGCACCCTATGTTCCGCTTTACACGGTAAATGACGCGGAAAATACAATGAAACTTTTTGTTTCAAAGAAATACAACGAAACGTTTGAACTGTTTTCGGGCATTCGCGTAACGTTCTTTGACGCGGGACATCTTCTCGGTTCGTCAAGTATTTATATCGATATTGACGAAAACGGGAAAACTGCACGGCTGCTGTTTTCAGGCGACATCGGAAACACAGACCGTCCGCTAATCCGCGACCCGCAAAAGCCCGATAAGGCTGATTACGTTGTAATCGAATCCACCTACGGCGACCGACTTCACGGCGACCGTCCCGATTACGTGGCGCAGCTGACACGGATAATTCAATCCACCCTTGATAAGGGCGGAAACGTGGTTATTCCCGCTTTTGCCGTTGGCAGAACGCAGGAACTTTTGTATTTAATCCGCATTATAAAAGAGAAGAATCTGATTAAAAATCACAGGAATTTTCCCGTGTATGTGGACAGTCCGCTTGCGATTGAAGCAACGGGAATCTATTCCGACGGAATGACCGATTTTTACGATTCCGAAGCACTTGAATTGATAAACCGAGGCATAGATCCCATAAGATTTGAGGGACTGCACGTTTCGGTAACATCGGACGAATCAAAAATGATTAACGCCGACAGCGAACCGAAAGTTATTATCTCCGCATCGGGGATGTGCGAGGCGGGGCGAATCCGCCACCATTTGAAACATAATCTGTGGCGTGAAGAATGCACCGTGCTTTTTGTCGGATATCAGGCAGAGGGAACTCTCGGCAGCGCTTTAACCGGTGGGGCAGAGGAAGTATCGCTTTTTAACGAAAAGATTCAGGTTAGGGCAAATATCGAACAAATGAGGGGCATAAGCGGTCACGCCGACAGAGATATGTTGCTTGGTTGGCTTGAAAATATTTCTCCGAAGCCGAAGAACGTATTTGTCAATCACGGAAACGACGGTGTGTGCGATTCCTTTGCCGCTTTAATTACCGATACGCTTTCAATTCCCGCCTGTGCGCCTTACAGCGGCGATGAATTTGACCTTATAGCAAATACACAGACCGTTAAGGCGGAAGTTAAAAAGTCCGTTAAAAAGCCGAAAAAGACCAACGCCGTATACGACAGACTTGTTGCCGCGGGCAAACGGCTTATGGCGGTTATTGAGCAAAACAGCCGTCTTGCCAACGGTGAAATGATAAAATTTACCGATAGGATAAACTCGCTTTGCGATAAATATAAAAACTGATATGTATTTTAAGGAAATTACTTTTCAACTTGATGTTTTGGGTATGAGCAAAAAAATTCACGGTTACAGATACTGCCGTGACTCGGTTGAATATATGCTTGAAAACGGCATATTTTCTTCTGCCGACGAAATATATGAGTTTGTTGCGAAAAAGAACTCAACCACCGCTTTTTGCGTTGAAAGAAATATCCGCTATGCGATTGAGCGCACGTGGGAAAAGGGGAATGTTGAAGAAATTGTAAAGAAATTCGGTTTCTCGGTGCGTGACGACAAAGGTAAGCCCACAAACAGAGAGTTTCTCTGTATGATTGCCGACCGGGTGAAAATGTCGGTTCTTAATTAAAGTTTTCCCGAATAAACTTAAAAAAAGAGTTTATTCGGGGTGAAATCTTGAAAAGGGACAAAATAATATATATAGTGCTTGTGCTGTGCGCTTTAATCGGTTTTGCGTCAGGGTGGAATTACGAAAAACTTATTCACGAAAATGTTTACGAATGTGCCGGAGGCTGCTTTGAACTGGGGCTTTTCGCTTTCTTTTCGGGCAAAACAGCCGCAAAATGCGCGGGCGAATGCTTTTTATCAACGTTAAAGAATCTTTGCCTTTTCTGCGTTGGGTTTATTTCATGGATTGTTTTTCCCGTAACCGTTTTTAATCTGTTTTCGCTTTCCTTTAAGTTGGGACTTGTACTGCGCGTTTCGGCGTATTTTTTGAAACTGCGTGGCGCTTTCAGCACCGCAGCAGTGGGAATTATATCGCTTTTGACAATGGCGGCGGGTGTTATACTTACTAAAAAAATTATTGATTTCAGAATATATCACTCCCGCAAACGAAGTCTTGACACGTCCGATATTGTTCTTTTACGCTCAATTCTGCTTGTTTCCCTGATGTTTTTACTGTCAATTCTTTTGATTTTGCTGCTTTTAAGTCTTTTCAAAAGCGGACTGTACGGTTTTTTCAATACTTTCCTGTAAAATTAAAAATAAAATCCTCCTTTTAAGCAAAAAATATATTTCGGAAAGGAGGATTTTTTAATGAGAAAATTTCTTGTTTTAATTTTAAGTCTGATTATATTGTGTTTTCCGTTGACCGCATTCTGTACGGGCAACGATGAAATCACGGTTGAAGCAAAGGCGGCAGTGCTTGTTGACGCGTCAAGCGGAAAGATTTTGTTTGACAAAAACGGCGAGGAACATTTGCCTATCGCAAGCGTTACGAAAGTTATGACGCTGAATCTTATCTTTGACGCCGTTGAGGACGGCACGCTTTCACTTGACGAAAGCATAAAAGTAAGTCAAAATGCAGCGGGAATGGGCGGTTCGCAGGCGTTTATCGACGCCGATTACAATTACAAAGCGTCCGACCTTATAAAGTCGATTATAATCGCGTCTGCCAACGATGCGGCGGTTGCAATGGCTGAGCGCGTGGCGGGCAGTGAAGAAACTTTTGTTGTTAAAATGAACCGCAAGGCAAAAGACTTGGGCATGAGCGACACAAGCTTCAAAAACTGCACTGGTCTGCCGGCAGAAGGACATTATTCCACCGCCGCGGACGTGGCGAAAATGTCAAGAGAACTGCTTACCCACGAGGACTATTTCAGGTGGAGCACCGCTTGGATGGACGAACTGAAACACGATAAAGACGGCAGAAAAACCGAACTTGTAAACACCAACAAACTAATTCGTTCCCTTGCCGGCTGTGACGGCTTGAAAACAGGCTCCACAAATGAGGCGAAGTTCTGCATAACTGCAACGGCTAAACGGGGCGATATGCGCCTGATTTCGGTTATTTTGGGCGGGAACAGCAGTAAAGACAGATTCAGTGACGCAGCAAAACTTATAAACTACGGCTTTGCAAATTTTGAAAACAGAACCGTTGTAAACATCGGCGAAAGCGTCTGTCAGGTTCCCCTTAAAGGCGGAAAAGAAGATTTTGTAAACGTTACGGCACAGGAAGGGCTGTCGCTTTGCCTTAAAAATGACGGCAGCGAAACATTTGACGTGCGCTTTGAAACGCCCGAAAGCGTTGATGCACCGGTTCAGGCGGGCGAGGGTATGGGCAGAATGATTGTTTCCGTAAACGGAAGCGATGTTGCACAAATTCCCCTTTGCGCCGACAGATGTTACGAAAAAGCAGGATTCGTGGACAGAATAAAGAAAATTCTGTCATTTTGGAAGCAATAAATTGACGTAATGCGCATTTTATGATATCATATCCCGTAAGGAGTGATATACTTTGAGGTTGCATTACGGAATGACCGTTAACAGTAACGGTCACCTTACCTTGGGCGGGTGCGATGCTGTTTTGCTTGCAAAGCAGTATGGCACTCCGCTTTATGTTCTTGATGAAAGCGCTGTGCGCAAAAACTGCCGCGATGCCGTAAACGCCATGAAAAAATATTTTCCCGACGGCAGAGTTATGTATGCGTCAAAGGCGCTTAATACAAAAGCAGTGCTTTTAATTGCCCAAAGCGAGGGATTGGGAATCGACACCGTTTCGGGCGGCGAACTTTATACTGCGCTTTCGGCAGGAATCGACCCGAATAAAATCGAGCTTCACGGCAACAGCAAAACGGAAGAAGAAATCCGTATGGCGGTTAAAAACGGCATTTACTGCATTATTGCCGACGGTTTTGACGAACTTGAACTTATTGAAAAAGTCTGCAAAGAGGAAAACAAAAATATCAAAGTATCTTTGCGGCTGCGCCCGAATATCGATGTTCATGCCCATAAGGCGGTTCAGACCGCGCGTATGGACTGCAAGTTCGGTTTCGGAATATCCGATAATCAGGCAATCCGCGCCGCGGAGATTGTTTCAAAAAGCGAACATATGGTTCTTCACGGCATACACTGCCATATCGGCTCGCAGATTTTTGATGAAAAGCCGTTTATACTGCTTTGCGAACATCTTGTTTCCTTTGCCTGTGAAGTACAGGCAAAATACGGCATTACGTTAAAAGAATTTAACTGCGGCGGCGGTTACGGCGTAAGATATACCGATGCCGATACACCGAAGACATTCGACGCGTTTATAAAAATCATTTCCGATACGCTTAAAGACCTTTGCGGGAAGGAAGATTTCCCGATGCCGATCGTTTCAATAGAACCGGGCAGATCAATCGTGGGCGAGGCGGGAACGACGCTTTATACTGTTAACGGGCTGAAAGAAATTACAGGCGTGCGCACTTACTGCAACTGCGACGGCGGTATGTTTGAAAATGTCCGCACTGCGATGTACGGTGCGGAATACGATGCCGTGTGCGCAAACAAAATGTATGAAAAACACGTTTATCCCGTATCAATAGCGGGAAAATGCTGTGAATCGGGCGATATGATTACCTGGAACAGCCCGATGCCCCAACTTGAACGGGGAGATATTCTTGCCGTGTTCACAACGGGTGCGTACAATTATTCAATGGCAAGCAACTACAACCGCAATGCGGTTCCCGCAATGGTGCTTGTAAAGGACGGCGAAAGCCGCGAAATAGTAAAGCGGCAGACTTATGAATACATAACCGCAAACGACGTTATACCCGATTATCTTAAATAACAGGAGTTACATATGTTACTTGATATTATTTTCGGCGGCGCATCTTTTCAGGACGCAATGCAAGGCGTGCTTTCGTTTTTAATTTTGCTTCCGCTTTTGCTTATTTCCCTTACTTTTCATGAGTATGCCCACGGCTATGCGGCATTCAAACAGGGCGACGGCTATGCAAAAAGCACCGGTCGGCTTACGCTTAACCCGTTCAAGCACATTGACCCGCTGGGGCTTGTGTGTATGATTCTTGTGGGATTCGGCTGGGCAAAACCCGTACCGGTAGTCCCCCAGAACTTCCGCAACGGCAAAAAAAGTATGATTATCGTTGCCTCCGCGGGAATAATTGCGAACCTGATCCTTGCCTTTGTTGCAACGTTTTTGTTTGATTTTTGCTATTATATCGCGTTCAGCCATATTACGGGTTCAACAGCCACAATTGTTGCCTCTGCTGTTCTGCTGGCTTTAAGATATCTTGCTTACTGCAATATTTCGCTTGCTGTATTCAATTTTCTGCCAGTCCCGCCCCTTGACGGCTACAAGATTTTCCGCGAACTGTTCATTTCAAAATGCTATAAGTTCTGCGCGTTTGTTGAGCGGTACTCCAACTTTATTATGATTGTATTTTTGCTTTTGATTTATCAAACAAATTTCCTTTCAATAATAACCAGCGGCTTATTTAATGCAATAAACAGCATTGTGGACTTGATATTTATCGCTTTCAGGTAGGTAAAATGGAACTTCAACTAAAACTTGACCACTTTGAGGGTCCACTTGATTTGCTTTTGCACTTGCTTGAAAAAGATAAAATCGATATAAAAGATATTTTCGTTTCCGACATAACCGACCAATATCTTAAATATATTGAGGGCATTTCGGAATTCGATATGGAAAACGCAAGCGAGTTTTTAACAGTGGCGGCGCATTTGCTTGAAATAAAATCCCGTTCGCTTTTGCCTAAACCCGCTCCCGTGGAAGATGGGGAAGAGGACCCCGAACAGGCGCTTATCCGCAGGCTTACTGAATACAAACTTTACAAGGAAGCCGGCGAAAAACTGCACGATTTAGAAGAAGAAAATCTGCGTGTTTATTATAAACTTCCCGAAGAAATGCATATGGAAGAGCGCATCGAACTTAATGAAATGAGCCTTGATTCGCTTATGGCGGCTTTCAATGAAGTTCTTAAACGCGTTGAGGGAAACGCAGTAAAAAAGCAGCGTGAAATCAGGCGCGACGTGTACACGGTAAAGGGCAAAATGTCCTATATCCGCCGCAAACTTGCCGCAAAAAAGAAAATGTCGTTTTTTGAACTGTTTGAGGACGACGGCAACAAAAGCGAGGTTGTTACCACCTTTGCCGCAATGCTCGAACTGTGGAAAACCGCCTTTCTTCACCTTAAACAAAAAGAAAATTTCGGTGAAATAACCGTTATTCTTAATATTGACAGTAATTCGGAGGAATTGTCCGATGGAGGAAACTAAAATAGCCTCGGCAGTGGAAACTCTGCTTTTTATAGTTGGTGAACCGCTTGACACGGAGGATATAAAAAAAGTAATAAACATAAGCGGAATGGAACTTCGGCAGGGGCTTGAACTGCTCGAAAGGAAATATTCCGGCACAAGCGGAATTCTTCTTAAAGAGTTCGGAACGAAACTTCAACTTTGCACCAATCCCGAAAACGCCGCATACGTTGAAGATTTGCTTAACCCGATACAAAAAAAATCGCTTTCACAGTCGGCACTTGAAGTACTTTCAATAATCGCATACCGTCAGCCCGTGACAAGGGGCGAAATTGAACAGATTCGCGGCGTAAAGTGCGATTATTCGGTAATGAGTTTAAGGCAAAAAGGCCTAATTGAAGAAGTGGGGCACAAGGACGTTATCGGGCGCCCCGTGCTTTTCGGTACAACCGACCTGTTTTTAAGGCATTTCGGCTTGAATTCTCTTGATGACTTGCCCATGCAGGAAAATCTTGCATTGCTTGAACAGACCGATTTTGACGAACCGGAACAGTTGACAATTCCGCTGCTTGACGAAAAGCGGCACGACGGAAACGAATCCGAGGAAGAGGAATGAATACGTTACCAATCGGCGTTTTCGATTCGGGCGTAGGCGGACTTTCGGTACTTAAATACGCCGTAACCGCATTGCCGAAAGAGAATTTTATCTATTTCGGCGATTCAGCCAACGCACCCTACGGCGAAAAAAGCGATTCGCAGGTGCTTTCGCTTTCGGAAAAAGCGGTTGATTTTTTAACAAATCAGGGCATAAAGGCACTTGTTGTTGCCTGTAATACCGCCACAAGCGTTGCCGTGGATTTTTTAAGGCAAAAATATGCTTTCCCCATAATAAGTATGGAACCGGCAATAAAGCCTGCCCTTGAAAAGACAGACGGCAAAGTGCTGCTGTTGGCAACAAACGTTACGCTTTCGTCAAAGCGGGTGGATTCGCTTATAAACAAGTACGATTCAGCCCGCCGTGTAATCAAAGTTTCCTGTCCGCATTTGGCAAAGAAAATCGAAGAAGCGGCTTTCGGCAACTGCGATATCGACGGTTATCTTTCCGGAATTCTGCGTCCGTATGCTGATATCGGTGCCACTGCGGCAGTGCTCGGCTGCACACACTATCCGTTTGTCAAGGACAGAATCGAACGCATTTTAGGCAAAATCTCCGTTTTTGACGGGATAGACGGCACAATAGGACATCTAAAACACGTTTTGGCGGAAAACGGACTTGAAAATTTTTCGGGCGGAAACGTGAAAATTGAATCTTCACGGAAAGACAAAGATACTCTTGAACTTTATAATAAATTACTTTTGGGAGGCAAAGTATGAAATGTATGTATTGCGGCTGTCTTGACAGCAGGGTTCTCGATTCAAGACCCACGGAAGAGGGGAGTGTAATCCGCCGCCGCAGAGAATGTCCCGAGTGCGGCAAACGCTTTACCACGTACGAAAAAATCGAATCTTCTCCCGTTATGGTCGTAAAGAAAGACGGAAGCCGACAGTTGTTTGAAATTGACAAAGTGCGCCGCGGAATAGTAAAAGCGTGCGAAAAATGCAAGGTTTCTGTTGACCAGATTGAACACGTTGTAAACGAAATTGACCGTCAGGTACATAACGCAATGGATAATGAAATCAGTTCAATTGAAATCGGCGAAATGATTATGGATAAACTTATGGACCTTGACCAGGTCGCCTACGTCCGCTTTGCGTCCGTTTACCGCGAATTCAAAGATATAGATTCCTTTATGCACGAACTCAGCACACTGTTAAAAAAGAATGAAAAACAGTAAATTAGAGCGCCTTTTTGGCGCTTTATTATTTTTTTGTGAATTTTTTTATCTTAGGGTATTGACTTTTGGAAAATTGTGTGATATTATGTCTTTGGAATTGATTAAGGAGTTGGTCACACGATGAAATTTTACAAGTTATCCTGTATGGCACTTTTATATATGTTCATTTTCTTTTCAGGCTGTTCGCATACACTTCAACCCACACCACAGATAACGGACGAAGTGTATGTTACTGTTACACCGGAAGTGACAGAACCAACTCCTACTGTCACGGAAAGAAATTCTCTATCCCGTGTCCCTGAACGCTTGAACAGTTGCTTTAATTATACTGTAAACCTTGCCGATGAAAAGAAATATACTAAAACACCGAAAGACTTCCAAAACGAAAATGAGTTTTACGACTATGTTTTTGATTATTCGGAAAATCAAATAAGAGATATTGTTAAATATATTTCAGATTCCGATTTTATGATTATCAATGTCGATACACTGTTTGACGAGCCGTTCAATCAAACATTTGTTATAAACAACAAATCTGTTGTGGACGAATTGAAAGAAATTATTTCTCATCTTGAATTTCAAAAATGCAGTACATACAGATACGCCGAGCATTGGCCTGATGAGATTTCGCCCCCGGCAGGAGGTGGCGGAGGTTCGCTTCGGGAATTAGGTCTGTATGCCGACGGCGAAAGAATTTATATTTATTACGAAGTTGACAGTTCGACGGGAAAAGCAATAGAACCGCAAGCAAGCAGCGAGGAAAAAATTTTATTGAGAAAAGGTCTTATGCTTTTTAATAACGGCGATGTGATTTTTAATTTCGGAACAGGAACGAGTTACAGTACCATTAGTGCCGAAATGCGCGTGTACGACCGAGAGAAGTTCAATACTCTTTACTCGCAAATAACGAAATCTATTACTGAGAATTATAACGGTATATCAATGGATGAAGTTATTCTTAATATAAACGGGGGATAATTATATGAAATACAAACAAATTTGCACTATTCTTACCGCAATACTTTTAATATGTTCCGGCTGCAATAAATCTCCCGCACCTCAACCCACACCGCAAGCAACGGACGAAGTGTATGTTACCGTTACTCCAAAGCCAACAGAACCGTTGGAAACTCCTTGGCGCGTTCCCACGTATCCGCCGTCGCCTACCGCAAAACCGACAGTAACGCCGACACCCTCGCCAACGCCTGTGCCGCCTACACCTACGGTTGACCCTAATACGCTTTATAAGTATGGTATGCAGCAGGAATCAAGCTATTATTATAATGTAAAATTTATCCAATATAATGAAAGCAAATTTGTAAAAAGCCGTGAATCATTCTCTTCCGAAAAGAAATTTTATTATTATATCTTTAATTATTCCGAACAACACGTAAGGGAAATTATTGATAGTCTTAACGATTCAACACGCTTTTATATGATGACGCTTATGGGCTATCCAAATAATAACAAACTGAACGATACTTGGATGGTTGACTACGAGAGACGTTTTTATTTTGTACTTGATGATGCAAACACAATGAATACAATAAAATCTTTACTTGCAAATGCGAAATTCGAAAGAGTAAAAGACTATAAGTATTATGAGGAAATAGAAAACCCCGGTTTGTGGCCGTCAGGCGGTGAGTTCGGCACAAATATATCCAATAACAATCTTCATTTGTTTTATGTACCCGAGACCGAAGATAATAATCCTGCAATTTGGGAAGACTGTATGTCAACAAGGCCCATTGTGCGTAAAGGGTTTGGAATAACATATTCAACTGTTTTTTATCGTTTCGGTAACGGAATAGTAGATTGCACCCTTGAATACAAGTTTAATGAGCAGGAGAAAAAGATTGCCGCAGACCTGATTGAGAGAATTCAAGCCAAAATGGGTGAAAAAGTAACCGAAATCCTTAACAGCAGTTTAAGTAATCCAATCCTTGATATGGGGTAAAATAAGCTCCGCGCAATAGCGGAAAGCAATTTGTCAAACCCGCTGATTGAACTGAATTAGAAAAATGACCGCTTTCGGCGGTCATTTTATGTTATAAAGCACATCAATATATTCGCTGTTTTTGCTCGGAGCAAGGATTTTAATCATTTCGTCAAGCGTGCAGAATTTTACATCGGCAACTTCGTCTTTTTTTAATACAATTTCCGAAAGGTCAAAATCTTTTTCAAGCAAAAAGATACAAAGCAGCACTTTTGCGGCGTAAATATTTTTGTAAAGCAGCGTGTATTCGCTTTTGTCGCTTTTTATGCCCAATTCCTCGTAAACTTCGCGGATTGCGCCGTCAACAGCGGTTTCGCCTGCACGGACTTTGCCGCAGGTGGCGTCCCATTGACCCGGATAAAACTTTTTGCACAGTGACCGCTGCTGTAAAAGATACTTTCCTTTGCACCTGATTATAACATGCACAAGAAGCCCGTATTCGCCGCATTTTAACTCTTTTTGTTCGCAAAATGTGCGCCCCGTGGGCACCATATCGTCATTATAAACGTCAAAAATCTCTTTCATTTTGTCAGCATCACAACACTTTCTATATGGCACGATACTTCCTGATTGATGTTAGAAAGCCTGCCCGTTCTCGGAAACATATCCTATCAAATCGGAAATAAGTCTACGCTTACCAAAATCTTAACTCACAGCATAAATCTGTCTATTTTGGGACAGCAAAGCCGAGGTCTTAACTGTTGAAGCATTTGAGAAACAGTCGATATACACACTTTGCTACTATATAATGCCGGCGATTTTCCGTAACAGTAGTTTACCACTCTAAACATATCTATTGAAGACCGCGAGCTCACCGTACCGGAAGTACTGGTGGACAAATTCGCAGAATACATCACAGATAAAGTTGAAAGCATTCTCGTTCCTGAATGTGAACAGTATGGTCCCCGTCTATTAAACATCATTGAAAGCCATCCTAATGTCATGTTTACCCTAACGGCTAGATACGCATTAGAGATGTCTCCATCCAAATGCTGTTCTAGCAAGGGATTTTTCCCTTGAACCCATCATTTATGATATATGGTGGCGCTTTTCGCCCCCAAATAGTGAAAGTGGGGGCACTTTCTGCCCCCAC
>CAKRZX010000006.1 GCA_934434555.1 uncultured Clostridia bacterium
AACAGTTACGCAGCACAGGCAACAGAGCAGGAACTTTATGAGTTCGTAAAAGCGGCATTCGACTTTACTAACGACGAGAGCAACAAGGCATCAACCCTTGCAAACACCATCACCATCTACGCCTGGAACGAACACGATGAGGGCGGCTGGATTTGCCCCACGATTGAGTGTGATAAAGGCGGCAATCAGTTGTTCAACGATGACGGAACACCGAAGATAAACAGGACGCATCTTGATGCGCTTAAACGTGCAATACAGGAATATAAAAGCGGCAACATTGCTCCTACACCTACCGATAATGCGGGAACACAGGCAGAAGCAACTCCCACCCCCAGCGGCAATACTGTGCCTGACGCCGGAAACGGTGCGCTTGTTTGGATTATTATAGGCGCGGTGCTTGCCGTAGGCGGCGGCACCACGGCGGCTGTGGTAGTTGCAAGAAAAAAGAAAAATGAGAAATCTTGATGTTTTCGGCGAGGGCGAGGCAGTTTTAGAGGAAATAGACGGATACACACTTGTTTCAAACAGAAAATATCCTTATTCCTCTTACGCGGTGCGCCTTTCGGAAAAAGGGCACTTTTACACTGAAATTAAAATTCGCGCGGCGGAGAAATGCGGATTCAGGGCGGTAAACAAAATCGCCTATGAATATGAGGGCAAAGAGTATGTCTATTACGATTCCGCCGAGCCGAAATCGGTTTCGGCAGATGAGTGGACAACGCTTAAAAGCGAATTTGTTACTCCGCAGAACACAAAATACGTAATTTCGTATTTTTTGCAGACTTCCGGTGAGCTGTGTGACGTTGAAGTTAAAGATTTCAACGTTACGCCCGCAAAAAATGCAGAAAAACCGCAACAGTTAAAGGGCTTTCAGCCCTTTACCGCGGGTGCGATTCGATGGGACGCGTATTTTTCAACCGACAGCGAAAAAAGTACGGTTTCGCGCCAGGTTGCACGGGCGCTTTCACCCGAGCAGTATAATTACCGCGCTCCGTATTTTGCAAAAAAAGAGAACGGTAAAATTACGTTTCCCGTGCCTGTACAGGAGCAGTTTGACAGGGAAGCGGAGTTGGCGATAAGTGCGGGAATCGACTATTTTGCATACTGCTGGTACCGCGATAACGACGAAATGAGTTATGCGCGCAAACAGCACCTTAGAAGCAAATACCGCGACAGGATTAAAATGTGCGCAATAGTGCACGTTACCGGTTTTGACGAAGAAACATATTCTTCGCTTGCGGCGGCAATGAAAGAGGACTGTTACCTTAAATTTGAAAACCGTCCCGTTGTGTATGTGTTCGGTGCCTGTTCTGCGGGCAATCTTAAAGACAAAATTACGGAATATGCCGTAAATGCGGGCTGCGAAAGACCGTATTTTATCGGTATGAATCCTGAAAATCAGCCGTATATGCTTGACAGGCTTGCATGTTTTGAGGCGATAGGTTCTTATGCGTTCCCCGCCGTCGGACAGGGCGAAACGTATAAAAGCCTTGCCGCAAGGTGTGAGAAAATGAATCTTCTGCGCCTTAAAAGCGACTCGGAATGCGTTCCCGTTATTTGCCTGGGGCATGATTTCAGGCCGAGAATAGATAATCCTGTTTCGTGGATGGGCGGCAAAACGTATTCGCTGCCGCCGGAAAGAGGAGAAATTTATTCCCACGCACTGAATACGTTTAAAGCACTGAAAAGCAATCCGCAAAAGCCCAATACTGCGCTGATTTATGCGTGGAACGAGCACGATGAGGGTGGCTGGATTTGCCCGACAATATGTAATGAGAGCCATCTTGAAGAAATCAAAGACGCTCTCGGGGAGGTTAAATGATGAAAAAAGAATATACCGCGCCGGACGTATCCGTAACGCGGTTCGATAAGACCGAAATCCTTACCGCATCAGGCGGATTTGAAGGCGAGGAAGATAACATTTAATTTACTGCTCCGGAGGAACGTAATTGCGTATGCGGTCGCGTTCCTCGTTCGGAGCGTTTCCGTTATGCTTCCGGAATACGCGGGAAAAGTAACTTGGGTTACTGAACCCCAGTTTATAGGATATTTCCTCAACCGTAAGGTTGGATTGACCCAGCAACTGTATCGCGTGCGAGATTTTAACGTGGTTGATATATTCAACCGGCGACATATGAAGCCTGTCCTTGAACAGCCTGATAAGGTGCTGCGGGGAAACGTTCGTAAGGTCGCAGAGAGTGCTGAGAGTTATTCTGTCATAGATGTGCGAGTGAATATATTTTACCGCTTTTCTCAGTGATGCGTTCATATCCGTGGGAATATTTCCAGCCGACAGGGCGTGAGCCTTGATAACCTCTTTTTGGGTTATGGCAAGCAACTGTGTAAGTGCAAGGGATGCCGAAAGTTTGTTTATGCTGTTTGCATACTTGTGCTGGCGAATTACGAGGTTAAGCAGCATACTTATGCTGTCAAGTTCCTTTGCGGAGTCAAATACCTGCGGAAGAAAAAAATATTTTACATCGGCGGAAGTTTCATCGTCAAGGCAGTTAAGTCCCGATTCAAACTCGGCGTACTCAATCAGTTCAAATTCCTTTACCGTGGTAAAGTGAATGTACGCAAAGCGGCAGCTTTGGTTATTGAACGGGCGGCGGTGATATTCCTGACCGGCGGGAATCAAAAGCAGATTTCCCTTTTCAAGGATCATGGTTTCGCCTAAAATAGTAAAAGAGCATTTTCCTTCAAGGATTATAATTATAATATTTCTGTCGTCGGCGCAGTGCCAGACGGTCTGACGGGAAATATCGTAAGCCGAAAGAGGACTCGGCGCGGGGGAAATGGGAACTTTGAAATAAAACATACGGTACCTCACAGATTAAAATAGTGATACTTAAAAGTTTGAAAACAACAGATCTGTTCTGTTTATATTATATCAATATGATAAAATAATGTCAAGGAGGACATAAAAAATGAAAGAAAAATGGCGTGTGGCGGTAATCGGCTGCGGTTGCTTCGGCTGCGGAGTTTATCTGCCCAATATCAGCAAAGAGGCAAATGCGGAGTGCGTTGCGGTGTGCGATATCGTACCCGAGCGTGCAAGCGATGCGGCAGAGCGTTTCGGCGTAAAGGAGTGGTATTCGTCCGTTCAGGAACTGATTAAAAACTGCGATTTTGATATCGCTATCGATTCGGCAAGCATACAGGCGCATCATGAAATAAATATGGCAGTGCTTGAAGCGGGAAAACATCTTATTTCTCAAAAACCTGCCGCACCTACGGTTGCACTTTTTGATAAGCAGATTGCCCTTGCAAAGGAAAAGGGTGTTAAGTTTGCGTGTGCCCCCATACATCCCATGCGTTTTGATATTGCCGTTGCAAAGCAGATTATGGCAAGCGGCGGAATAGGTGAACCGGCATATCTTAAATGCAATCTTGCTCACGGCGGACCGGAATATTTCCAGTACAGAGATGCCGACCCCTCATGGTTCTTTGAGGATGGTGCAGGCGCGCTTGTTGATATGGGCGTTCACGGTTTACAGATAGTTACCACTGTTTTCGGGCCTATCGAGAGCATCTACTGTGCAGGAATGATAACCGACACCGCACGTCGCGTGCGTTCGGGCGCATATAACGGAATGCAGATGAAAACCGACAAGATTCCCGATGAATATTTAATAACCGCAAAATTCAAAAACGGCAAAATGGGCTTTATCGACACGGGATTTTCGCAAAAAGCATCAAAGACGCCGCAACTTGAAATTTACGGCACGAGAGGAACTATTTCATTTACCAAACCGTATATGTCCAATCCCATGCCGGAAGTGTATATCGATTCCGACGCAATAGGTATGCGCGGATGGATTACCCCCGCAACGTGGGAAACGGTACCTGAAAAACTTTCAAGCCAGTGCTGCTGCCTTAAAGATATCGTCCGTGCAATCGAAAACGACACCGAACCGGTACTTAATCCTCAGCAGGCAAGGCATATTCTCGAAATCATGACAAAAATCCCCGTTGCGCTTAACAGCGGCACGGTTGTAAAAATGGAAACGGAGTTCTGAATATGAAAAAGTATAAAGCGGCATTTTTCGGGCTTGCGCACCCTCATGCCGAAACACTTTACAATGCACTTAAAAACAGGGAAGACGTTGATTGCATAGGCTATGCCGATGTTTCGCCCCACGACGAACAGCCCGATGCGGACAGGGAAGCAAACCTTACCTGCCACGGCTGCACAATGGAGCGCTATGAAAACTGGCTTGACCTGCTTGATAAAAACCCCGATATTGCAATTGTTGCGGCTGATAATAAAAATAAAGTTGATATCTGCCTTAAAACGCTTTCAATGGGCATTTTAACGATAATCGAAAAGCCCATGGCGATAAATTATGAAGACGCAAAGAAAATGGTTGACTGTGCAAAAAAACACAATACGACCCTTGTTACCAACTGGCCCATAGCGTGGTTTCCCGCATTCCGTCAGGCAAAGAAACTTGCCGACGCAGGCGAAGTGGGCGAAATCCGCAGGGTTGTTTACCGTTCACCTGCAACATGGGGACCCTATTCCTATCTGCCCGGCGGAGTTCTTCCGCCGGAAGAAGCACTTAAAAAGACATGGTGGTATCAGCATGACTTGGGCGGCGGCTCAATCCTTGATTACGCCTGCTACGGCGCAATGCTCACAACATGGGTTTTCGGCAAACGTGCCGAGCGCGTGTGCGCAATAAAAAAGAGCTTTGATACAAAATTCTCCGACGTTGAGGATTACAGTGCAATGCTGCTTGATTTCGGAAGCGGCGTAGGCTTGCTTGAAGGCTCATGGTCGTCTTATAACCCCGCCGAAATAGCCACGGGACCCGTTATTTACGGAAGCGACGGCGTAATTGTGTGCGACAGGCACTCAAAGGAAATCAAAATTTACAAAAGCAGGACGCACCCGCCGAAAGAACCGGACAAAGTTATAAATTTAGACAGTCTTATCGTTGCGAAAAGTATGGGCGACAATATAATTGACTTTATGAACGGCGATGGCGAACTTGACGAAATGATATCAATGGAACTTAATCTTGACGCAATGGCGGCGCTTGATGCCGGCAGACGCGCGGCGGAAAACGGCAATGTTGCCGAAACGGAAAAATGAGGTAGAACAATGAAAAAACTGAGAGTTGCAATAATCGGCTGCGGAATGATTGCCAACAGCGCACATTTCCCGGCACTTAACATACTTCGCGAAAAGGGTGAAGTTGAGGTGGTAGGCGTTGCGGATATTCGCAGAGAAGCGGCGGAAGAAACCGCAAATCGTCATCATGTTGAAAAGTGGTATCTTGACCCGCAGCAGATGCTTGACGAACTGAAACCCGACTTTGTTGCGGTTTGCACGCCGAACAATTACCATAAAGAATGGACAATCAAGGCTCTTGAAGCGGGCGCGCATGTTGCCTGCGAAAAGCCTATGGCGCTTTCGTTAAAAGATGCGGAGGAAATTTGGAATACCGCCAAAAAATGCGGCAAAAACGTTTTCCCCTGCCAGTGTATGCGTTGGCGCAACTATATGCAGCGTTCAAAGGAACTTATTTCAACCGGCGAACTGGGTGATATTTACTTCTCCGATGTAAGTTTTATCCGCCGCATAGGCATTCCCACATGGGGAATGTTCCATATGAAAGAACATAACTTCGGCGGTCCCTTCTGTGATTTGGGCGTACACCTTATTGATTCGCTTCTGTGGCTTGTGGGTGATAAAAAAGTTGAATCGGTTTCGGGCAGCGCGTTTACAAAAATAGGCAACAAAGGCGAGGATGTGCTGCTTTCAATAGCCGAAAGCGGCGCTTATGCGGGTACTTTTACGCCCAGACCTTATGATTGGCACGAATTTAACGTTGAAGACCTGGCAGTCGGATTTATGCGCCTGGAAGGCGGAATGAGCGTAAACTTCAAGTTCTCATGGGCGGTTAATCTGCCTACCACGAACCTTGATATGGTTATCTGCGGAGATAAAGCCGGTTTGAGCGTCAACGGTGAAAAGCTTTATAAAAATATCGGCAGATTCCAGAGCGAATGCGATATGAAGTGGTTCGATAACGGGCTTTATAAGGGCGTTCCCTTTGAGCAGCACCGCTATATGTATGCGAACATTATGAACGTGCTTAAAGGGGAAGAAGAGTACCTTATAAAAGAGCATCAGAACCTTGAAGTTACCAAGGTAATAGAATGTTTCTACCGTTCGGCTGAAACCCACAGAGAGGTAAGGGCAGAAGAATTATGATTAGGGCAGGTATAATTGGCTTTGCGCATATGCATGTGAATGAAATAGCACTGTATATAAGCGAACATCCCGATTTTGAACTTGTTGCCGCGGCGGACGCGAAAAGCGGAGTTGAAGAAATTCCGCCGTACAGGTACACTCCTGCATGGAACAGGGATAATATAAGGGAAAACTACTGCAAAAACATCTATTCCGATTACAGGGAAATGCTTGAAAAAGAAAACCTTGAAATTGTTTTTATTCTTACGGAAAATTCACTTAAACGCTGTGTGTTTGAGGACTGCGCAAAGAAGAAAATAAACATCGTTGTTGAAAAGCCGATGGCGGTTTCTTATAAAGAAGCAGTTGAAATGGGTAAGATTGCCGAAAAATACGGCATTGAGGCATATGTAAACTGGCCCGTTGCATGGCGTGAGTATTTGCACAAGTTCAAGTTTGCCCTTGATAACAAAATTGTGGGCGATCCTGAAAAGTTAAGGTATATCAACGGGCATACCGGACCTTTGGGTAAGGGCGCACAGCACCGCGGAGTCAGCGCAAAGGCAGAGGAAATGACCGATGAAATGCGCGGTAAAACATGGTGGCATCAGCAGAAATACGGCGGCGGCGTATATCTTGATATCGGCTGCTACGGCTGTTTCTTTACTGCGTGGCTTTTAGGCAGGGGCAAAAGTATTTTTGCATGCGGAAGCAACCTTAATACACCTTTTGGGGATACCGACGATAACTTTGCCGCTACTGTAAGGTTTAACGAAAACAAGCTTTCGTTTATAGAGGGCACATGGACAACGCCCCGTGTTGTTATACCGTCAGGTCCGTCACTGCTTTGCTCAAACGGGATAATCAAGTGCACCGGCGGTGCGGAGAATGCCCCCGATGTTGCTGCTTACGATATTTACGGCAAGGAAGTTGAAATACCCGAATATTCTTTCCCTGCACATCTTAAAAATATGCCCACTTACTATGCCGCCAAGAAAAAAGGCGAGTGCGGTGAATTTGATATGGTTTCATTAAAGAAAAACATAGAGATCATGGGGATGCTTGACGCACTTCAAAAAAGCGCCAAAGAGAAAAAAGAGGAAAAAATAAGTGGTTAAAGGGCTGATAGCCGATATTGAGCACGCCTCTACTCACGACGGACCCGGCGTTCGCACAACAGTATTTTTGAAGGGCTGTCCGCTTGCCTGCAAATGGTGCCATAATCCCGAATGCATTTCGCCCCAAAAGCAGGAGCTTTTCTATAAAGAAAAGTGTATCGGCTGCGGAAAGTGCAGTGAGGGCTGCTTTGCCGGAGCAAGGGTTGTTTGCGGAAAAGAAATGACGCCGGGGGAAGTTTTAGCCGATGTGTTGCAGGACAGGGCGTATTATGCTGATGGCGGCGGCGTCACGTTTTCGGGCGGCGAGCCCCTTATGCAGAGAGAGTTTTTGCTTGAAACACTCAAACTTTGCAAAAAACACGGGCTTAATACGGCAATAGAAACTTCAATGTACCGCTTTGATGAGGAAATACTCTCGCTTTGCGACTGTATAATGGCGGACATCAAAGTCCTTGACAGCGCAAAACATAAAGAATATACAGGTGTCGGCAATGAAGCGATACTTGAAAATATCATTCGCGCCGACAGGCTCAACAAGCCTATGATTCTGCGTACGCCCGTTATTAAAGGCATTAACGACAGTATTGAGAATATAAAAGGAACTTCGGGTTTTGTTAAAGGCTTGAAAAATGCGGTACAGTACGAACTTTTACCGTATCATCCGCTGGGCTTGACAAAAGCCGAGGCGCTCGGAATAAAACAGGAACGGTTTGAAAAACCCGATAATATGGAGGAACTTAACAAATATGCTTTCGTACGCTGACAGATTGAAATCCATGCGTGAAACAAAAATAAGGCATACCTTGGAAAAGAGAAAGCAGAACGGATATACCGATTTGGATGACTTCGGCACAGTACCGATAAGCGAAGGCTATTCGGTTGAACCCTGGTATAACAGCGAAAACGGCTCGTTTTACGGTCTTGACGGAATGAGCGAGAACTTTTGCCGTGTAATTGATGCCCACGAGGCGTATGTTGACCCAATGGAAATGCTTTGCGGCAGATGGCGCGATATGCTTGTAAACTATCGTGGAGACTTGCATTATGCCCCGGACTGGCTTAAAAAGAACAAAAAGCTTATGCAGATGATGGCATCGTCTACCGACCAGTGGAGCAAGCGCTGGGACGAACAGCGTTTTCCGTATGACGACCTTAAACCCATGCAGCAAAAATACAATATTCAGACAGGGATTGACGGCGATGCTCATTTTGCCTGTGATTACCGCATAGGGCTGAATCTCGGCTTTGGCGGACTGCTTGAAAAAATAGAAAAGTACCGCAATATAAATAAGGACAAAAAAGCGTTTTACGATGCTGAGGAAAAGTGCGTCAAAGCAATAATAAGGTTTGTTGACCGGCACACAAAAAAAGCAGAGGAGCTTCTTGAAAAAGAAACGCGCCCCGAAATACGCAAAACGCTTGAAACGATGGTTCTGACATGTAAGAATATTCGCCTGAACAAGCCCGAAACGTTTATTGAGGCTTGCCAGTGGGTGGTATTCTTTAACTGCGCATCGAGGATTTTTACCCGCGACGGCGCAGGATTCCAACTTGATACCGTACTTTTGCCTTACTACGAACGTGATATCAAGGCAGGTATTCTTGACGATGAAACGGCAAAATTTATACTTGCCGACCTGCTTTTGTGTGACCCGCACTATTATCAAATTTCGGGCGTTGACGAATTCGACAGGGATTTAACGAATCATCTTTCATACCTCGTGCTTGAAGCGGCGGATTCGATTAACATTTCCTGTAACCTTACGGTTCGGTATCACGGGAATTGCGACAGGGAGTTTTTGAAAAAAGCGGTATACTATTTGCTTAAAAACAAAAACGGCTGGCCCCGGTTCTGCTGCGATAAAAGCCTTTGCGAGGGCTATATGAAAAACGGCGTGGATAAGAAAACCGCTCGCGAGCGTATAGCGGTAGGGTGCAACTGGTGCTGTGTTCCGGGCAAGGAATTCCCGATGAATGACACGGTAAAGGTTAACATTGCAAAGGTGTTTGAATGTGCGCTTAATGATATGAAAGCCGAAAAAGAAAAATCAACAAAACGTTTGTTTGAACTTTTCGGCGAACATCTTAAAAAGGCGGTTGAAGTAACTGCAAAGGGTGTAAACCTGCATCTTGACCACATACATGATGTTACACCCGAACTGATTATGAATTTAATGTTTAACGGAAGCATTGAAAAGGGACTTGATGCGTCGGAATGTGCCGAACTTTATACCGTGGGTGTGGACGGCGCAGGGCTTGCTGTTGTAGCCGATTCACTTGGCGCAATAGAAACGCGGATCGAAACCGAAAAACGCGTAAGCTGGGACGAACTTTATTCTGCACTTGAAAATGATTTTCCCGATGAGCGGTTCAGGCTTATTATGAATTCTTCGCCCAAATACTGCCACGGAGGAACGGTTTCCGACACATGGGCGAAGCGTTTAACGGAATGTTGGGTTAAAACGGTGGTTGACCAACAAATGCCAAAGGGGCGCAAACTTGTACCCGGCTGGTTTTCGTGGGCAAGGACGATTGAGTACGGCTCAAAAGTAGGGGCAACACCCAACGGCAGACGTAAAGGCGAGCCCATTTCACACGGGGCAAACCCGAACCCGCACTTCCGTATAGACGGCGCACCCACTGCACAGTCAAACGGCATAGCGTCCGTTCAGTGCGGACGGGGAAATGCAGCGCCTTTGCAGATTGAATTTGACCCTCACGTTGCGGCAGACAAAAACGGCGTTGATACCGTGCTGACACTTATTGAGGGCCATTTCAGGCAGGGCGGAACACTGATAAACATCAACGTGCTTGACGGTGAGAAACTTCTTGCAGCAAACAAAAACCCCGACCTTTATCCCGATCTTGTGGTTAGGGTGACAGGGTTTACGGCATACTTCGCTTCACTTTCGCCTGAATTCAGGCAACTTGTTGTTGACAGATTCCTTGCCGGATAAAAATTGCTTTATTTGCACAGCAGATTTATTTCCTTTCTTTTCATACATTCTTTCTTTCATTCTTGCTGCTGTGCATTTAAGACCCCCCGCTTTTTGCGGGGGTGTTTTTTTACCGAAAACATTTTTCAGGCATCGGCCCCACATAAAAACAGAAGCCGATGCCGAAATTATTATAAGCCTAAATCAGCAGTGTGCAGACATCGGAAATTTCATCGCCCATAACTGCAAGTATATAGGGTTTACCCGCCGAAAGACGCTGCTCTATAAACAGTGTTTCACTGTTTAATACGTCAGTTTCGCCGTTTGTGTGCAGCGCAAGGATATCGACAGGCTCTTTAACGTAAACCGCGCCGGCAATTTTTGACCCGTTTGAACCGTTTTTGCGCCACTCAAAGGTCTTGTTGCCCTTACGCGCGCGCAAACTCAGTTCGTAGTCAACCGCAAGAGTGCGTTTTCCGTAACCCTTTTCGGTAAATACCGCAATTTCGCCCTCATCGGTTACCTGTGACGCAAATATAACACGGTCGTTTTCATCAAGAGAGATTCCCTTAACGCCCGCGGTTACGCGCCCGGTGGTTGAAACGTCGGAAGTGTCAATATTAAGGCTCATTGCATTTTGGGTTATGAACAGCACGCTTGCGTCCTTTTTGCGGATATCTACCGTAATAACTTTATCGCCGTCTTTAAGGGTAATGGCATTAAATTTATTCTTTTTAACCGCATACTCGCTTAAAGCGGAAATTTTAATCATTCCCCTTTCGGTAAGGAAAACAAGTTCACCGTCGGGAAGGGCGGCTTTATATACAAAACCGAAAACAATACGCTCGTTTTCTTCAAAGCCGGAACACAGTCTGCCGGGAGCACAGCCCTTGTCGCGCCACTTGTAATCGGGGATATCCTCAACTTTTACGTTGTAGCAGTTGCCCGAATTTGTAAAGAACAGCACATTCATATCGGTTTGCGCGGGCATAATAAGCGTTAGCGCGTCGTTACCCGTTTGCGGAGCGTCTTTTGAAGAAAGGTTGTAGTTTTTTACAAAAGAGCGGCGGATAAAACTTTGCCTGTCAACCGAAAGTACAACATCTTCTACTGTCCTGAATGTATCGCGGGTAACTTCTTCCTCTTTATGCCCGTAAACAATTTCCGTTTTACGGGGACTTTTGAATTTGCGTTTTATATCAAGTAGGTTTTTCTTAATAACTGCGTTAAGTTTTGCCTTGCTGTTAAGTATGCTTTCAAGTTCGGCAATCAAAGCGCGGACTTCTTTAAGTTCTTTTTCAAGGCTTTCTATTTCAAGCCCGGTCAGCCGCTGCAAACGCATTTCAAGTATGGCGGTTGCCTGCCGGTCGGTTAAATCAAAGGTTTCGCGCAAACGCTCTTTTGCGGTGCGCACATTGGGCGAAGAGCGGATTATTTTGATAACTTTGTCGATATTCTGTATGGCTATCATAAGCCCCGACAGAATTTCTTCCCTCTGACGCGCGGACTCCAAATCGTGGCGAACGCGCTTGCGCTCAACTTCTTTTTGATATTCGATATAGCATTTTGTGATTTCCAACAGACCCATCTGTTTGGGTTTGCCATCGGCAATGGCTACCATATTTACACCGAAAGTCTTTTGCAGATTGCTGTATTTATAAAGATAGGGAAGAATCTTGTCAATATCGCCGTCTTTTTTTACTTCGATAACGGCGCGCAGACCCTCACGGTCGGATTCGTCACGGATATCACTTATGGCGGTAAGGGGGCCTTTCTTCTCGTTTACCATTTTCATAATTTCAACAAGCATTGCCGCCTTGTTTACCTGATAGGGCACTTCGTGAATAACGATAAGTTTTTTACCGTTTGTGCCGTTTTCAACGGAAATTTTTGCACGCATGGTAAGCTTGCCGCTGCCGTTTGTGTATGCGTCCTTTATCGCTTCGCCGTTGACAATGAGTCCGCCGGTGGGGAAGTCGGGACCTTTAATATATTTAAGCATTTCGTCAAGAGTAATGCGCGGATTGTCTATTTGCGCAACAACGCCGTCGATTACTTCGGCAAGGTTGTGGGTGGGGATATTTGTAGCAAGACCAACCGCTATTCCCGTTGCGCCGTTTACAAGAAGATTCGGGAATCGCCCCGGGAGAATATCCGGTTCTTTTCTTGTATCGTCAAAGTTCAGTGACCACTTTACCGTATCTTTTTCAATATCCCGCAGCAGTTCAAGCGCAAGGGGCGCCATACGTGCTTCGGTATAACGGAATGCAGCGGCAGAGTCGCCGTCAATTGACCCGAAATTGCCGTGACCGTCCACAAGGGGCGCACGCATAACAAAGTCCTGCGCCATACGCACCATAGTGTCGTATATTGAGGAATCACCGTGGGGGTGGTATTTTGCCATCGTTTCGCCCACTATGTTTGCCGATTTCTTAAATGGCTTGTCCGGGGTAAGACCCTGCTCGTACATAACGTAAAGAATACGCCTTTGCACGGGCTTTAAGCCGTCCTCAACGCGGGGAAGAGCACGCTCCAAAATAACGTGCTCGGAATAGGGAATCATGGACGAATGCATAACATCTTCCATCGTTTGATGGAGTATGGTGCTGTTATCTATGATTTCGTCGTTTTTCTTTGCCATTATTTAAGCGCCCCCGTTTCCTTTGCAAATTGGTCAACCTTATTGAAGTTGGCGTTTTCGATTATATACTGTCTGCGCACGTCAACCTTATCGCCCATAAGCACCGTTACAAGACGTTCCGCCTCAGTGGCGTCCTCAATGGTAACCTGAACAAGAGTGCGGTGAGCGGGGTTCATAGTCGTTTCCCACAGTTGCTCCGGGTCCATTTCACCCAAGCCTTTGTAGCGCTGAATAACGTACCCTCTGCCCAGTTTCTCTGCGGCGGCAATGCGTTCTTCATCGGAATAGCAGTAAATAAGTTCTTTTGTTGACGATTTTTCAAGCCTGTACAGCGGCGGAGTGCCGATGTAAACGTGCCCCTCGGTAATAAGCGGCTTCATATACCGGTAGAAGAACGTGAGCAGCAGCGACCGAATATGTCCGCCGTCCTGGTCGGCATCGGCAAGAATAATTATTTTATTGTATTTTAACTGAGTAATATCAAAGTCGTCGTCAATTCCCGTGCCGAGCGCAGTTATAAGCGAACAGTATTCTTCGTTGCCGAGGATTTGCTCTATCCTGCGTTTCTCACTGTTGGCGGGCTTGCCCCTGAGGGGGAGAATTGCCTGAAAGCGCCGGTCGCGGCCTTGCTTTGCACTGCCGCCCGCAGAGTCGCCCTCAACGATTATAAGTTCGTTCTGTTCGGCTTTCCGCCCCGTACAGGGCGAAAGCTTGCCTACAAGCGCAGTTATATCAAGGCTGTTTTTCTTCCTTGCAATGTCCTTTGCTTTTTTTGCCGCCTCACGCACTTTTGCCGCGGCAACGGCTTTTTCAAGTATTATTGCACCTATTGCATCGTTTTTAGGGTCGTCAAGATATTTTGTTAACCCCTCACTAATAACCGCCTCCACTGCGGGGCGCGCTTCAACCGAGCCGAGTTTAGCCTTTGTCTGCCCCTCAAACTGAACATTCTGCATTTTTATTGCTATTATTGCGGTCATTCCCTCGCGGAAATCTTCGCCGTTAAAGTTCGGGTCTTTTTCTTTCAGAATTTCTCTGCGGCGCGCGTAATCGTTAAGCACCTTCGTCAAAGCGGTTCTGAAACCCGTTTCGTGGGTTCCGCCCTCGCCGGTGGGAATATTGTTTACAAAGGAAACGGTATTTTCGCTGTAAGAATCGGTGTACTGTATTGCCGCTTCAACGCGGATTCCGTTGTTTTCGCCCTTAATTACTATGGGCTGCTCAAACATTACGGTTTTGCCCTCGTTGGAATACTTCACGAAATCGGCAATGCCGCCCTCAAAGTGATAATGCTTTTCTTTCTCTTCGCCAGGACGCAGGTCAATCAGGTTTATTTTCAGTCCCGCGTTAAGAAACGCAAGTTCCTTTAATCGGTGGGCAATAGTTTCAAATTTAAAATTGGCTGTGCCGAATACAAGTTTGTCGGGTTTGAAAGTAACAAGAGAGCCGTGCTTTTCGGTTGTGCCCGTTTTGGTTAACGGGAATTTAGTTGCGCCTGAGATAATTTTCTTTTTGTCCGGCGTATACTGCCGTTCAAACTCCACACGGTATGTTTTATAATCCTTATAAACTTCAACAGTGGTCCATTCCGACAGAGCGTTTACCACGCTGGCGCCTACGCCGTGAAGTCCGCCGCTGAACTGATATTGGGTATTGTCAAACTTTCCGCCTGCGTGAAGTTGGGTAAAAATAACTTCAACCCCCGAAATGCCTTTCTGGGGGTGAATATCTACCGGCATTCCTCTGCCGTTATCTTCAACTGATGCCACATTTCCCTCACTAAGCGTAACGGTTACTTCGTCGGCATATCCGTTTGCCGCCTCGTCAATGGCGTTGTCGACAATTTCCCACAAAAGATGGTGCATACCCTCGGGACCCGTGGTACCTATATACATACCCGGGCGCATTCTTACGGCATCAAGTCCTTCAAGTATTTTAATATCCTTTGCTTCGTATCCCATTAAAAAACCTCCGAGAAATTATTTGAATATTTTCATCTGTTTTTCTTCGCCCTTTATAAGACGAACAATATTTTCCCTGTGCATAAAGACCATAAGCAGGAACATAAACCACAGGGCGATTATTTCATAAATGTCGCCGCAAGCGTCAAAAATGCTGTAAACTATTGCTGCAAGCAACATTGTTACGATTGAAACAACCGAATATACTTTGATTTTGAGATTAAGCACTATTGCAAGCCCGATAAAAGCAAGCCCCAGCCACGGGTTGAGCACCGCAAGCAAACCGAGAGAACAGGAAACGCCCTTTCCGCCCTTAAAGCCCATAAATACGGGAAAGTTATGCCCCAAAACCGCGGCGATTCCGCCTACAAGCACCTGCGGGGAAGTAAAACCGTAAAGAAGAGAATATCCCTCAAAGCCCTTGCCGATTATAATGCAACCCAAAACAGCCGCGCCTGCGGCTTTAACTGCATCGCCCAAAAATACGGGAACGGCATATTTAAGCCCGAAATTGCGCAGAATGTTTGCTGCGCCCGCATTTCCGCTGCCGAGGGTACGTATATCGCGCTTGCTTAGAGCATTGCTCATTATATTTGAAAAAGAGATATTGCCTAAAAGATATCCTATAACAAAAGCAATAATATAACGCAATACGGTCATCAGTTCTCTTTCTCCTTTTCACGCAAAATAATGTTTATGGGCGTTCCCTTAAAGCCGAAAGCCTCACGGAACGTGTTTTCAAGATAACGCTTGTATGAAAAATGCATAAGTTTTGCATCGTTTACGAACAGAACAAACGTGGGCGGACGCACACCCACCTGTGCGGCGTACTTGATTTTTATTCTTCTGCCGTTCTTTGCGGGCGGCTCGTTCATCTGCATTGCGTCGGAAAGAGTGTCATTAAGCACACCGGTGGTAATGCGTTTTGACGCAATATCGTAAAGTTCGGCGCACATATCAAGCAGTTTTTGCGTGCGCTGACCGGTAAGCGCGGAAATGAAAATATATTCAACGTAGTCCATAAACGCCAAATCAACGCGCATACGCTTTTTGAACTTTTCGCTCGTGTTCGTGTCCTTTTCTATAAGATCCCACTTGTTTACAACAACTATTGCCGCTTTGCCCTGATCCTTTACGAAACCTGCAATTTTTACGTCCTGTTCCGTCATTCCGGCAGAGGCGTCAAGAACGATTAAAGCCACGTCGCAGCGGCGGATTGCGTCAAGAGAGCGAATAACGCTGTATCTTTCGACTGTGCCGTCGTCAACGGACTTTTTGCGGCGAATTCCCGCAGTGTCGATAAGTACGAAATTCTTTCCGTTTGCCTCAATCGGCGTATCAATTGCATCACGGGTTGTTCCGGGTATATCGCTTACTATTGTGCGCGTTTCGCCGAGCAGCCTGTTTACAAGCGATGATTTACCCGCATTGGGTTTGCCCACAACCGCGATTTTTATCGTGTCATCCTCTTCCGTTTCATCAACTTTGGGAAGGTGTTCAACAATCCTGTCAAGTAAATCGCCGAAGCCCGTCATATTGAGCGCGGAAATAGCCGACGGTTCGCCCAAACCGAGAGAATAAAAGTCATATACGCTGTCTTCAAGGGCGGGACTGTCAACTTTATTTACAACAAGAATGATGTTATTGTGCTTTTTGCGCAGGAAATCGGCAACGTCGGCGTCGGCGGAGAGCATACCCTGACGGGCATCGGTAAAAAACAGAATTACGTCTGCGGTTTCTACCGCCACTTCCGCCTGTTTCAGCATTTCATTATAAAATATATCGTCGCTTTTAAGTTCTATTCCGCCGGTATCGATAAGCGTGAAGTTATAGTCAAGCCACGTAACATCGGCATAAAGACGGTCACGGGTAACACCGGGAGTGTCCTCTACTATTGAAAGGCGCTTGCCCGAAAGCTTATTGAAAAAAGTTGATTTTCCTACATTTGGTCTGCCGACTACGGCAACAAGGGGTTTCATATATAAATTATCCTTTCTCCTGTTTTACGCCGAGCATGGCATTTACAAAAGCCTCGCCCGTGTTTTCTATCGGAGTAACTTTTTTATGTATCCAGTTTTCAACGTCTTCCACACGCATATCGTCCAAAAACCTGCCGTCTTCGCCGCGGAGCATAACGTCGGTTATAAATACCTCACTGCCCAAATCCCTGCCTTCAAGCTGAACGGCAATGTCGCGGCCGGTAAGAAGCCCCGTAACCGTAACCGATTCGCCGAAAAAGAAATTGGTGATGGGGTAGACGTTAACAATAAGATTGGGAAAACGGTCTATAATCATATCGCATATTTCCCGTATGAATTTTGCGGCAGAAATGCCTGTGGCACACGATACTTTCCTGTCGGGAATCCACGGGGGAACATTTTCAAGCGCTTCAACGACTTCCTGTCTGAACTTTGAAAGCAGACCGATTCCGTTTTCAATCTGCGCAAAATCTTCATAGCACTCCGCCGCGGGAACAGGCAGATCCGCCTGAACGTAAAATTCGTCAGACGGAAAAATAAAGCGCGAACCTTTGAAGTCAAGGCAACTTTCCTGCCACTTGGTTATTTCCTCAATAACGTGCTTTGCGTCTGGCGCAGTAAAGCGTTTGAGTTTAGCAAGTTTTTTGCGATGGTAGGTAAGACCCACCGGAACAACCGCGAGGGATTTGCAGTACGGGTAAAGCGTAAATAAATCTTCAAAAGTCTGGCGGAGGTAATGCCCGTCATTTATTCCGGGGCAAAGCACTACCTGCGTGTGAAAACTGATGCCTGCATCGGCAAAACGGCGCAAAAGTGACATTATGTCCTGTGCCTTGGGATTGCCGAGCATATACCGCCTGAGCGCCGTATCGGTTGCGTGTACGGAAATGTATAAGGGTGAGATATGCTGGTCAATTATCCTTTGAATTTCCGTTTCCGAAACGTTTGTAAGGGTAACAAAACTGCCGAAAAGTACGGATGTGCGCCAGTCGTCGTCGCGGACGTAAAGGGTCGAACGCATATTGGGCGGCAATTGGTCAACAAAGCAAAAAATACATTTATTGCAGCATTGCCGTATTTGCAAAAGGTCATCCTTAAATTTAAGGCCCAGGTGTTCATCGTCATATTTTTCAATATCGTAGGCAGTGGCCTCGCCGTTTTCACCGTCAATAACGGTAAGCGTAAGCTCGTTCATGGAATCGTAGTATTCATAATCAAGAATATCACGCACAGGCAAATCGTTTACGGAAACGAGAATATCGCCTGCTTTTATGCCGAGTTCGGCGCAAACCGAATTTTCGTCAACACCGATTATTTTATGACGCATAATTACCTCCGATGCTTTTATTTATACAACATATTGTATCATAAAATGCTCTTTTATACAAGACTTATTTTTTGTCGTTGAGCAGCGTTTCAAAATTCACACCGTACCAGCGGGCATCGGGGTCTTTCAGCGTTTCGTTCATAGCACCCACGGTGAAATCCACCGCGCCGTTAAGGGCGGATTCAAGTGAATGCCCGTTAATTAAAAGCGAAAACAGCACCGAGGCAAAAATGTCGCCCGTGCCGTGAAAAATCCCCGGAATTCTTTTGCGCATAACGAAAATGATTTCGCCGTTTTCGGAGTTGTACGCTGCCGCGCCTGTTTCGTCACCTTTATTTACACCCGTTATTATTGCAATCTTACAGCCCGAATCAGTAAGCGCACGGAGAGAAGATTCTGTTTCGTCATCTTCCGTCAAACCCCGTTCAAGCCCCAAAAGAAAGCCTGCTTCGGTCATATTCGGCATAATGATGTCCGCGCTTTTTATAAGTTCACGCATTTTTTCGGGCATTCTTTCGTCTATTCCGGAATAGAGCCTTCCCATATCGCCCATAACAGGGTCAACGGCAACAAGAGTGTTTTCTTTCTTAAAGTCAGCAATAAGTTCCTTTGCCACGTCTATCTGCTTTATCGAGCCGAGATATCCCGTATAAATACCGTCAAAGGTCAGATTCTGCCTTTTCAGCGACTTTTCAATCTTCATTGCTTCGTCCGTAAGGTCGAGATATTCAAACTCCTTAAAAGCCGTGTGGCAGGACAACAGCGCCGTGGGCAGAGGACACGCCTCTATGCCGAAAGATGAAATTATCGGCAGTGCCACGGTAAGGGAACATCTGCCTACACAGGATATGTCCTGCATTGTGATTATGCGTTTCATACCGTAAAATCAAAGCAAAGGCGGACGCTTATGAACGGGCGGACGAAAGTGCTTGCCGCGGCAACGTGGGCGGGGTGGTTCTGATATGCTTTTAATGCTTCGGGTGAAACGAATTCGGTTTCAAGCATCATATCGCAGTTTGAAGAGGGCAGAGGTGCGATATTCACTTTTATGTCCGTAAGCCCGTCTATTTTGCCTTTAAGGTCTTCAAGAGCGGCTTTTGCGTTTTCCTTTACGGTTTGTTTTTCTTCTTCGTTTAATGCTTCGTCAAGTTTCCATAAAATAATATGCTTTGTCAAAATAAAAATCCTCCGTTTAGTTTATATCTATATTGTACCAAAAAAAAAGAATAACTCAAAGCACTTTTTTATTTTACATTAAATCGGTGTTGTGATACAATAGCCGTATAAAAAATTTCGGAGAAAATGATGTTCAAACTGCTTAAATATCTTAAAGAGTACAAAAAAGAGGCGGTACTTGCGCCGCTGTTCAAAATGTCGGAAGCATTGCTGGAACTGTTTGTTCCGCTGATAGTATCAAGCCTGATTGATGTGGGCATAAACGGCACCGGCGGCAGGGAGTATATTGTAAAAATGTGCCTGCTGCTTGTGCTGTTCGGACTTGCGGGGCTTGGGCTTTCTGTTACGGCACAGTATTTTGCCGCAAAAGCGGCGGTTGGCTTTACCAAACAGGTACGGTTCAGGCTTTTTGAACATATCCAGCAAATGGAATATTCAAAACTTGATAAAATCGGTACATCTACCCTTATGACGCGGCTTACAAGCGATATGAATCAGGTGCAGAACGGTATGAACCTTACTCTGCGTCTGCTTTTGCGTTCGCCGTTTGTTGTGTTCGGGTCAATGGTTATGGCGTTTACCGTAAACACCCGCCTTGCTTTGATTTTCGCCGTTGCGATACCCGTACTTGCGATAGTTGTGTTTTCAATAATGCTTGCCTGTATTCCGCTTTATAAAAAGGTGCAGGTTCAGCTTGATTCGCTTTTGGGCGCGGCAAGGGAGAACCTTACGGGCGTAAGGGTAATCCGCGCGTTCTGCAAAGAGGAAAACGAGAAAAAAAGGTTTAATGAACGCAATGAGATACTGACCGCCGGACAGGTTAAAGTTGGCAGAATTTCGGCGCTTATGAATCCCGTAACGTATGTTGTAGTCAATTTGGCAATCGCGTACCTTATCTATCGGGGCGCAATAAGCGTTGAGGCTGGAATAGTTACACAGGGCGCACTGATTGCATTGTATAACTATATGACGCAGATTCTTGTGGAACTTATAAAACTTGCAAACCTGATAATAAACATCACCCGCTCCATTGCCTGCGGAAACAGGGTGGAAGCGGTACTTGAAGAGGATACCGGCGAGATAGGCGGCAAGGAAACGGAAACGGACGAAAACGCTCCGGCGGTCGAATTTGACGGTGTTTCGCTGATTTACGGCGCTAACCGTGAACCCTCGATAGAAAACATATCGTTCACGGTGCAAAAAGGGCAGACGGTAGGCATTATAGGAGGCACGGGTTCGGGCAAAACGAGCGTTGTAAATATGATACCCGCATTCTATCCCGCAAGCAGCGGTACGGTAAAGGTATTCGGAAAAGATGTAAAGGACCTTGACAAAGACTATCTTCGTTCGCTGTGCGGCGTAGTTCCGCAAAAAGCACGGCTCTTTAAGGGAACGATAAGGGATAATCTGCTTTGGGGCAATGAAAATGCAGACGATTCGATGCTTGAAAAGGCACTTGAAATTTCGCAGAGCAAAGAGATTTTTGCCGCAAAAACCGACGGGCTTGATTCGCCCGTTGAGCAGAACGGCAGAAATTTCTCCGGCGGACAGAAGCAGAGACTGTGCATAGCCCGCGCACTTGTGAAACAGCCCAAAATTCTTATTCTGGACGATTCTGCGTCGGCACTTGACTACGCAACCGACCTTAAACTCCGCCGCGGCATAGCTGAACTTAAAGATACCACCGTGTTTATCGTTTCGCAGAGAACGTCGTCATTAAAACACGCCGACCTTATTCTCGTACTTGACGACGGACACATTTCGGCGGCGGGAACGCACGAGCAGTTGCTTGAAAACTCACCGCTTTACAGGGAGATACACTATTCCTCAAATAAGGAGGAAACGAAATGAATTCGCAAACGTTAAAAAAAGTGCTCAAATACTTGGGTAAATATAAATTGCTAATTTTGCTTTCGCTTATTTTAAGCGGCACAAACGTTATATTGACGCTGTACGTCCCCATTATTTTGGGTCAGACTTTTGACAACATAATCGAGGCGGGAAGAGTTGACATTTCGGCGGTTGTTCCGCTTTTGATAAAGGCGGTGCTGCTTGCCGGAGCTGCCGCGCTTTTGCAGTGGATTGCGGGAAGTGTAAATAACAGGGTAACGTTCGGAACAGTCAGGGATATAAGGGAAAAAGCATTTAACAGGATTCAAAAACTGCCGCTTTCTTACCTTGATACCAAGCCCGTGGGCGAGGTGGTTTCAAGAATTATTGCCGATACCGAGCAGTTTTCCGACGGTTTGCTTATGGGCTTTACCCAACTTTTCAGCGGTGTTGTTACGGTTATAGCGACACTTGCGTTTATGATTTCGGTAAACTATAAAATCGCCATTGCCGTTGCATTGCTTACTCCGCTTTCACTTTTTACTGCGAAGTTTATTGCAAAGCGCACGTATTCGATGTTCAAAAAGCAGTCGGAAACACGGGGTGAACAGACGGCGTTTATTGATGAAATGATTACGGGCGAAAAGGTGGTTAAGGCGTTTTCAAGGGAGAAAGCCGCCACGGAAAAATTCGGCGAGATAAACGACAGGCTTGAAAAACATTCGCTTAAAGCAACGTTTTTCTCTTCGCTTACAAATCCCGTCACACGGTTTATAAACAGTGTGGTGTATGCCGTTGTTGCCCTTGTAGGCGGCTTGTCCGTGCTTGGCGGCGGACTTACCGTTGGCGGGCTTACCTGTCTTTTAAGTTACGCAAACCAGTACACAAAGCCTTTTAACGAGATTTCGGGCGTTATTACCGAAATACAGAATGCATTCGCCTGTGCGCAGCGTGTGTTTGAACTTATTGAAGCACAGCCCGAAAGCGAGGACGCAGCCGATGAACTGACTTCTGTTTCCGGAAACGTAAGCCTTAAAAATGTGTTTTTTGCATATACGCCGGAGCAGAAACTTATTGAAAATTTCTCTCTTGATGTTGAGAGCGGCAGGCGCGTTGCAATAGTCGGACCTACCGGCTGCGGCAAAACAACGCTTATAAATCTGCTTATGCGCTTTTATGACGTAAATTCAGGCAGTATTCAGGTTGAAAATAAGGATATCCGCGACGTTACACGCCGTTCGCTCCGCAAAAGTTACGGTATGGTTTTACAGGAAACGTGGCTGCGTTCGGGTACCATAAGGGATAACATCACTTTCGGCAGAGAGGACGCAACGGAAGAAGAGATGATAGCCGCCGCAAAAGCCGCGCGGGCGCATAACTTTATCAAGCGGATGCCGCAGGGTTACGATACTGTTATCGGCGAGGACGGCGGAAGCCTTTCGCAGGGACAGAAGCAGTTGCTGTGCATTGCGCGCATTATGCTTTGCCTGCCTCCTATGCTTATTCTTGACGAGGCGACCTCGTCCATTGATACAAGAACCGAAAAAGAAATTCAGGAAGCGTTCCGCGTGCTTATGAACGGCAGAACAAGTTTTATCGTTGCACACAGGCTTTCAACGATAGAAAACGCCGATATTATCCTTGTTATGAATAACGGAAACGTAATAGAACAGGGTAGCCACAAGGCATTGCTTGAACAAAAGGGATTCTATTATAATCTTTATAACAGCCAGTTCGAGAGTTAAAAAATAACCGCCCTAAATTTCGGGCGGTTTGTTATAAACTTTTTTGTAAAGCGTGCTCTTGATGTTTTCAAAACGCGCTTTATCTATTTCTCCGTTAAATGACATTATGCACAGCGGAATGGGGGAACGACCCTCTTCCATGGGCGGCTGAATATACGGATATCCGTTTTTATAAAAGCCGTGACGAATATAAAAGTTTATACGGCGTGCGGCAAGCTCATTTTCCGGCAGTTCCGATTCAAGAATAATCTGCTTCTTTGCAGTTGAACAAAGCAGGTCAAGCATCTTTCCGCCGAAACCGGAGCATCGCATATGTTCCGCAACGGCAAAATGCTCGATATAAATAAAGTCACTGAATTCCCAAAGTGCAAAGAATCCGCAAAGAAGATTCCCGTCTTTAACACCCCAAAGCTGATATTCTTCCTTATCCAAAAGCAAAAACTGTTTTTCGCGTGAACGCATCTCGTCTATCGGGAAACTTGAACTCATTAAATCAAAAACCGAATCAAAATCAGCATCGGTAAGACGAATCATTCTTTTTCCTCAATAGCAGTTATTTTATCTATTCTTGCCTGATGCCTGCCGCCGGTAAATTCGTAATCAAGCCATGTGTCCACAATATCAAGGGCAAGACCCGCGCCGATAACACGGGCACCCATGGCAAGAACATTGCTGTTATTGTGTTCCCTTGTGGCATGGGCAGAAAATACGTCATGGCAGAGGGCACAGCGTATGCCGTGAACCTTGTTTGCGGCAATGCTCATGCCTATGCCGGTGCCGCAGATAAGAATACCTCTGTCGGCTCTTTTTTCGGCAACCGCCTCGGCAACAGGATAGGCATAATCCGGATAGTCAACACTTTCGGTTGAATAGCAGCCGAAATCGTCAACGTCAAAGCCCCTTGCTTCAAGGTGCTTTATAACAGTATTTTTAAGTTCAAAACCGCCGTGGTCACAGCCGATAGCAATTTTCATTACTTGTCCTCCCCGTCGGCGGCAAGAAACTTATTTATAAGGTCAAGTAATTCGTCGGCGTTTATGTTGTGTACCATACACGCTTCTTCAAGTGTTTCATTCTGTGCGCTGGGGCAGGAAACGCAGAACATACCGTGTCCTAAAAATAAAGCGGCAACCTCGTTATTCATAGCAAGAATTTCGCCAATTGTGTTCTTCTTTGTTGCTTGTTTCATAATAAAATCCTCCGTGAAATTTATTTTCGTTTTTTATTATATAATTATTTGCGGCTTTTGTCAATTTTAAGGGGCGCAATTTAACTTCTTTTTTCGTCTTTTGTCAAAAAAGATTTTTCGACAAAAACAGTTCTTCCGTTTAATTCGTTTATGAGTTATTATATGTAAACAATTTAATTAAAGGAGAACTTTTTATGGGTAGAGTTATAGTTGTTACCTCAGGCAAGGGCGGCGTGGGAAAAACAACAGCCTGCGCGAATATCGGCTGTGCTCTTGCGAAACAGGGGAAAGAAGTGCTGCTTGTGGATATGGATTTGGGGCTGCGGAATCTTGATACGGTGCTTGGACTTGAAAACAGAATCGTTTTTGACATTGTTGACGTTATAGAAAACAAGTGCCGTATAAAACAGGCAATTATCAGGGACAAGCGCTGTGAACATCTTTCGTTTATGCCCGCAAGCCAGACACGGGACAAGAACGCCGTAAACGAGGAGCAGATGTGCGACCTTATGCGGGAAGTCAAATGTCAGTACGATTTTGTGCTTATCGACTGTCCCGCCGGAATAGAACAGGGATTCAAAAATGCCGTTGCAGGCGCGGACGAAGCACTTGTGGTCTGCACGCCCGAAGTTTCTTCCGTTCGCGACGCGGACAGGGTTATAGGGCTTATGGCGTCAAGGGAAATTGCAAGGGTATCGCTGATAGTCAACCGAATTAAAAGCGACTTGGTGCGTTCGGGCGATATGCTGACCGTTGAAGACGTTGAGGATATTTTAGGGCAGAAAGCAATAGGCACCGTTTTTGACGACGCAAGCATAGTCCGCGCCACAAATTTGGGCGAAGCGGCGGTAAATATTCCGTCAAGCAAGGCTGGCAAGGAATATATGCGCATTGCGCGGCGCCTTACCGGCGAAGAAATTCCCCTTAACGTTCCCGGCGGAATACCGGGCTTTATTGACAGGATTTTAGGCAGAAAAGCAATCTGAAAGGGGAAGAGCATATGTTCGGTTTTTTGAAGAGAAACAAGAGCCGCAACGCGGCAAAACAGCGTTTGAAATCGGTAATTTCCCGCGACAGGGCAAATGTTACGGCAGAATTCCTGCTTAAAATGACAACAGATATTATAAATACGGCAATAAAATACATAGAACCGGATTACGACAGAATTTCGGTAAGCATTGAACGCAACGGTACGGAAGCGTGTCTTTCGGCGCGCTTTCCCGTAATTTTTTATAAAGAAGCAACATAAGCGTTGAAAAATTTTATGTTTTGTGGTAGAATATATTCAATAAGATTTTTAACGGGGTTTATATGTGGCTTTTTGATAAAAGAAAACTGCATAATATTGAATACATTCTGCTTATAATCGTTGGGGTGATATGCCTGTTCGGCATAGTTGCCATTCTTGCCGCGAGGGCGGACGCGTCCACCGGCGGCGAAGAGGCAGACCTGCTTGAAACGCTTTCGCGGCTTAATTTCGTTAAAGTCAAGCGTCAGGCAATATGGATAGGCGTAAGTTTTGTTCTGCTCGCCTGTGTGGCTATGCTTGATTATCATATCTATTCCAAAATATGGTACGTCGTTATGGCGGTGTGCTTGGGGCTTATAATCTACACGGCATTTTTCGGCGTTGAAAACGGCGGAACCCGCGGGTGGATTAAAATAACCGAGAAATTCTATTTTCAGCCTACGGAAGTGGGGAAATTAGGGCTTGTTTTAATGCTTGCGAAAACGATTTCGCAAAAGGAATCCCTTGATAAGATAACCGACCTTATACCCACCTTTGCCGTAATGCTTGCCTTTGTGGGCGCGCTGCTCACGCAAATGGATATCGGCACGTCACTTGTGTACGTGTTTATATTCGTTGTTATGCTTTTCTGCGGCGGAATGAAGTGGAAACACATTTTAATTATGCTCGGTGCATTTGCTGCCGCCTGCGTGGCAATGTGGTTCGTTATGGGCGAAAAACAGCAAAGCAGAATCATCAACTTTATTAAAGGCGAAGACGTTGACCAACTTAAATACGCCAAAATTGCAATGGGTTCGGGCGGTTTCTTCGGAAAAGGAATCTTGGGCATAAACTCAATTTCACAATCGGGCGATATTTACGCCATTGACACCGACTTCATTTTTGCGGCCATCTGCGAATCTATGGGCTTTTTGGGCGGGTTTATCCTTATTGCGCTCTTTGCGGTTATGGAAATCCGCATGTGGTATCTTATGCGGCATAAGGCATCGGACAAGTACGGCAGAATGATTATTTTAGGCATTATGGCGATGTTTATGTTCCATATTTTTGAGAATATCGGAATGGTAATAGGCATTATGCCCATAACGGGAATTCCTCTGCCGTTTATAAGTTACGGCGGGTCAAGTATGCTTACAAATATGATAGGTATCGGGCTTATTGAAAGCGTTTGTATGAACAGACCCATAGAACCCTTTACTGCCGATTAAAAAAGTGAATTTATTTTACCTCTGCGCATATATTTTTGCGTGGAGGTATTTTTTATGTATAAAACAAAGTATACCGTTATAACGGCGATAATTCTGTTATTTGTTTTTGCCTGCGTGTACGTTGCTTTGGGAAAAGGCACGGCGGCAAAGGAACTGAGAAGCGGCATAAAGCAAAGTCTGGACGAGGATTTCAAGATAAAGGAAAGTTTGGGGCAGATTTTTCTTGTAAAAAAAGACGGGGAAACAAAAGAAGCATCGTCAAACGTCACGGTGGAGGGGCTGTATTCGCCGGCAACGGGCGAAAAATGCTTTGAAACCTTTGCGGGAGAGCCTGTAATGACGGTTAATGCTGTAAAATTTGCAGGCGTTTATGCCGTAAGCGACGGAATAATCGAGGACGCGGGAGAAACAAGGATATCCTTGCGCCACAGCGACGGCAAAAAAAGCGTTTATACGGGTGTTTGCGCCACTGTTCAAAAGGGCGACAGCGTAAAAAAGGGCGATTCAATAGGCTATGCCGAGGGAAAAATAAGTTACAGACTTTATTCTTCCTGTATTGCCGTTGACCCGCAGCAGTATTTTAATTGATACAAATAGGGCAGACGAGGGTAAAAATAAGCGGACTTATGCTTATCTGCGGGCTTATATGGCTGCTTTCGGGGAATATAATCACGTTTCTTACCCTTGCGTTTACGGTAATAATCCACGAATTTTTTCACGCTCTGTGCGCCCGCGGATTTTCCTTTGTGTGCGACAGCATTACGCTTTATCCTTTCGGCGGCGACGCACATATTATCGGTATTGACGCAAATCCCTTTTATTCGGCGGTAATTGCGTTTGCGGGTCCGCTTTTAAGTTTGTTTTTCGGCTTTTTGTATTCCTGCGGCACTGAGTACGGGATTCTTCCCCGATGGAGTGAATTTGTGCGCTTTTCGTATTCCGTGGCGGTTATAAATATGCTTCCCGTTTATCCGCTTGACGGCGGACGTGTTCTTTGCGGCATTCTTTGTGCAAAGTTCGGCAAAAAGGGTGAAAAAACAGGCAGAGTTGCGGGATTCACCGTTGCCTGCCTGTATGTTTTGTTTAACGTGTACCTTGTCTTTGTAAAAAAGAATTTTTCGGGTTCGGTAATGTCGGCATTTATTTTCTTTGCGGCTTTGGCGGCATTAAAGGACGGCACGTATATGCGTAAAACGCCTGTCGGCGGTGAAATCAGGTGGATTACGGCGCGGAAAAACGAAAAACTTTTTGACGTTCAAAAGCGTTTTGCGGGAACAAAATACAACGCCGTTCTCGTGCTTGACGAAAACGGCGGTTTTGATAAAATTTTAAGCGAAGAAAATGTAAATGAACTGCTTATAAAAAACAGCGTCGGGAAAATCAGATAACTTTATTTGCGTTTTCAAAATTGCCCTGCTCAAAATTGACGGCATTTTCAAGGGTTGTACGGCTGATTGCTTCCAAAGCCTCTTTTGTTAAAAATCCCTGATGTGATGTAACTATTACGTTGGGGAATGACAGCAAACGGGCAGTTATGCTCGACTGCAAAATATCGTCCTCGCGGTTTTCAAATACATTGGGGCTTTCTTCCTCATAAACGTCCAGCCCCACGCCCGCAAACTTGTGCATTCTTATGCCTTTAATCAAATCTTCCGTGCTTATAAGCGCCCCGCGGGAAGTGTTTACAAGAATTACGCCGTCTTTCATCATTTCTATTGCTTTAAGGTCGATCATATGATAACTTTCTTCCGTAAGCGGGCAGTGCAGTGAAATCAGATCACTGCATTTAAGCACGTCTTCAAGGGGCATATATTCGATAAAATCAAGACTTCTGTTGGGGAATTTATCGTATGCAACAACGCGCATACCAAGTCCGCGGCAGGCTCTTGCCATTGCAGCGCCGATTTTTCCCGTGCCGATAATTCCGGCAGTCTTGTTAAAGAAATTTACACCGGTAAGTCCCATAAGGCTGAAATTGTTTTCCCGCACCTTGATATAAGCCTTGTGAATATGCCTGTTTACCGCAAACGCAAGGGCGAGAGCGTGTTCGGCTATCGCCTCGGGAGAATATCCCGGAACGCGCATAACGGTAATTCCGTTTGATTTTGCCGCGTCAAGGTCAACGTTATTAAAGCCCGCACAGCGCAAAAGTATAAGTCTTACGCCGTTTTCAGCCAAAACGCGTACTACATCGGCATTTGCGTCGGAAGCCACAAAAAGACAAACTGCGTCAAAGCCCTTTGCAAGGCTTGCGGTCTTTTCGCTTATATCGGTTTTAAGATACTCGATTTCAACGGGATAATCCTTTATCAAAGCGTTAAAAGATTCGGTATCATAGGGTTTTGTATCGTAAAAAAGTATTTTCATATTCTGTCCTTTCAAAAAAGAGTTGTTACGCCGAGCACGTTTATTATTATTGCCGCGGCGGAGATAAAATAGTCCCAAACATAAACTTTTTGCTTGCTTTTGGCAGTATAAAGTGCCAGATAGGGAATCGGGTCAATAAAATATCTTGCGCCGAACTGCAATCCGCCGAGAGTTTTGTGCATACAGGTTAAAAGCACAAAAAGCCAAAAGGCAATGGGGAGTGCAAAATCGTAAAGTTTGCGGCGCTTTATCAGATAAATTATATTTATAATTCCGCAAAAACCGATACAGGGATTCAACAGATAAAAAGCGTTTGCCGAAAATTTATTAAGGAAGAACTTTCCGTTTGAATCAAGCGGCAATTTTATTGACTGCCACAGGTTTGCGGGGATGTATTTAATATTGAACTGTCCGTCCTCGGCACGCAGAAATTCGGGAAGATAATTGTGTCCGAACTCAAAAACAGAGCCGAACCGCACGAAATTATATGCTGCAAGCGCCGCCGCAATCGCCGCAGGCATAACAAGCATTTTAATAATTTCCACGGGCTTTTTATATGCCTTAAAGCAGTTTATCAGCAAAAGCGGAATAAACATAACCGTGAACGGGCGGCAGCCTACCGCCAAAGCGGCAAATGTCAGGGAAAGCGCCTTTGAAAAAAGCGAAGTGCGCTCGATAAAAAGCACCGCAAGGCAGCAGAACAGAAACGAAAGCCCCTGTGCCTCGTGCCACACACCGCCGAAAACGCTTGTGCTTACAATATTCGTTCCCGCCGAAAAAAGTAAGGCAAGTGCGACCGAACCCGCGGGGTTATACCGGCGCGCAAAGATAAACGCGAGTATTCCCGAAGAAAATGCGGCATAAAGAAGCGTAACAAGCCTGTCGGGCGTATTGCTGCCGAAAATAAAGGTGAGGAAAAACTCAATCACCGACGGCACGGGCGGAAAACTTACGTACAACTTACCGTTAAAATGAGCAAGTTCAAGATACTCGACGCTTTCGGGGGCGTCGCTTAAATACGTGTGACCCTCGCGCCATGCAAGCGCCTGACGGGTATAACTGTCGTAGGGCGAATGGGATAAAATATCCGTGCCCGTTAAATTTGCGGCTAAAATCATTATTGCCGCACATAGCAAAAAAGCAATCAGTGCGGCAACGTATTTTTTATTCATTAAGCCAAACCTTTGTTGTGCCCGTGGGGCGAACTGAAAGTTCGGTGCAGGCGCTCTCGCCGAAAACGCCTTCCATTTCGGCTATATAGCCAGCCCGGTCCGCTTTGGGAACAAAGGCAAGAATTGTGCCGCCGAATCCGCCGCCGTGAACGCGGCACGCGCCTTTTTTGCCTAAATATTTTTCCGAAAGCGCAAGGGCAAGGGTCATTGCCTGGGCGCAACTGCCGGTAGCGTGGGTGTTCTGTAACAGTTTCCAGCTGCTTTCGCCGGAAGAATTGATTGCTTCAAGGAATGCGTCAATATCGTCATTCTTTATTGCCTGAACCGCTTTCAAAACGCGTCTGTCCTCTTCAAAGAAGTGGATTGCACGCATAACCGCACGGTCGGAAACCTGCTCGCGCAGATTTTTGAGCGACCCGTAAAAAAGATTCTCGTTTACGTCACGGAGTTTTTCTTTGCCGAAGAATTTCGCAACGGCACCCATTTCCTCGGTAATTGCCGCATATTCCTGCGTAAGGTCGGCGTGGTCGGCGTGAACGTTTGTTATGATTATCGAATAGCCTTTCTTGTCAAAGTCGTACTCGATATTTTCAATCTTCGGCGTTTCGGGCTTTTCAAAGTCAATATAAACAAGTTTTCCTAAGGCGCAGGCAGTCTGGTCCATAAGACCGCAGGGCTTGCCGAAATAGTTGTTTTCCGCCCACTGGCTTGTTTTTGCGCCCTCAACGGCATCAAGTTTTCCGTCGTTATAAAGGTAATTGAATATTGTATAAATCATAACCTCGATTGCTGCGGAAGAGGAAAGACCGCTTCCGGCAAAAACGTCGCTTTGAACGTAAGCGTCAAAACCGCCGATGTTAAAGCCCAGATCCTCGTGCATATGATATGCAATGCCGCGGATAAGCCCGCGGGTGGTGCCGCGCTCTTTAACGTCAAGGGAAAGGTTTTCAAGGTCGATTTCGTTTCTGTCGGAATAGCCCTCAGAGATAAAACGAACCCGCATATCGCCTGTTTTTCTTACTGCGGCAACCGCGTCAAGATTTATTCCCGCGGCAAGCACCATACCGTGCTGGTGGTCGGTGTGGTTGCCGATAATCTCACTTCTGCCCGACGTTGAAAAAAACTCGCATTTTCCCTCGCTGAAAAGTTCTTCAAACTTTTTGCCTATCTTTTCGTAACGGTCAAGTTGACGCTTTGCATCGTCACCGTATATCTTTTTAAGTACCTGTGTATTCTTGATATCCTTTATAAATTTCATATTTCACACCTCACAAAACATCTTTACGGCAAAAGTATACCATATTTTATTGCAAAAAACAACCTGTTTGTTGACAAAAATCACGATTTAATCTATTATATTAGTATCAAAATTTCGGAGGCTGAAATGAATATTAAGGAATGTGTTGAAATATGTACCCGCTTTGCGGTGGAAAAAGGTCTGTGCTATGAGGCTGATATGCCCCTTGTAAGAAACAAACTGCTTGATTTGTTCTCGCTTGATTCCCCTTTTGAGGGTGAAGTGAAAGTTCCCGAAAGCATAGTTCCCACCCTTGAAACAATGGTTGATTATGCGGCGGAAAAAGGAATGCTTGAAATGAATACCGCCGCTTACCGCGCAATGTTCGATACGAAAATCTGCGGCTGTATGCTTATGATGCAGTCACAGGCACAGGAGATTTTTGCACGGCTTTATAAAGAATCGCCGCAAAAAGCAACGGATTGGTTTTATAATCTTTGCAGGGACGTAAACTATATCCGTACTTTTGACGTGGCAAAGAATATTAAGTATGACTATGAATCCGCCTACGGCACGCTGGAAATTACAATAAACCTGACAAAGCCCGAAAAGGACCCGAAAGAGATTGAAAAACAGAAGTCCATGCCGCAGACGAACTACCCCAAGTGTATGCTTTGCTTGGAGAATATCGGGTATCCCGGCAGACTGGGCTATCCCTCTCACGAAACACTTCGCGTAATTCCCATAACGCTTGACTCCGAGCGCTGGAATTTCCAGTACAGCCCCTACGTTTATTACGATGAACACTGCATTGTTTTTTGCAATGAACATACACCCATGACAATGAACGAAAAGAAATTTGTGCGCCTGTTTGATTTTATCGAACAGTTCCCGCATTATTTTATCGGCTCAAATACTCAGTTGCCGGTAGTGGGCGGTTCGATTCTTACCCATGAACATTTCCAGGGCGGGCGCCACACAATGCCAATGGAAAAAGCGGGCACAAAGTATAAATTCGACGCTAAAAACGATAAGGTTGAAGCGGCTGTTGTGGATTGGCCCATGACCTGTCTGCGCCTGACTGCCGACGATTATCACGATTTGCTGCCCGTTGCAAATAAGATTCTTAACACGTGGAAAAACTATTCGGATGAAAGTTTGTTCATTTTTGACCATACGAACGGGGAAGAGCACAACACCATTACACCTATTGCACGCATAAATTCCGCAGGGAAATACGAATGCGACATTGTTTTGAGAAATAATATAACTACCGACGATTATCCTCTGGGATACTATCATCCCCACCCGGATAAGCATAATATCAAAAAGGAAAATATCGGGCTTATAGAGGTTATGGGACTGTTTATTCTGCCCGGCAGGCTGAAAAACGAACTTGAAGAAGTTGCACATGCGTGGGTTAACGGAGAAGATGTACAGGGAATACACAGTGCGTGGTATAATTCATTTAAGGGCAAACACACACCTTTAACGGAAGAGGAAGCACTTGAATATATCAAGGGCGAAGTGGGTGCTGTATGCGAAAATGTTTTGCGGGATGCGGGCGTTTTCAAAGAGGATGAGGCAGGACAGGACGGGCTTAAACGCTTTATAGCCGCCTGCGGCTTTGAGGTTTGATATGGACCTGCTGTTTTTGTTTACGGGGCTTCTTTGCGGGGTTCTTGTACCTGTTCTTAACGGTTCGCTGCTTGAAATAAAGGGTGTCATATTCTGGATTATTATGGTTCTGTTTTTTGCCTTTGTGCTTGCGTATGTTGTTTTGGGGTATGCAAAGTCAAAGTGCGCGAAAATAAGTTACATTGCCGCAAATAAAATTGTGGCGTGGAATACGGGCGAAACGGGAAAAAAGAAAAGCCTTGTTCCCGCGGGTACTGTGTGCATAATTTCGGGCACGGTACTTGGGGTATACTTTATAGTTTCGGGCGCGGGCTATCTTACGGCGCTTTTGGGCGCGCTGTCACTGTGCTTTGTTCTGTTCGGATGGTATCTTATGGGGCAGAAACGGATTAAAAACAAACTTAACGAATATCCTGATTTTCTGCTTTCTCACGGCGGAATGATTTTTAAGGGCAAAGCCGAGCTTTTTGACGGGGCAACGCGGGGAATACTTGACGCAAAAATAGAAAACAATGCGCTTTGTCTTGATATTTTGAGGAAAAAAGAGCGGGAGAGAATTTCACTGCCTATTCCCGAAGAAAACAGGGCTGAAACCGAAGATTTTATAAAGGATATGAAGGAATTTTTTAATGGCGAAGCGTAAAAAACATCTCGACACGGCATATCAAAGACATCTTGACCTTTTGCGCGCAACGGGGCTTTTCCTGCTTGCGGGCGGAGTAATCGGGTTCATGGTTATTGCGTGGCTCTTAAACCGCGACCAATACACCGAAGCGACATTTTATTTCTTTGTTGCGACGTTCTGGGCGTTTATTGCGGGAATCGCGGTAAGCGTTACGGCGTCAATAAAGCAGAATGTTGCCGATGCCGTAAATGAGCATCTTTATGCCGTGTGGAAGTACAAGCCCGAAACGGTATATAACTTTTACCGTAAAATGTGCCGTCACGAGAAGAAAACGCGGTTCTTTAATTTTCTTGCAGCAAGCGCTGTATGTCTTGTTTTGGGACTGATTATGTTTTTTAATACGGTTTCGCATTACCTTGGAATAATAGTGCTGTTTGCCGCCGCGCTGCTTTTTGTAATTGCGGTAATTTCGCTGCCGTACAGCCAGTATCTTTTGTTAAAACTGCGAACGAAAATTACCGGCGACGCAAAGGAAATCATCTTCTCGCGCAGAGGAATATGGTACTGCGGCAAAGTCTGCTATTTCGGCGACAAGGCGGTAACATACCACCGCGTGGAACGCAAGGAACTTTACGGGCAGGACGCTATTGTTTTTTATTATACGAAAACCCGCGGTTTCAGCCAGAGTGCAATGGAACTTGCCATACCCGTTGCCCCCAAAATGGCTTACGCCGCCGATGAACTGGTAAACGAATTTAACCGCAGTGACCTGCTTGAAAGTAAAAGATAAAATCCGCTTTTTGCGGATTTTTTAATTTAATATTGACAAAATGAAAGATATACGGTATAATTACAACATATGTTGCACAACATGTGTAATACAGACGTATTTTAAGGAACAAAGCAAATGGAGAACACGGTAATATACGGCGAAAAATCTGATAAAATATATATTTATGTACCCGGTCAGGACGGAAACAAAGAAGAGGCGGAAAGGTTTTATCTTGTTGCCAAAAAGTACGGATATCAGGTACTCGGGATTGATTTGCCGCAAAACGGAGCGGATTTTTTTGCCGCGATAAGTTTTATAAAAGAAATTTATAATTTTGCAAAAGAGAACTGGCAGCATATCTCTTTGCGGGCGGTGAGTATCGGCGCGTGGTTTTCGCTTATGGCGTTAAAGGACGAAAAACCGGAAAACTGCCTGTTTTCGTCGCCGCTGTTGGATATGAACCGTATGATTTGCTCGCTTATGGCTGCGTCACGCGTGACGGAAGAGCAACTTGAAAAAGAAAGAATAATCAAAACCGATTTCGGGCAGACGCTTAATTGGGATTATCTCGTTTTTGCCAGGGAAAATCCCGTGCAGGCCTGCGGAAAAACCGCCGTATTCTACGCTTCCGGCGATGAACTTATTCCCAAAAGGGAAATTGACGATTTTGCAAACAACGATTTCTGCCGTCTTACGGTATATGACGGCGGGGAACATTGGATTCATAAAGAAAACGATTTGAGAATAATGGAAGAATGGGAGGAAAATGAAATTGAAAATTTTACTGATTAACGGAAGTCCGAAAAAAGAAAACAGCGATACCCTGAAAATTGCAAACGCGTTTTTGGTGGGTATGCGCGAAGAGGACGAACAGGAAATAACGACCGTTCACGTTTACGAAAAGCACATTGAATACTGTACGGGCTGTTTTGAATGTCTGCAAAAGAACACGCACTGCATTTTTAACGACGATATGGGGGAAATACTTGAACTTATCCCCACGTGCGATGTACTTATATTCAATTATCCGCTTTACACCTACGGAATGCCCGCAAAAATGAAATGTTTTGCCGACAGAATGCTTCCTTTAAGCAAGTGGGAAGTGGAAAAGAAGAACGGAAAGTATTTTCACCCCAGCAGAGTTGACTTGTCCCACCAAAAAAACGTGCTCATTCTCGGCTGCGGATTCCCAAGCGGCAAACTGAACTTTGACGCGGCAATAACGCAGTTTAAGTTTATGTTCCCCGAAAACAGTACGGTTATTACTGTTCCCGAAAGCCCGTTGTTTGCTATTCCGAGCGCAACACTTGTGACGGTACCGAAACTCCGCCTTGTTACGGACGCGGGACGGGAATTTGCAAAGTCGGGCACGGTTAAAGTAGAATTGCTTGATAAGATTTCTCTTCCGATGATACCCGAAGAAACCTATATGCGAATTACAAACGGCAGGTAATGAAAATGCGCTTAAAGATACAGTACGCTTTTCAAACCCTGCGGGCAAATTTTATAACGTAAACGGAACCCTCGGAACGGTTCTATTCGCCCACGGCGGCACTTTCATCGCTTACGGGCAAGAATAAAGCGCTTTTTTATATTATTTCAGCCGTGCAGAAAATAGTTTACGGCAAGAATTCTGACCTGAAAGCCGATAATACGGGCATTCCCGCGCTTATTATCCAAGGCTCTGACGATTGCGAAGTAACGGAAAAGTGCTCGCTGTTTTCCCATAGGGCTGAATTTGATAATGTTCGCACGGTTCTTGTTGAAAACTGCGGGCATATGGATATTATAGGAAACGCGAACAGCGTAAATGAAGATACGTTTGTTTTTGTGAAGGAATTTTTGGAAAGTGCCGATAGAACATCACAATAGCAATTATTTTTTTGCTTGACTTTTGTTTTGTTTGGAATTAACATATCGAAAAACAAAAGGGAGAGAAAAAATGAAACATTTTTTTGTCAATCTTAAAGAAGTATATCCGTTCCTTAAAACGGCACAGGAACCTGTTCTTGAATGCTTTATTGCCGAAACGTTTGTCACTGCACCGGAAACAAGAAAAGTTGATTCGGTTTTAATTATTCCCGGCGGCGCATACAGCCATATCTGCCTTGACCGTGAGGGCGAGGCGGTTGCGTACAAGTATCTGAGTGAGGGTTTTAACGCGTTTGTGCTAAAATACAGTCTGTGCCCGGAACATTATCCCGCACAGGTTTCCGAAGCCGCTGCGGCGGTGGATTATATCCGCGCTCATAACGGCGAATGGAAAAGCAATAAGGTTTTTGTAAACGGATTTTCCGCCGGCGGGCATATTGCGGCGGGGCTCGGCGTTTTCTGGAATGAACCGGAAGTAAAACAGCAGTTTCGTTCAATCAGACCCGACGGGCTTGTGCTTGGGTACCCGGTTATTACGTCGGATACGTCTTTTTCACACAGGGAATCCATTGAAAATGCGTCGGGAACGACGGATATCAATGCAGAAATCTATAAGAAAATGTCACTTGAAAATCAGGTAAATGAAAATACTCCGCCCACATATATCTGGCATACTGCCGAGGATAACGGCGTGCCGGTAAAAAACAGTCTTGTTTTTGCCTCTGCACTGGCGGAAAATAAAGTGCCTTTTGAAATGCACGTGTTCCCTTACGGAGGGCACGGACTTGCCACGGGAAGCAGTGTTTCGGGAAATTTCAAGGAAAATCACTATGTTTATCCTTGGCTTAACGAAGCAATAAAATTCCTGCGTTCTCTTTAATAAATCGGACCGCTTATTCGGCGGTCCTTTTTCTGTATTCGCTCATAGTCATACCGTATTTTTTCTTAAAACATTCGGTTGCCCACGATGTATTGTTGAAACCGCTTTCAAGCAGAATATCCGTAACGCTCATATTGCTTTTTTGAAGCATATTTGCAACATAATTCAGCCGCTGACCGTTAATGAATTCGGAAACTGTTTCGTTGAAATATTTTTTCATACTTCGGCAAACGTGTTCGCGGCTGCGGTCGGTAAGTGAAAACAGCCGCTCGCTTCCGCCGCGGAAATTATGGCTTTCCTGCATAAGCGAACGCAATTCCGAAAGCCATAAAGGCGCGTCGGATTTCGTTTCATTGCTTTTGGCAAAATGCCGTGTGAAGATTTCAAAAAGCAGGATTCTTAACCGCGTTTGCAGACGGAGCGTATCGTTTGCGTCAATCGCTGTTATATCGTCGGTTTTTACCTCAAAACGCTTTTGCTCATCGCCTGAAATATGCACCGACGGCGGCATTGAGGAAGTAAGCAATGCTTCAAAATCAAAGCCCGAACCGAGATATTCTCTTAACAGACGGAACGTTTCGGCAGTAAAGGTGATATTGAGCATTGTAAAACGTTTTTCGTTTTTCAGGGCGTATGTATGAATGTCGCCGGGGCGGATAAATACGGTGTCGCCCGACATAAGCGGAATTCTTGCTCCGTTTACGATATGAATAGCCTCGCCGCTCAGAATGAGAAACACTTCGTAAAAATCGTGGTCGTGCAAGCGGAAAAATTCGGTATCGCTTAAAACAAACCGATATTCAATACCTGTTTTGCTGTTTATAAAACGCTCCGCTGTAAGCGTTTTTTTATTTTCCGACATAAAAATCCCCTTTAACGCAAATATCACAATAGCATATTTATTTTATCATAATAACTGTTGAAATGCAACCGTTATTGTGCTACAATAACAAAAACGGAGGTTTGAAATATGGATATAAAACGTGTTGAAAGCGTAATAAAACGCCTTGAAAGCCTTAGAAAAGTTGAAATTGCACAGGCAAACAATGTTCAAAGCGCAAAGTGCGGATATAAAAAAGGACACACTCCCGCAAAGGACGGATATACAGATGTCACGTACTTTAACGGTAAGTGGCAGCACTACTGGATAAAAGGCGATTTTGAAACGGGACCTGCGGCAGAAAATGAGTTTTACGTACTTGAAGTCGCGACGGGAATACACACGTGGGACGCGGTAAATCCCCAGGGACTTTTGTATCTTAACGGCAAAATGGTTCAGGGGCTTGATACAAATCACACGGAAGTTTTGCTTGAAGCAAATACAAAGTACGATTTTGTAAATTACTTTTATACGGGGGATATGAATAATCTTTTCGGCATAACCCATACAGTATGCAAGGTTTACCGTGATATTGAACAACTGTATTACGATATGCTTGTACCTTTTGAGGCGCTTATGTTCCTTAACGAAAACAGCGTTGAATACATAAAGATTCTTTCTGCGCTTGTTGCGGGCGCATATGCGGTTGATTTTTCAAAGGAATATTCGCCGGAATTTTTTGAATCCGTCAGACGCACAGAAGAGATTTTGCAGAATGATTTCTATAATAAAGAGTGTTCAAAAGAGAATAAGCCCGTTGTTCACGCTGTGGGACATACGCATATAGACGTTGAATGGCTCTGGGAACGCAATCAGACGCGGGAAAAGGTTCAGCGCAGTTTTTCCACCGCGGTTCAACTTATGAAGTATTATCCCGAATACAGATTTACCATGTCGCAGCCCGAACTTTACAGATACTTAAAAGAAGAGGCGCCCGAAAAGTATGAGGAAGTGAAAGCACTTGTAAAGTCAAAACGCTGGGAAGCGGAGGGGGCAATGTATCTTGAAGCGGACTGCAACCTGATTTCGGGCGAAAGTTTTGTGCGCCAGTTGCTTTACGGGAAAAAGTTCTTTTCCGATGAGTTCGGCGTAAACTCGCACATTCTCTTTTTGCCCGACGTTTTCGGATATTCCGCCGCTATGCCGCAAATATTAAAAAAATCGGGAATTGATTCGTTCATTACGTCTAAAATATCGTGGAACGACACAAATCAGTTTCCTTACGATAACTTCCTGTGGAAAGGCATAGACGGCAGTGAAGTTTTTACGGCGTTTATTACGGCGCGCGAGGCGGAAAAAGACCATAAAACAGGCATAAACTGCACGTATGTGGGAAAGACCGACCCGTCACATACCCTTGGCTGTTTTGACAGATTCCAGCAAAAAGAATACACAAATCACGTGCTTATGACTTACGGATTCGGCGACGGCGGAGGCGGACCTACGCGGGATATGCTTGAAAAACAGCGCCGACTTGCAAAGGGCTTGCCGGGAATTCCCGTAACGAAGCAGGACAGCCTTGACGGATATCTTGAATCCTGCAAGACGGAATTTTTCCAAAATGCCGAAAAACTCAGGGAAACTCCCCGCTGGGTGGGCGAACTGTATTTTGAATATCATCGCGGTACGTATACGTCGCAGGCAAAGAATAAGAAAGGCAATCGTAAAGCGGAATTCTTGCTGCAAAAAACGGAGGCGCTTTCGTATATGGATTATCTGTTTGGTGGACAATACGATAAAGAGGGAATAGACGACGCGTGGAAAACGGTTCTGCACGACCAGTTCCACGATATTCTGCCCGGTTCGTCAATACACGAGGTTTACGAACACACCGACGAAGATTACCGCCGTGTAAATGAATTCTGCGCAAAAACCGTTTCTTCCTGTACGGAGAACATCAAAAAGAATATTTCTTCCCGCGGCGGAAAACTGCTTATAAACACACTTGGGTTTGAGCGTCCCGCGGTTATAGAAAACAGGGGCGAAGTGTTTGAAACAAACGAAACCGTTCCCGCGTTCGGCTGGTGCGTTTTTAACGGCGAAGTTGTTCAAAACAGTGTTATCCAAAGTGAAAATCGACTTGAAAACGATTTTTATATTCTTAAAACCGATTCCTCAGGCAGGATTATTTCGCTTTTTGATAAAGAATTTAACCGTGAAGTTTTCTGTGAAAAGGCGAACGAAATACAGATTTTTGAGGATTTCCCCAACGATTATGACGCGTGGGAGATACGCGAAAGCGATATGCATAAGTATATTGTGCTTGAAAAGCCCGAAAAGACGGAGTGTTTTAAAAACGGCACATCAAAGGGAATTACGGTAACGTACAGATATCTTGATTCGGTTATAAAGATAACGACGCGGCTGTGGTCGAGAACAAGGCGAATCGATTTTGATTTTTACGCCGACTGGCACGAAAAACACAGGCTTGTGAAAATTGCATTTCCCTTTGATATTCATACAAGCGAAGCGGAGTTTGATATTCAGTTCGGCTCGGTAAAAAGACCTACCCACAAAAACACAAGTTGGGACAGGGCGCGCTTTGAGGTGTGCGCGCATAAGTGGGTGGACGTAAAAGAGGACGGATTCGGCGCGGCTCTTATAAACGATTGCAAATACGGCTTTTCGGCAGATGAAAACGTAATAAAACTTACGGCGTTAAGGTGTCCGGATTACCCGGATAAAACGGCAGATGAGGGAGAGCACCGTTTTTCGTATGCCCTTACCGCTCACGGAAACGACGCCGGGTTTATAAAAGAAAGTTATATTTTCAATCAGCCTTTATCCGTAAGCGAAATCGGGGCGCATACGGGAGCGCTGCCGGAAAGGTTTTCACTTGTTTGCGTTCCCGAAAGTTCGGGTGCGGTAATTGAAACTGTTAAAGCGGCTGAAAAAGGCGGAAATATGATTGTAAGGTTGTTTGAAAGCCGCAACAGGCGTGAAAACGTAAAGATAAAAACGGAGGAGAAATTCAAAAAAGTTTTCCTGTGTGACCTTATGGAAAACAACGAAAAAGAACTTGAACTGACAGACGGAAACGTAACTGTTCCGATGAGGAATTTTGAAATTGTCACATTGAGGTTTGTAAAATAAAAAATGCGCGGGAGACCGCGCTTTTTTATTAAAAGTCTGCTTGTCGAAAAAGAGAAAATTTGCGCTGATTTGAAATAAAATCGAATATTCTTGGCGTGTTTTTGTATTTACATTCTGTTTTGAACGTTGTATAATAAAAACGTAAAGTGTGAATGAAAAAGATATCCCCAAAGCCGCTTTTTTTATTTCCTTTCTTGGCGGCTTATGCGGCTCCGTTGACCTCGGAGCCCTTTTTTTATTTGCCTATTTTTTCATAGAATTCAGAGGGCGAAATCCCTGTTTCACGCTTGAATGTTGAGGAAAAGTAAGCCTGCGAACTGAAACCCAGCAGATTTGCAATATCGGTTACGGATACGCCCGAAAGCAACATCTTTTTTGCTTCGTTGATTTTCAGCGTTAAAAAATACTTGTGCGGACCTATTCCCGCAAAATGCGCGAACAGGCGCTGCATACCGGAACGGCTCAAATGGCATTTCTGCGCCATTTCGTCAATGGAAAGCGGCACGGAAATATTGCTTTTCATATACTGCACCGCCATTGAGAACTGCTCGGAAGACGTGCTGAAATCTTCTTCGGAAACATTCGCTTTTTCACCTAACGAAAGCAGAAGTTGGCTTATATAGGTGGATAAAAGTTGAGGGTATGTGGGAACATATTTGCAGGGGAAAACAAGATTCCAGTCAACGGTATCTATTCCGCTTTCCTTTAACTGTTTCAGGGTGAGCGCGGCATAACTCATCATTTCGTCAATAATGTGCATTTGCCGCTGTGAAAGTTTGAATACTTTCTTGCGGAAAAAGTCCGTAAGAGGACCGTCCATATCCACCGAGAAAATAAGCAGATGTACGCCGTCGCTGTTCTTTATATGGAACTTATGGAATTCAAGGGGGCGGTGAAAAATTATATCGCCTGCGTTCATTTCATAAACACGTTCGTCTGCCGAAACGGAAAGACAGCCGCGGAAAACATAAAGCACTTCCCAAAAATTATGTGCTTCGCCGTTGAACTTGAAAGAACTTTCGTAGTTTGCGTCCATACACATATAAATTCTGCGTATATGAAGTTGTTCGTTTATCGGTATTGATGACCATGCCATAATATGCGCGCCCTTTCTGAATCAAAATCGAATAATTATGATTTGTTTTTGTATTTACATACCGTTTTGAATCTTTTATAATACTATCAGAGAATGAAAAGAATGTCAAGATGAAATTTGCTTATTTTTCATACTTTATTAAAACATAATTCGCTTTCGGAGGAGCCGACATTTGAAAAAAATTACATCGTTACTTTTACTTATATTTCTTTTTGCCTCGTTTACCGCATGCGGCGGCAATACTGTGGAGATTATCGGCGGCGGGGATAATCCCGATATAACCGAACAGACCGATTACAAAACCGAATGCTGGGTAGCGGTTGACATTCCCTTTGAGGCTGAAAACGATTATGACCGACCGTTTTATGATGTTCTGCTTGACGTAACGTTTACTTCACCCTCGGGCACGGAATACGTTATGCCCGCATTCTGGGACGGCGACAAGAACTGGAAAGTCCGTTTTGCGCCGACAGAGTACGGTGTTTGGAAATTCACGTCAAAAGCAAACGTGACCGACGGGGGATTTGAAAAGAGCGGCACGCTTGCCGCAAATGCCTACAAAGGCGACCTTGAAGTATATAAGCACGGTTTTGTAACCGCAAAATACGGCAAAAAGTATTTTACCTATGATAACGGCACGCCGTTCTTTTACTTAGGTGATACTCACTGGTCAATGTATCACGAAGACTATGATACGCAGTTTAAGACAACCATTGACAAAAGGATTGAACAGGGATTCACGGTTTATCAGAGCCAGTGCACAAGCGAGGAAACAAATCTTGCGGGCGTTTTCCCGAATTCTGCAATAAATATGATGCAGGAACTTGACAGACGCTTTGAATATATCGCAAAAAGCGGATTGACCCACGCACACAGCCAGTTTTTCTTTACCGAGAAAATGTCACGCTCGGTTATGAACAACAAAGAGTATCTCGACCTGCTTTCCCGCTACTGGGTTGCACGTTTTGCGGCATATCCCGTTATGTGGACGCTTGCGCAGGAGTGCGATAACGATTTTTACGGTAACGATATCGGTCAGCAGACGGTATACACACCTGAAAATAACCCTTGGAAATATGTTGCCCAATGTTTGTCAAAATATGACCCGTATAAACATCCGTTAACCGCACATCAGGAAACAACTTCCTGTACAACCGTTACCGGCGCGGGTACGCAAAATTACAATAAAGGTGCGTCGGCTTTTAAGGATATGCAGGAACACGACTGGTACGGGGCGCAGTGGAAACCCGATGTATCAAAACTATACAGCACAATTGTAGCAAAGGACTACTGGGACAGCGGCAAAGTAACCGTAAACTACGAGAGTAAGTACGCTTATCTTGCAACAAAGGACGCGGGCGCAAGACGTCAGGGCTGGATAAGTTTCCTTGCGGGAATGTTCGGCTACGGTTACGGTGCAAGCGACATATGGTATGTGAATTCGGCGGGAAGTTATCTTGTCGGCGACCAGAATGACGGGCTTGAAACCCTGACCCAACAGGAAAAAATGGAGATGACATGGGACAAGGCGGTTGATTTGCCCTCGGCGGTTCAATGCGGATATATGCGCTCGTTCTTTGAAAGCATTGCTTGGTATTCGCTTGTTCCCGACTTTGACGGAAAAGTATTTGCAATAGCCGTCAACAATTCCGAACCCTATGCCGTAGCAAGCGCAGGTGATGACTTGTTCGTTTGCTATCTGTACGGAAAATCAAGAATCAGCGGCACATTCTACGGGCTTGACGGTTCTGCCACATATACCGCAAAATGGTTTGACACCCGCACGGGTGAATATACGGTTATATCAGACGCAATCAGTTCAGCCGACGGCTCATATACGGCACCGAAAAAGCCCGACAGAGATGATTTCGTTTTGGTAATTACAAAAAATAAATAATATTCAAGGAGGATATTTATATGAAAAAAGTAATGAAAAAGCACATTTGCATTGCTCTTGTTGCCGTTCTCTTTACAGGATTGTGTTTAGGCGCGGCAATTTTAACGGGCAATGCCGCACCGACAGGCGCAGTTTTCAAAGAGACATTTGAAAATGCGTCAAACTGCACAATGCTTAATGAGTTCTGGGGAACAGAAAATGTTGTTTCAATAAGCGCTGCACAAAAACATTCGGGGAACTCTTCACTGTTCTTTGATGTTTCGGGTATTGCGGAACAAGCAAATACCCGTTCACCGTATATTCCCGCAGCAGAACTTAAAAAGATAGTTACTGCACCGGGAGAGTATAAGTTGGAAGCCTATGTTTTCTTTGAAAACAGTCCGTCGGCGGTAGGAGCGGTTTTTGCTTTCTCCGGAAACAAACCGTCAAACTGCGGCTGGACTACAACGGCTAAATCGGTTGATGAGTTCAGTACAAAAGCGGGACAGTGGAACAGATTGCTCTTTACGTTTGATGTAAGCAATGAACTTTACAGCGCCATAAGTTCCGGTTCGTTCGATATAAGGCTGCGTTTTGACAAAATGGGTGATGTATCTGCCTATTATGACGATGTAACATTCGCTTCAAGTGCCGATATGCCTACGCCCACTCCGACTCCCACCGAGACGGCTACACCCACTCCCACACCTACCGCTACTCCCACGCCCGAAGTAAACGAATATGACGGGCTCTATGTTGAGGACTTTGAGGGCGCGGAGCACGCCTACGGAAGTGTTTTCTGGACTCTTGGCACCGCAAGTGTGACCGATGAAAAGGCGTATGCGGGAAACAAAGCCCTTAAATACGTTTACGCAAGCAGCGACGGCTCAGACCATTCGCAGGGCTCTCCGTATCTTGACCCGGCAATGCTTAAAAAGGTTGTAACAAAAACCGGTACGTACAAATTCAGCCTGTATGCATATTTTACAGGTGTGCCCGATAAAGTTACCGCAATTTTAAGAACGGAAAATAAGACGTTTGCTGATAAACAGTGGGGTAAATCGCTTACAATAGACGAAGTAAGCAAGAATGCCGATGAATGGAACAAACTTGTGTTCACGCTTGAAGTTGACGATGAAATTCTTGCGCGTGTTCAGGCCCCCGAAACATACGGGCTGAAACTTTGCCTTGACAACTTCTGCTTAAAGAGCGGAACAACGTATTTTGACAATATCGTTTTTGGGCTTGAAGATAAGATTCCTGCCGAACCTACCCCCACACCCGGTGTTACACCTACACCTACGCCTGACTATACAGGCTGCTATTTTGAGGATTTGGAAGACGGTAACACCGCTTACGGCAATGTGTTCTGGAATCTGGGCACTGCGATCGTAACAAACGAAAAGGCATACAGCGGCAAGAAATCCCTTAAATACGTTTATGCCAAGAGTATCGACGGCGCAGACCATTCGCAGGGTTCACCTTATCTTGACCCCGAAATGCTTAAAAAGGTTGTTACAAAAACCGGAACATACAACTTTGAACTTTACGCTTACTTTACCGAAACTCCCGATAAACTTACCGCAATTCTGAGAACGGAAAACAAGACGTTTTCGGATAAACAGTGGGGCAGAAGTCTTACCGCTGTTGAAGTAGGCAAAGAGGCAAACAAGTGGAACAAAATCGTGTTCACGCTTGAAGTTGACGACGAAATTCTTGCACGCATTCAGGACCCTGAAACGTACGGGCTGAAACTGTGCCTTGACAACTTCTGCTTGCAGAGCGGAACAACGTATTTTGACGATATCGCATTCGGTACGCCGGAGAAGATAGAACAGGCAAGAAGCAATTCCGAACACAGCGGCGATTACGGATATTTCGGGCTTGCAGCGGTAATTGTACTTGCGGCGGGCGCGGCGATAATCATAAAGAAGAAATCTGAAAGGGTATAACTATGAAAAAAATATTTACGGCAGTAATTGCCGTTGCAGTTGCGGCAATGTCGATACTCAATATGTCGGCATTCGCGCAGGGCACAAACTATTTTACGGGAAACAAATCAACCGTTGATGAGTGCGCCTGCAAAATCACAAAGACCACCGTTGACGGAACGGTTGTTTACGATGTAACAAATATGTCCTCGTCAATCGGTTTCCCCAATATGGCAATTTACGACGCAAGTAAAAGAGCGTTTGAATCGCAGAGCGACAAAACACTGACCCTTATTGCCGCCTTTGACGCGCGTATGGATTTTGCGCCCGGTGTGGACGTTATAACTGCAAATATCACATTGCGCAACTGGGACTTCAATAAGGCAAATATGTCCGAATATGAAGCGATTAACGCAAAGAGTGACAATCAGTTGCTGTTCTATCCGCCTGTAAATGACGGACGCAACCTTGTTATCAAACTTCAAAAAGGTGTGCAGTTTACCAATGAATGGCAGACATATGCCGTTTCGTTTGAGGTAACAAAAGACGATTTCCAGAACGGCGCGGGAACCGGCTGGGGACTTTCCCTTGACCACTTTGACCTTTACGCAAGCGTAAGACGTGCGCAGATTAAGAATGTGGGCGTTTATCTTGAAAGCGAATATGAATACACCGAACCCGAAGAAGTTGTTACTCCCACTCCCGAAGAGACCGCAAAGCCTACCGCAACTCCCACGGCGACCGCGGGCGCAACGGCAACACCTACTCCCAAGAGCGACGAGAGCGGATATTATACCCTTGATTCGGACGGAAATTATGTTGCCGTATCAAATGCTGACCTTAAAACAATGGAACAGGGAACGGTTGTTTATCAAAAGAACGGTGATAAATACGTTAAGGGACAGATTGTAGACGTAAACGGTTCCAAAGGATTTAAGGCTGACAGCACATTTAACCCGCTGTTCGTTATTATTCCCGTAGCGGCGGTTGTTGTAATAGGCGCTGTTGTTGCAGTGATTGTAATCAAAAAGAAGAAAAAGTAATTTTGTGTTTTGCGGATTCCCGTAAAGTGTTCCTTTTGCGGAATCCGCTTTTTTATTTTATAATAAAAGAAGAAAGTTAAATTTTATATGAAAAACGCATACATAAAAAATCTCAGCGGAACGAAATGCGACGCGCAGATTGTCAATCAGAAATTGTGGGTTTCGGGCGACAGGGTCGGGCTCATTTCAATAACGTGGGAGCATAAATTCCCCGAAAATACTCTTGTGCTCGGAGACGCGTGGGAGCGCTCTTACGGCGACCTGTGCTTCCGCCCGGTTAATGAAAATCATAATGCACCTTGGTATTTTATTGCCCAAAGCGGAAATACGGTACTGGGTGTCGGCGTTAAAACCGGTGCAAACGCATTTGTGAATTTTACGTATAACGAAACAAGCGTTACCGCGTTAATAGACGCACGCTGCGGAAGTGAAGCAACGGTGCTCGGCGGAAGAAAAATTTGCCTGTGTGAGTTTGTTTTCAAGGAATATTCAGGTGTTTCGGCATTTGAGGCGGCAAAGGATTTCTGCCGTGAAATGTGTGATAAGCCGTTACTTCCCCCAAAACCCATTTACGGCGGCAACGATTTTTATTACTACTACGGACACAGCACCGCCGAAACAATTGTTCAGAATGCGTCGTTTATAGGCGAAATGTCCAAAGGGTTTGAAAACAGACCCTATATGGTTGTTGATGACGGCTGGGAAACTACGTTCTGTACCGGTCCGTGGACGGTGAACGACAAGTTCCGCGATATGAAAAAACTTGCAAAAAATATTAAAAACGAAAATGTTCTGCCCGGCATCTGGGTGCGCTTTCTGTGCGATAAAAATCCGATTATTCCCGACTGGTGGAGAATTGAGAGAAACGGAAAGAAAGAGTTCCTTGACCCCAGTGTTCCCGATGTGCTTGACTACATCAGTCAGACAATCGGTATATTCCGCGCGTGGGGATACAGAATGATAAAGCACGATTTTTCAACTGTTGATATGTTCGGCCATTACGGATTCGAAATTACCGATACAATAACGAAAATCGATAACTGGCATTTTGCCGATACGTCCCGAACAAGCGCCGAAATAGTAAAAGAATACTATAAGACCATTCTTGCCGCCGCGGGAAAAGATATGACGATTCTCGGCTGCAACACTATTCCGCACTTGATTGCCGGATTTGCTCACTGTAACAGAACCGGCGACGACACAAGCGGAAGAGAGTGGGCAAGAACAAAGAAAATGGGCATAAATACCCTTGCATACAGAATGGTTCAGCACGATACGTTCTATTCCGCCGATGCCGACTGCGTGGGTACGCTTTCGGTGCCGTGGGAAAAGAATGTTCAGTGGCTTAAAATGCTTGCTTTAAGCGGAACCGCGCTGTTTATTTCAACTAACGATGCGGAGTTGACGCCCGAAATGAAAAGCGATATCCGCGGTGCGTTTGAACTTGTGCAAAAGGGTGAAATGAAACTTACACCTCTTGAATGGGGAGAAAATCTCACTCCGGAACGCTGGCTGTGCGACGGAAAAGAGATTAAATTTGATTTCGGAGACTAAAAATGAACTATATTCCTGAATATTTTACATTCAAAAAAGCGCTTCCTGTCTGGGAAAACGGCACGGAGTGCGAGCCGAACACAAACCTTATTTTCAGGGTAAAAGTAAAAAACGGAACGGATACCGTTTTGCGCATAGCAGGTCAGATGCACTATGTTGTGCGCATAAACGGAAATCTGCTGTTTGAGGGTCCTGCAAGATGTGCTGACGGCTGGAACAGGGCAGATGAGTTTAAGATTGATACCTATCTTACCGACGAAACGAATATTCTGACTGTTTTTGTTGAGGGGCTTTATGCCACGGGATTTTCTGCGGTAAGGCAGAAATCGTTCCTGTGCGCGGAGATTGAACAGGGCGGAGAAATTATTGCCGCCACCGGTTTTGACGGATTTGAGGCAATAAAGTATTCCGAGCGCATAAAAAAGACGCAGCGGTATTCTTATCAGCGTCCGTTTGTTGAGGCGTACCGTTTTGACGGCACAGCCGAAAGATTTATGCGTGACGAAAATTTTTGCCCTGAAAAAGTAAATTTGTCCGAAACCGAAACAAAGAAATTCATTACCCGCAGAGTGCCGTTTCCGCTCTATACTGCGGCGGAGTTCAAAAAAATTGAAACCTGCGGCTGCGTTTATGATGAAAATCAGCCAATAAAGTTCAAAGACCGTTCGCTTATGTGCGTAAACGAACACTGGACGGCATACGAAAAAGATGAACTTGAAATTTGTTCGTCGGAAATTGCCGATAAAATCGTTCTTGCTGACAAGGGAAAAAACTATACTCTTTATGACGCCGGACAGATTTATTCAGGGCTTATCGAAATTGATTTCGATGTTAAGGAAAAGGCAAGGATTGTTATCGTTTTTGATGAGATTCTTGAAAACGGACGAATAAACTTCGGACGGCTTAACTGTTGTAATTCTTTTGTATGTGAATTTGAAAAGGGGAAATATAACTTCTCGACACTTGGAGTTTTTACGGCGCGGTATATCGGCATTGCTGTCCTTTTCGGAAAAGCAGAACCGAAAAATATAAGAATAAGAAAAACAGAATACCCGGATAACCTTGTTAAAAAGTGCAGTTTTGCGGATTCTGATATTCAGACAGTTTTTAATGCGGGAAGAGAAAGTTTCAAACAAAACACCGTAGATATTCTTATGGATTGTCCCTCGCGCGAACGTGCGGGCTGGCTTTGCGATTCAACGTTTATTTCCCGCGGCGAATATGCGTTTACGGACAAAAGCATTGTTACAAAGAATTTCTTAGAGAACTTTATTCTTGCGGAAAATTTCCCGCTTATACCCGAAAATATGATTCCGGGCTGCTATCCGTCCGACAATGACGGCGGCTGTCCCACAAACGGATATATTCTGAATTGGGCACTGTGGTTTATTGTTCAGGTTAAAGAGTATTTTGATCTTTCTTCCGACCGCACGATTGCAGATGGCGCGAAAGAGGTAATTTATAAAATCCTCAAATTCTTTGAACAGTTCAAAAATTCCGACGGCTTAATCGCGCGTACCCGCGGCTGGGTTCTGCTTGAATATTCTCCGGCAAATAAGTTTCAGCAGGATATTTGTTATCCGCTCAATATGCTGTACTCTTATGCGGAAAAAGCGGCGGGCGAGATGTATAATGACTCCTTGCTGATTTTGGAATCGGAAAAAATCAAAAAGACGGTTATCAAAAAGTCATTTGACGGCAAGTATTTTGTAGATAATGCCGTGTATAAAGACGGCGTTGCCGAAAACACGGGCAACCGTTCGGAATTCTGCCAGTACTGCGCGTTCTTCTTCGGTATTGCCGATAGGGAAAACTTTGCCGACCTGTGGCGCGATTTGGTGGAAAACGCGGGCGAACACGGCAAAACCGATTTGGTTCCCGCGGCTATGTTTTTGGGAAAAACATTGAGATTGCAGTTGCTTGCAAAGAGCGGAATGTACAGTGAGGCGAGAGAAAGCCTTAAAGCGTACTGCCTTAATATGGCATTGCGGACAGGAACGCTCTGGGAGTTTGACGATACGTTTGCGTCCTGCTGCCACGGCTTTCAGTCGGCAAACGTGGGTTGGCTTTTGAATGAAGAATTCTAATGAGAGAGAGCATCGCTTGATGCTCTTTTTTTGACTTAAAAACGAATACATTTGAACTTTTAACGCATTTACATTTTAATCGAATTTTAATATAATCTTAATAGAAATAAAGATGAATTTTTAACTTCTTGAAAGGGGGAGATGTGAGTGAAAAAAGAATACAACGAGCCGACAATAAGGGTTGTTGAAATTACGGCAAGTGATTTGCTTACCGAAAGCGGCATTGAATTACCCGAGGAAGATTTATAATAAAGGAGAATGTAGAATGAAGAAATTTGCGGCATTGCTTTTGAGCGTTATTCTTGTTGCGGGCGTTTTTACGGGCGTAACATTTGTAAACGCCGAAAGCGAAGAAAGTTATTTTGAAAGTTTTGAAGAGTGGAAAGAGGGATATGAATTCCCAAAGACAGCGAGCATTGAGGGCGATTTAGGGCTTTTCTGGGCTGATGCGAATAAAGATTCTTTTACCGTATCAACCGAGCAGGTTAAAAACGGCAGCAAAGCAGGTAAAATTGTTTCAGGCGCAAACTACAAAGATACCGGCGCTTGGCTGACAAATTCCCTTATAAAGAGAGTTGTAACACAAAACGAAACATATGAATTAAGTTTTTGGTACTATTCTACCGCGGCAACGAAACTTCACGTTTGTTACAGGTCAGGAACGAATAATCAGTTTGCCAGCGGCTGGTGGGCGGACATCAAAGCCAATATTGAGGTAAAAGTAAACGAATGGACGTATGTAACCGTTCAGTTTGAGGGCGCTGACTGTATGAAGTATGTGAACGATTCAGCATATGACGCTTTCATCGTTGTAAGGTCGGATAAGACCGCCGGTGCAACTGCTTACATAGATGATATTTCACTTTGCAAATATCAGCCTGTGGCGGGAGAATATAAAGAATACTTTGAATCGTATGAAGAGGGATATGAATTCCCCAAGACTGCGAGCATTGAGGGCGATTTAGGGCTTTTCTGGGCTGATGCGGATAAGGATTCTTTTACCGTATCAAACGAGCAGGTTAAAAACGGCAGCAAAGCAGGTAAAATTGTTTCAGGCGCAAACTACAAAGATACCGGCGTGTGGCTTACAAATTCTCTTGTAAAGCGTGTTGTAACAACAGAGGAAACGTATGTTTTAAGTTTTTGGTATTATTCCACCGCGGCAACGCAGTTGTCCGTTTCGTACAGAACCGGTACAAATAATCCCCTTGACGGAATAAGCGGTAAGTGGTGGCAGGATATTAAGAACGGAATTCAGGTAAATGCCGGCGAATGGACGTATGTAACCGTTCAGTTTGAGGGCGCTGACTGTATGAATTATGTAAGCAATTCCACATATGCTGCAAACGTAATTATCAGGTCAACAAAGACCGCCGGTGCAGTTGCTTATATTGATGATATCTCTCTTTGCAGTGTAAACGGATTTGAAGCCGATGCGCTTACGCTTTCACAAAACGGAAACTGTGATAACGGAACGGAAAACTGGTTCACTTGGGATTTCTTCGGCGGCACAAACGCAAAAATCGAAGCCGCGGAAGTTGACGGCAATAAATGCATAAAGTTTTCTCCCGATAACTCATACAGTTCCGTAGGATTTGATTTGAGCCCGTATATTGTAAAAGATTCTTCAATGGCATCATTGGGCTGGCGCTACGGCGGGTTCGGCGCGGGATACTATACCGTTTCGTTCCGAATAAAGGCAATCGGGCTTGAAGAGGGCGAAAAGCGCGTTATGGCATTGGGGCTTGTAGGCAATACTCTGAATAACAAAGTTGCATACCTTAATCCGATTTCCGCAAGCGGACTTGAAAGAGAAATAAGCAACGAATGGACCACTGTAAGTTCCACGTTCGCAGTAGACGACACGTTCCTTTCACAGGCGGCAAAGAGCAGCGGCAAGTATAATATCACTTTGCGTGTTGACGGCAACAAGCGCGGCTACGGCGATTCATTGAACAACACGTTTGCGCCGTTTGATTACTATATTGACGATTTGACAATTCAGTATGTTAAATTCGATAATGTTCAGCCGGCACTGGGAAGTTCGATTATGGTTTCATACAAGGTTCCCAAAACGGCAATCGATAAAAACTGCTATGTTAAATTTGAGACGGCAAACGGGGAAGAAAACGTTTATCCCACGGAAGAGAGTGAATACGTTTTCACACTTAAAAATATTTCGCCCAAAATGCTTACCGAGAACATAAAAGCGACGCTTTATGCAAAGGATAATACAGTACTTTACGTTAAAGAATCGTACAGCATTGCGCAGTATTGCAATGATTTGTTTGACAGCGGCAAGGCAGACGAAAAGACAAAAACCCTGATTGCGGATTTGCTTAAATACGGTGAGTATGCACAACTGTATACGGGGTACAATACGGAGAATCTGCCGTTTTCAAGCCTGTCAGACGCGCGTAAATCATACGCCACCGCAAGTGACCCTGTGCTTACGAGCGTTACCGACAAGAACTACAAAGTAATTGAAAATGCAAGCGTAAACATTAAATCCGCTTCGGTTATTCTTACCGACGCTGTTGCCTGCAAATTCTACTTTGATGGTAAGCCCGATGAAGTAAAAATGGTTTTAGGCGATAAAACATATACGCGTACTGAAATCGGATTTGATTCGGCTAAAAACAGGTATTATGCCGTGTTTGACGAAGTGCCGATTTATTCCATGAACGAGCAGTTTGAAATTACAGCATATAAAGACGGAGCGGCTGCAAGCAACACACTTTTGTACAGCGTTGAATCTTACGCGGCGTCAAAAGCGAACAATACTTCAACGCCGTATCTGGCAGACTTGGTAAAAGCGATGATAAATTACGGAACGTCATCACGTAATTATAAAGCAGGTTCAACGGCAACTCAGTGGATTTCCACTGAGTTCGCTTTTTCCTCAACGAAAGAAATAAGCGAAGAATACGCACCGTATGTTTATGCCGACGCCGTGTTTTCCTGCAACGGGGCAGAACTTACCGTTCCGCTGTTTTGGGACGGCGGCAGCACATATAAAGTAAGATTTGCGCCTACAAAAACGGGAATGTGGAACTATAAAATCGTATCGCGGCAGAACAAAGTAATCGGCGAGGCAAGCAATTATTGGGTGTTCGACGATACTCTTGACGGATTAAACGGTTCATTTTATGTTTCTGCGGCGGAAGAGACGGCGCCCGAAATATATAAGCACGGGTTTATTAAAGAGGACGGAAAACATTTTTCCTACAATGACGGCACGCCGTTCTTTTATCTGGGCGACACACACTGGACGATGCTTTTGGAAGAGTATGATACCCGTTTTAAGTATATTGCCGACAAAAGAGCCGAACAGGGTTTTACGGTGTACCAAAGTCAGCCCATAACCGACAGCACAACCCCGCTTTTTAATTTTACCGACCATAATGTTTCGTTAAGAGACATTGAGGGAATGAAAACGGTTGATAAATACTTTGATTATATCGCACAAAAGGGATTTGTTCACGCAAACGGCTGTCTGTTTTTTGAAGATGCATTCAGAAAAGCCGACGAGAGCGGCAATACAAATTTGAAAAACGACCATAATTATCTTAAAGCCATAACAAGGCACTGGGTGGCGAGGTATTCCGCGTATCCTGTTATATGGACGCTTGCACAGGAAGCGGACAGCGAGAAAAACAGAGTTTATGCATCAAATGATAATCCGTGGATAAAAATTGCCCGGTACATAAACGACTACGATGCATATTCGCACCCGCTTACCGCACATCAGGAAACGGCGGAAAAGATTACGGCAAGCAATTCACTGTTCACTTTGGCTGAAAAAGACGGAATAACAACGGGACATTCTTTCTTCGGTGCACAGTGGAAACCTTCTCGGTTAAACGGCAACACGGATTTTACGCCGTTTAAGGATTACTATGATTCTCAAAAGCCTGCGGTTATGTACGAGAGTTATTACGAAAACTATAAGACAAAAGCCTACGGTGCAAGGGTAGAGGGCTATACGGCGTATCTGACGGGTATGTGCGGTTTCGGCTACGGCGTAAGCGACATTTGGCACTTGCTTAACGATGACGATGTGAATTTGATAAAACCGTCAAATAACGATGGATTTGATACCGTAACGGTAGAAGATAAGCACACGGCATATACCGAATCGGTGAAACTGGGCAGCCAGATGACCGTAATGAAAAATTTCTTTTCAAAAATAAACTGGTGGGAACTTAAACCGGATTTCGGTGACGAATATGCATTTAAGCCCAAAGCAAGCGACTATTTTGTTGCGGCAAGAGACGAGAACAAAACGTTGTTTGTTGTTTATCTGTACCGCAATATTCAACAGTCGGGCGGGTACGTGACTAATCTTGACACATCGGCAACGTATACAGCGAAATGGTTTAATCCGCGTGACGGATACGAACAGATTATAAATTCTTCTGTAAGCGGCGATTCTTTCTGCGTACCTGAAAAGCCGTCACAATACGATTGGGTTCTGATTTTAACAAAAAACAGTTAGGGTTCTGATACTGGTTTTGCCTCCGCGAAAAAGCGGGGGCTTTTTCTGTGCACAGGGGGCGGATAGGTATAATAAGGTAAATAATGTGTAAACAAATTTTTCTTCACTTGAAAAACAGTTTGCTCTGCGGTATAATATGCAAAGAATTAATGCAAATTCAATCGGAGAAGAATATATGAGAAAACTGTTTTCAGCCGCGGTTGCGGCGATAGTTGCGGCGGTGCTTTTTTCGGGTTGTTCGGCAAAAAAGTTTGAAAGCGTGCTTCCGCCTGAAAGGGAGTTTCCGCAAGCGGAAGAGTATGAGTTTACCCAAGCGGTAATAGGTGATATTGTTGTTAAAAGAACGCTTCACGGAAACAAACACGGGAATACTCTTTATCTTTTCAGCGGTAACGATTACGGGTTTACCGTAGGGGAAAAGGGAACTGTTACCTATACGGATTTTGATGATGTATACACTGCTGACGGTGAGCTTGTATCTGCGCCCCAAAACGGTATGGGTGCGTTTGTAGTTAAACACGATGTAATTAGCGGCATATCGGACGGTTTCCCCGGCACATTTACCGTGACCGTTGCCGAATTTTATAATTGTGTTACGGTTCCCCGAAATGCCGTTGTTATTCTTGACGATGAGGGTTCGGCACTTGTCAAGAAGGTTGACGAAAATGGTCTTTTGTACGACAAGGAAATAAAAGTCGGCGCAAGGGACAACAAATACTATCAGGTGCTCTCCGGGCTTGAAGAGGGCGAAAGCGTGGTGGTAAGATGATACGGCTTGCAATAAAAAAGATACTTCACAATAAATTCCTTATGCTTTCGCTGTTTGCGGGAATTCTTATTGCCGTTGTGATTGCCGCATCTATTCCCGTTTACGCATCGGGAATTGCTCACAGAATGTTCGTTACCCAACTTGAAAATTTCCAGAACGAAAACGGCTACGGTCCGGGTACGGTAAGTCTTTCATGTTCGCTTTCCGCCTTTAAGCAAACTGCCGACGAAAGTCAGGAAACGGTTGAAATAACCGACAGCAGTGCAAACGTAAAGAATTTTGATTATTGCAATAATTATCTTGAAAACGACCTTTACAGGGCACTTAATATGCCCGCAATGGTTAAAAGCGTTACGATGACGTCAATACAGTTGGTATCCGCCGATTCGCGTGACAGACTTAAAAATGATACCCACAAAATTTTTATCCGCGCGTGCAGCACGTACGAAAATGCGGTTGAATTGCTTGACGGAAGAATGCCCGTATCTTCCCTTGATTCCGACGGCTGCATTGAAGTTATAATCAGTCTTGCGGCACAGCGGCAGACCGGCTACACGCTTGGGTCTGAAATTCACGCAGGCAGAGCGGCGGCAGAACTTTTTGCCGCATACATCGATGACCCGCTGAAACTTAAAATAGTGGGCGTGTTCGATTACATTTCCGACCCGCTTAACCCCTTGGCAGAGACCGATTCGGGGGCGGAACTCTATGCAGACTATTCTTTGTTCAGGAAAGATATTTTTATTAAAAGAAATTATATTAACAAGGTGAATTGGTACTATGCGGGTGATTATACCGCGTTTGACCTTACAAAGACCGACAAACTTATTGCGTCCCTTGATAAACTCAACAAGAATCTGATCGCTTGGGGGCTTGACGGAAAATCAAGCGTAATTACTCCGCCCATTGACGAATTCAGAAAATTCAACAGCAATATTTCATCGGTAAATATTCTGCTGACGCTGTTCTATGCACCGGTGCTTATTCTTGTTGCATTCTTTATATTTATGATTTCGGAATTCGTTATTGAAAACGACAAAAACGAAGTTTCAATGCTTACTTCCCGCGGAGCGTCAAGGTGGCAGATTATGCTTTTGTATTTGTGTCAGGGCGGAATTTTTGCGCTGTTAAGCGTGATTATTGCGCCGCTGATTGCGCCCTTGCTTTGCTCGATTCTCGGTGCAACGTCGGGATTCCTTGAATTTTCACAGCGCGCGCCGATGAAAATAAATCTTTCGTTCTCGGCAGTTCTGTTCGGCTTGGCAGCGGGAGCGCTTTCGGTAATAACAATGCTTATTCCCGTGTATAAGGCATCAAAAGTAGAAATCGTTGTACGCAAGCGCTCAAAACTTTCACTTCCCGTATGGCAGAACATTATCGTTGCCGCATCTGCGGTGCTTACGGGGCTTGTTTCGGCATACGCATATTATACGCTTGTGGTGCAGAAAAGCGGTCTGCTTACTCCGTCGGGAAAAATACAGCCGCTTGCGTATTTGCTGCTTATCTGTTTCTTTGCCTGCGGCGCGCTGATTTTTATTCTTGCGTATCCTTTCGTGCTGCGGCTTATTCTGCGAACGTGCAAAAAGAATTGGAATCCGCAGAAGTTCGTGGCGTATTCGCGTATTTCCCGTATGGCTTTGCAGGAAAAATTCATTATTGTATTTATCACGCTTACCGTTGCTCTCGGCGCGTTTTCGTCGGTTTCGGCAAGAACGATGAACTCGAATATGGATAAATCCGCCCGCTATAAATACCCCTGCGATATGATTGTTTCGCTGCGCTTTTCGGCACAGGGAAATCAGACGCAGATTGAAAGAAAATACTTCTTTGATAAGGCAGAGGACACACAGTCGACACGCGTTGTTATCGGCAATAAACCTACCGTGCGCACGGGTTTCAGAACAAATCTTAACGGTAAAAACGTTACGTATATGGGCATTAATCCGAAAGAGTTTTCGGAAATCATCACGTGGGACGATTCAATTCTGCCCAGGAAGATGAGCGAATATATGAAAATGCTTTCAGATGACCCCAGCGGCTGTATTTTAAGCACAAATGCCGCGAAAGAACTGAACGTAACCGTAGGTTCCACCGTGTTTGTGGTGCCCGATTCCGATTTAAGAAATAATATGGGCATAAATGCAACGGTACTTGCCGTTGTTGACGCATGGCCTACGTTCTATGCCAATCAGACAAGCCCGAACGGCGCGAAAATCGAAAATTATCTTGTTGTTGTGAACCGCTCGGCGTCAGATGAAGTATCGTCGAATCTGCCGTATGAGGCCTGGCTCAACACCTCACAGAATACAGCGTATTTCAGGCAACTTGCAATAAAGAACGGCGGCAGAATAACAAGCGTTGTAAACGGTGCAAAAGAAATATATATTTCTTCAATAAACGGCATTCGTCAGGCGATAAACGGCTCGCTTACAATGGGCTTCATATCGGTTATGGTTGTTGCACTTATCGGCTTTACAATCTACTGGATTATTTCAATAAAGAACCGCACGTTGCAGATAGGCACTATGCGCGCACTCGGTATGTCCTTAACGCAGGTAAACGAAATGATTCTTTCCGAACAGGGGCTTATATGTATTTTGCCTATTATTCTCGGCGTTGTGTGCGGTCTTGCCGGCGGAATAATGTTCGCGCCGCTTTTGCAGTCGGCGTTTGATACTATCGGCAGTATGCCGCCGTACACGGTCGCAATGAACTTGGGGGATATGATTAAACTTGCGGTAATCATAATTGTGCTTGTGGCAATAGGGACGGTTACGGCAATGAGTATGCTTAAAAAGATTAAAGCGGCCTCGGCAATAAAACTGGGGGAGGAATAACAAATGAGTACACTTATAAGATGTGAGAACATCACCCGTGATTTTCCCCAAGGCAACGGCGTTGTGCACGTGCTTAAAGGCATAACCGCCGAGTTTGAAAACAAGGCGCTTACCGTGCTAAAAGGGCGTTCGGGTTCGGGCAAAACAACGCTTATGAACATTTTGGGAACGCTTGATAAGCCTACGGACGGCAGGCTTTTCATAAACGAATATGATATTACCGACATCACAAACGAAAACGGCGATGAGTTAAGGCGGAATTACATATCTTTTGTTTTTCAGTCGGTGGCGCTTATAGGAAGTATGACGGCGTATGAAAATGTGGAACTTATGCTCCGCATTGCGGATTTACCCCTTGAAAGAGAACGAATACTCTATTGCCTTGACCTTGTGGGGCTTGGAAACAGGGTGAACCACTACCCGTTCCAACTCTCCGGCGGTGAACAGCAAAGGGTGGCAATAGCGCGTTCAATAGTACATAAGCCGAAAATAATATTTGCCGATGAGCCCACCGCACAGCTTGACAGTGCAACGTCAAAAAATATGATGAATATTTTTCACAGGATAATAAACGATGAGGGCGCAACCGTTATTATGACGACTCACGACCAGAATATGATGGAACTTGCCGACAGGGTGTATACTCTTGACGACGGAATGATTTCCGATATAGCAGTAAAAGCGGAGGAAGCATAATGCCGATAGTTTTTTGCGAAAATCTTGTTAAGATTTATAAGACCGACGAAACGGAAGTGCTTGCACTGCAAGGGCTTGACCTTGCAATAGAAAAAGGCGAACTTGTTGCCGTGATAGGCGCGAGCGGAAGCGGGAAAAGCACTTTTCTTAATATCCTGGGCGGGCTTGATAAGCCAAGCGCGGGAAAAATCGAGGTTGACGGCTGCGATTTGGCAAAACTTTCTGCCAAGGACCTTTTGCTTTATAAGCGGAACACCGTTTCGTTTATCTGGCAGAACAGCGCAAGGAATCTTCTGCCGTACCTTACCGCCCTTGAAAATATCGTTCTGCCTATGGAGATTGTGGGCAAAAAGCCCGATTACGACAAGGCGAGAAAACTGCTTGAACTTGTGGGCATAGGAGATAAGGCAGATTCGCTTCTCTTTACGCTTTCGGGCGGCGAACAGCAGCGAGCGGCAATAGCCCTTGCCCTTGCAAACGAGCCTAAACTTCTGCTTGCCGATGAACCTACCGGTGCGGTGGATAACGCAACCGCGAATCTTATTCTTGACCTTTTCAGAAAAATAAATAAGGAACTCGGGCTGACGATTATTATCGTTACCCACGACCTTAAACTTTCGGCAAAGGTGGACAGGGTAATAAAAATCCGCGACGGCAGAACAAGTACGGAGTATCTGAGAATTGACAAAACCGACAGGGATACAAATTTCGATTCCGACGGAGATAATGCCACACACCTTGAATACGTTGTTGTTGACCGGGTGGGCAGACTTCAACTTCCCGCCGAGGTTATAGAGCGCGCGGGCATAGAGTATATGAGCCGCGTAAAGATAGAATTCGACGAACAGAATCGGATTGTACTTATTCCCGAGAAGTAGATTTCCTGTATTCGGTGGGGGACATTCCGATTTCACGCCTGAAAACCCGCGAAAAATAGTTATAGTCGTGCATTCCAACGGCGTCGGCTATTTCGGTAACGGTTTTATTTGTGGAGGAAAGTAATTGCTTTGCCTTTTCAACACGGGTTGCGGCAATGATTTTTGACGGCGTAACACCCGTTTGTTTCTTTACCGCTTTGAAAATTGCAGACGTGCTTACGTTAAGTTCACGGGCAACGGTATCCACTGAGATATCCTGCCCGTAATTTCTTTCCGCAAAGTATATAAACCTTTCGGCAAGCCCGCTTTGAGCGGCATTTAACATCTTTTCAAGATAGATATACCCGACACAGGCGCGCATAATGCTTTCAACCGAATCAAGATAATCATCACTAATCACTTTCAGGGTGGAATAGTATTTGTCAAATTCGTTTCCGAAATATTTTTTTGAAAGTTCCCGGCATTTTTTGTACTGCAACTCGCCGCCGTTCTCGCTTAAAACCTGTCCGAACATAAAATATCCCGCTGTGCCGAAACCATCGCTTATGGGAGCGCAGACCTCAATTAAACCTGCGTGGCAGCGGTATTTTACCGTTTTCCCGCTTTGGGCAAGCCGCATACCCTCGCGGTCGCATTTTCTGCAAGCCTCACTGCCGGCTTTGCTTTTGCGTATCGTACTGCAAAATTCACAGCAAGGCTTCGGGTATTCGCACAGGCAGTTAAAATCGCTGTCAAACACGCCTACCCGCTGCTTTGTCACCGAATAAAAGTCTTTAAGCAATTTTTTTATCTTTTCATTTTCGTATGCCTGTTTCATAACTTCACCTCACCGATATTATAACCTATGCAATAGTATAAATCAAGTTATTTTCCTGTATAGTGCTAAAAATATATAGATTTTTTACTATAAATCGGCACACCGATGTTGTACAATACAGTTACCGAAATAAAAATATATGAAAGGGCGTGCATTTTATGAACGTTAAAATCGGAATAAGACCCGTTATTGACGGGCGCTGGGGCGGCGTAAGGGAGAGCCTTGAACAACAGACAATGAATATGGCGCTTTCTGCCAAGAAACTTATTGAGGAAAACCTCTGTTATGCAGACGGTACTCCGGCAGAATGTGTTATCGGCTGTACCACAATCGGCGGCGGTGCCGAAGCGGCACGTGTTGCGGAGCAGTTTTCAAAGGAAAACGTATGCGCAACGCTTTCGGTAACTCCCTGCTGGTGCTACGGAAGCGAAACAATGGATTTGGACCCCAAGACCATAAAGGCGGTATGGGGCTTTAACGGAACGGAACGTCCCGGTGCGGTATATCTTGCGGCGGCAATGGCGGCGCACGCACAGCGCGGGCTTCCCGCTTTTGCAATTTACGGTCACGACGTAAAGGATAAGGACGACACCGAAATTCCCGAGGATGTAAAGGAAAAGATTCTGCTTTTTGCCCGCGGCGCAATTGCGGCAGGGCAGATGAAAGGCAGAGCATACGTTAACTTCGGTTCAATCGCCATGGGAATCGCAGGTTCGTTCTGCGACGCAGATTTCTTCCAGAAATATTTGGGAATCCGTGCCGAATGGGTTGACGAAACCGAAATTCTGCGCAGAATGACGCTTCATATTTATGATGAAGAGGAATATCAGGCAGCGCTTAAATGGGTTAAAGCAAACTGCAAAGAGGGCTTTGACAAGAACGCGGGCAAGAATTTCCCCGAGATTATTAAAAAGAGCAAGGTAGTTGACCCCGATAAGGATTGGGAGTTCGTTACCAAAATGGCGATAATAATCAAGGATATTATGCACGGCAATAAGAAACTTGATGAAATGGGCTGGCACGAAGAAGCGCTTGGCAGAAACGGCATTGCCGGCGGATTCCAGGGTCAGCGTATGTGGACGGATTGGCTTCCGAACGGCGATTTTGCCGAATCCATACTCAATACGTCCTTTGACTGGAACGGAAAGGGTGCACCCACCGTGCTTGCCACCGAAAACGACACTCTTAACGGCGCAACAATGCTTTTGCTTAACCTGCTTACCGGTAAGGCACCGCTGTTCTCCGATGTAAGAACATACTGGTCGCCCGAGGCTGTTGAACGCGTAACCGGTACAAAACTTACCGGCAAAGCGGCAAACGGATTTATGCATCTTATAAATTCCGGTGCAACTGCGCTTGATGCAACAGGCGCCTCAAAGGACAGCGACGGCAACGGCACAATGAAAGAATGGTGGAATATGACCGACGGTGATATTAAGGCTTGCCTTGATAACAGCGATTGGTGCAGAGCCGACTACGAATACTTCCGCGGCGGTGGTTTTTCAAGCCATTTCAAGACACTTGCGGAAATGCCCGTTACAATGGCGCGTCTGTGCCTTGTTGACGGCGTAGGACCCGTTATGCAGATTGCAGAGGGATATACCTGCGTGCTTGATGAAAAGACACACGAGCTTATCGACAAGCGTACCGACCCCACATGGCCCACTACCTGGTTTGCACCTATCCTTACCGGTAAGGGCGCATTTACGGACGTTTACTCCGTAATGGCAAACTGGGGCGCCAACCACGGCGCGTGGATTCACGGCCACGTAGGCGCAGAACTGATTACGCTCTGCTCGATGCTCCGTATTCCCGTAAGTATGCACAACGTTAGCGACGAAAAGGTTTTCCGTCCGCAATCGTGGGGACTTATGGGAACCGACAGTAAGGAAAGCGCGGACTTCAAAGCCTGTGAAACTTACGGTCCCCTGTATAAGTAAACAAAATTACGAATCGGGCAGATTTTCTGCCCCGATTTTTTTATAAATCAGGTGTTGAAATCTGTATTCAGAAATGTTATAATGTAAAAAAAGTTTAGGAGATTAAAAAATGAAACCTACTGTTGCTTGCTATCATTGGTCAAACTGGCATCCTACTGAAAATAATGATATTGAACGGGGTAAAGGCTGGACGGAGTGGGAATATCTTAAACGTGCCGTGCCGCGCTTTGCGGGGCATAAACAGCCCAAAGTGCCGATGTGGGGTTATCTTGACGATTCAAAGCCCGAAAATGTTGAACGTCAGATAAATACTGCCGCCGATTACGGAATTGACGCTTTTATTTTTGACTGGGGAAGCCGCAGCGGCAACAATAATGTTATTGAGCAGTTTGTAAAATCAGATAACAAACGGCTTAAATTCTCGCTTATGTGTTGCGGCGGTGCCCGTGATGAAGAAGATTTTTACCTTGATATGGCATATGTTTTCGATAATTATTTTGTTCAGCCCAATTACTGGAAGGTAAACGGCGGATACTATCTTTCGTTTTATGAAATAGGCAGATATATCAATTATTGGGGCGGACTTGATAAAACAAAGGCCATATTTGATAATATGCATAAAATGGCAGCAGAAAGAAATATGAAAATTCACCTTGTTGCGGTTGAATGGGGGTTGCAGGAATACTGGTGCAAAGATATTGACCCCCGTGTAATTGTTAAAGAACTCGGTTTTGATGCAATTACAAGTTATGTTTGGGCGCACAATACCGTTCCTGCATGGCCTTGCGGAGATTATTCCGATTGGGCTGAATCGGCATACGAAAAAATGCGTGAAATTGAACAAAAATATCCCGTGCCGTATTATACGCACGTTTCAATGGGGTGGGACCCGTCGCCGAGATGTCCGGAAGATATGTATTATGAAGAGGGCGGACCCTTGATGTATCATACACTTTCCGGCAAGTATCAGATCCTGCACAAGCCGTATTTTTCGGCAATTGTAAAAAACAATACGCCTGAGGAATTCAGGCGTGCGCTGCTTGCGGCAAAAAGGCATCTTCAAGATACGAATCCGGAAAATCCGATAGTTACACTGTATGCGTGGAACGAATGGACAGAGGGCGGATATCTTGAACCGGACAGCGAATACGGCTACGGGTATTTGGAAGCAATAAAAAGTGTATTTAAGTAAAAAACACGGCGCGGATAACCCGCGCCGTGTTAATATTTATGAATGTAAATGCGGGAATCACGTTTTTCGCCGTCACATCTAACGCTGCTGTAAAATTCCCAGCCGTATCTTTCTTCTCGGAGAACCGCTTTGCGGCACGGGTTTTAAGTTCGGGAAAATCAGCAATGCTTTTCATATTTCTGTTTTAAGCCCGCATATGCGTCGGAAAGGGCACGGCTTACAAAATCATCGTCCCAGTCAAGATATCCGGTGGCAATCATTGTAGCCATTCCGTGTACGTAAACCCACATTTCGGTGTAAAATTCCGCCGCATCTCTTTTGCTTATGCCCACCTGTTTGGTGATTATATCCACAAATTCGTCGGAATCTGCTTGCAAAGGACCGGATTCATTTGTGCGGTCGCGCATAAAAAGCACTTTGAACAGTTCCTTTTCGTTGCGGGCAAAGCGCACATAAGCCATACCGCAGCACTTGAACGGGGGATATTTACCCGCTTCGATTTCGGCGCGAATGTAATCACGGTGAATCTTGTCCGCCGCGGAAACAACTGCTGCCTGAACCTGCGCCATAGAATCAAAATAACTGAAAACGGGGCGCGAGGAAGAACCCAATTTATCGCCCAATGCACGCGCAGTAACCGCAGAAAATCCCTTTTCACGGGTAATTTCAACAGCGGCATTTATTATTTCGTCCTTGGTAAACAGAAATTTGCGCGGCATAAACATATCTCCCTTTTGTTCAGTGTGGATATTATAAATTCAACTTTTACTTTTGTCAAATAAAAAAGGGCGTATCGCTACGCCCGGAGGGTGTATTAAACTCCGCTGTAAGCCGCAAAGCCGCCGTCAACGGGAACGACTACACCCGTAACAAAGCCGGAAGCCCTTTCCGAGCAGAGCCACAGAAGCGTACCGGTAAGGTCGTCAGTTTCGCCGAAGCGGTTCATGGGGGTTCCGCGAAGAATCTTTTCGGTTCTTGCGGTGGGTTTGCCGTCCTTAAACAACAGGTCGCGGTTCTGATTCGTTACAAAGAAGCCGGGAGCAATGGCGTTTACCCTTATTCCGCAGGGTGCGAAATGAACAGCAAGCCACTGGGTCAGGTTTGAAACAGCCGCTTTTGCCGCAGAATATGCGGGAATTTTGGTAAGGGGACGGAAAGCGTTCATTGATGAAACATTAAGAATCGTTCCGCCTTTTTTTACCATATCCTTTGCAAAAGCCTGTGTGGTAAGCACTGCCGCAACAACGTTAAGGTCGAAAACAAAACGTATGCCGTCAGGGTCAAGTTCAAAGAATGTTTTAAGGTCCTTACTGTCAAGCATATCAGGCGTCATCGTTTCGTTATCGGTAGTACCGCGGGGATTGTTTCCGCCTGCGCCGTTGATAAGAATATCGCATTCACCGAAAGTTCTAACTACCGTTTCGTGTGCGGCGGCAAGGGAATCGGATTTAAGGCAGTTTGCCTCAACCGCAATGGCTTTTCCGCCGTCGGCGGTAATTTCGTCAACAACTTTCTGTGCTGCGGTTGTATTGATGTCCAAAAGCGCAACTTTTGCCTTGCACTCTGCAAGCGCCTTTGCAAAGCCCGAGCAAAGCACACCGCCTGCACCGGTTATAACCGCAACTTTATTTTCAAGGTCTATACTAAAAGGTAAGTTCATTTTTTGTCTCCTTTCACAATGGCTTCCCAAAGTCCGTTAAGGTAGGAAGCGCCTAACGCCCTGTCAAACAGACCGTAGCCGGGTCTGCCGTCCTCACCCCAGATGTTTCTGCCGTGGTCGGGGCGGGTGTAGCCGTCGAAGCCGTTATCGTAGAGGGCTTTCATAATGCCGTACATATCAAGCGAGCCGCAGGCAGTGGGGTGGGGACTTTCGTTAAATTTGCCCTCTCCCGTAAACCTGATGTTGCGGGCGTGCAGAAAATGCACTCTGCCCATTTTTGCGTATTTTGCGGCAAGATGAACCATATCGTTTTTGGGGTCGCAGCCAAGGGAACCGGTGCAAAGCGTTATGCCGTTGTATTTTGAATCAACAGCCGCAAACATTCTGTCGATGTTTTTCTCGCACGTGATAATGCGGGGCAGACCGAACATACTCCACGGCGGGTCGTCCGGGTGAATAGCCATTTTAACGTCGCACTCCCCGCAAACGGGAATAATCTTCTTTAAGAAGTAGATTAAGTTTTGCATTAACTGCTCTTCGTCTATGTTCTTATAGGCGTCAAGTAAGCCATTAAGCTGCTCTTTTGTGTAACTTTCGTCCCAGCCGGGCAATGAAAGTTCGCCTTTTGCCGGGTCCATTGCGTTTACCGTCTTTTGGTCGTAAGCAAGACAGGTTGAACCGTCGGGATTCTTCATTTTAAGGTCGGAACGGAGCCAGTCGAACACGGGCATAAAGTTGTAGCAGATAACCTTAACGCCCGCCGCACCTAAATTGCGAATGTTTTGGCAGTAGTTTTCGATAAGTTTGTCACGGCTCGGCGCGCCCATTTTGATGTCCTCGTGAACGGGAACGCTTTCGATAACCTCCATTTTAAGGCTGTGGGCGTTCACTTTTTCTTTAAGGGCAAGAATGCGCTCCAAGGGCCAGACCTCGCCGACGGGAACATCGTAAATTGCGGTTACAACGCCGCTCATCTGCGGAATCTGACTGATGTATTCAAGCGTGACGGGGTCGTTTTCGCCGTACCAGCGGAAAGTCATATCCATAAATCAATTTCTCCTTTATTAAAATCCGAAATAATCTTTTGCGTTTTTATAGGAAATACCCTCAATGATTTTTCCGCAATCGGGGTCAAACTCCCCGTTTTCAACGTAAGAGCCTATCTCGGAGCAAAGTATGCGGCGGAAGAAGTCAAAACGCACGTACGACGTGAAACTGCGTGAGTCGGTAAGCATACCTATGAATCTGCCCAAAAGCCCCGCATTGGCAAGGGAATGCAACTGTGCGCGGATACCGTCAACGTGGTCGTTAAACCACCACGCCGAACCGAGTTGCATTTTGCCGGGAACGGCTTCTGAAAAAGCACCCGTCATAGCGGCAATCATATCGTTTACGGTGGCGTTAAGGCAGTAGAATACCATTTTGGGAAGCCCGGCTTCCTTATTGATTTCATCAAGCATTCTCGCAAAATCGACGGCTTTAATCGGGTCGCCTACAACGTCAATACCGCTGTCGGCACCCACAAGCGAAAACAGTTTGCTGTTTACGTTGCGCAGGGGCGCCATATGCATCTGCATAACCATATCGCGCTTGAAGTAACGCGTTGCAAAGAAGCGTGTCATAAAGTCGGTATACTTATCCAAATCCTTTTGCGGAATTTTGTTTCCGTCAAGCACGCGGGCAAATACTTCTTTTGCGTCCTCATATTCGCCTTTTTCGGGCGGAATATAACCTAATGCGTGGTCGGCAACCTTGCATCCGAGCGAGCAGAAGTAGTCAAGCCGCTTTTCAAGCACGGTAAGAAGCGCGGCAAAATCGTTGATTTCCGTATTCTCGCTTGCACCTAATTTTTTGATGTAGGGGAGAATATCGTCACGGTTCAGCCCGTAGCAGATAATGTCGGGACGGAACGTGGGCAAAACCTTTGCGTATGTTTTACCAAGCATAAGTTTGTGGTATTCAAGGTCGTCGGCGGGGTCATCGGTGGTGCAGATAACGCGTACGTCACAGCGCTTAATCAGTTCCTGTGAGGAAAAACCGCCCTGCGCCATACGCTCGTTCGCTTCATTCCAGATTCTCTCCGCATTTTTTGCATTAAGCGGAATGTTTATGCCGAACAACTGTTTTAATTCCATATGCGACCAGTAATAAAGCGGGTTGCCTGCGGCGTATTTCATAGTAGATGCAAAGGCAATGAATTTGTCCTTGTAGTCAGCGTCGCCCGTAATTAACTTTTCGTCTATTCCGTTCTGGCGCATTGCACGCCACTTATAATGGTCGCCTGCAAGCCAGAGTTCACCGATGTTGCCAAAGCACTTGTTTTCATAAATTTCTTTGGGAGAGAGGTGGCAGTGATAGTCGATAATCGGCTGATTTTTTGCGTAACTGTTATACAGATTTTCGGCTGTCTCGCTTTTGAGCAGCACCGAGTCGTCAAAAAAATCTTTCATAATTCTATATCCTTTCCGTCGGAAGCGTACATTGCCAAAAGCAGTTTGACAGCGGGAATCGCGTCAGCAACGGTTACAGGCATAGGTTCGCCTGTTTCAAGGGCGGAATAAAAAGCGTTAAAAAGCATTTTATGCCCGGCGCCCCAGTAAGGCTTGCCGTCTATAATCTCAGCGCTGTCGTGAAGTTCCTGCTTTACGCCGTCAATGTACAAATCGTCGTTTTTAAGTTCAAGCAGCATATTTTCGCATTTAACCGTAAGGGAAACGGGAGCGTCTTCAAAGTTTGCGGTAGTTGCGTGGAACATTCCGTGTCCGCCGTCCTTAAAATAAAGATAAGCATCACAGGTATCCTCAACGTCAATTACGCCCTGCAAGTGGAAATTTGCCGTTTTTGCGCAGAGTTTTTCCGGCTCGCCGCAAATCCACTGCAACAGGTCAAGGGTGTGAATTGCCTGATTTATCATCACGCCGCCGCCCTCGGTAGCCTTGAATCCGCGCCAGTGCGAATCCCGGTAATAACTTTCGCCTCTGGACCACAAAACGGAGCCAGACGCAAAAATAACTTTGCCCGCTTTGCCGCTTGAAACGAGTTCTTTTGCGGTTTTGTTGCGTTTAAGAAATCTGTTTTGAAAAGAAACGCACACTCTGCCGCTGCTTTCTTTTTCCGCATCGATTATTGCCTGAGCCTGTGCCAAAGATATTGACACAGGCTTTTCAAGCATTACATTTATGTTGCGTTTAAGCGCTTCGACAGCCATTTCACTGTGGAGATAGTGGGGCGTGCAAACGTGAAGCACGTCCGGTTTAACCTCGTCAAGCATTTTTTTGTAATCATCGAAAACAAGCGCGTCGGGCGCATAAGTTTCTTTGATTTTGTTCGCTCTTTCGGGAAGAATATCGCACACGGCAACAGTATTTACGTTTTTCATTTTTGTAAGATTGCCCGCGTGGGTATTCGCTATCGCTCCGCAGCCTACAATAGCAGATCTGAACATAAAATCAACTCCGATCAGTTATTGTATGTTGAAGAAAGGTCTGCGGCAGTGCCTGTTACGCTTTCATCTTTGGTAACTTTTGAATCACGGATATGTTCCTGCAAAAGTTCGTAGAATTTCTTGCCGTCGATGGGAAGTTCAACGGTGGAGTTCGTCCATGCGGAAAGCAGCATTGCGTTTGCAAGCGTTACGCCTTTGATGCCGTCCGATGCGGGAGCATAGAGGGGCTCAAGCCCGAGAACGGCGTTTGCAAAGTTGTTGAGAATACCAACGTGCTGCGGATTGTCGCCGCCAAGTTTATATTCAATATAATCAACCTTGGGTGTGCCGAAGCCCTGTGAGCTTGTTTCAAGGAAGGTTTTGCAGGAAATTTCGTTCTTGTGGAATTTAAGCGTGCCGCCTGCGTCATAAATAAGCTTGCCCATTTCACCCGTGATTTCAAGACGGTTTGTGCCGGGAGCCTCACCGGTTGAGGTGATAAATACGCCCGTTGCGCCGTTGGGATACTCAAAGAACGCGGTAACTTCATCTTCAACTTCAATATCGTGATATTTGCCGAAATATGCATGGGCAGTAACTTTTGAGGGCATCATATCGGGAATCCACTGGAACAGGTCGATGTTATGGGGAGCCTGATTGTACAGAACGCCGCCGCCCTCGCCTTTCCATGTTGCACGCCATCCGCCGGAGTTATAGTAACTCTGCGTGCGGAACCAGTCGGTGATAATCCAGTTAAGACGGGTTATTTTGCCCAGTTCGCCGTCGGCAATCATCTTTTTCATCTGCTTAAAGTAGGGGTTGGTTCTTTGGTTGAACATTATGCCCAGTTTAAGGTCAGGGTGTTTCTTTGCTTCTTCAAGCATTTCCTCAACTTGAAGAGTGTAAACGCCGGCGGGCTTTTCAACTATAACGTTCATTCCCGCTTTCATTGCCTTAATGGCGTATTCGGGGTGGAAATAGTGGGGAATTGCAACGATTACAACGTCGCAGGTTTTCGCGGCGATAAGCTCGTCGCCCGATGCATAATAATGCATTCCGTTTCGGTATTCTTCATTGGAGTTTTCCGAAACCATTTTCTTTATCTTTTCTACTTTCTCGGGAACAATATCGGCTACCGCGGTAAGAGTACCGTTTTTGATGCGGTCAAGTGTATTAAAATTGTAAAAATGGCTTGTACCCATATTACCCAAACCGATAATACCGAATCTTACTTTCTCCATTTTCTGTCGTCTCCTTCAATAAAACCTAAATTTTTTAATATATCTTTAAGCGCGGAAACTGCCGCGTCAAAAGATTCGTTTGAGTTTGCATAACTGAACTTATGCTTTAAGGTACGGTTGTCCAGATTTGAATAACCGATAAACTTGAACAGGTGGGGTTCAACCGTAAGGAACGTATCCTTGTCGCCGCGGGCTGAATCTACAATTTCAAGTACTTCCTTAATTTTGCCGTCGCCGTAGCCTGCGGGAACGATTGAATGCTCGTGCAGAGTGCCGTCCTTTATATGGCAGTATTCAACGTGTTTTGCCATATGCTCAATTGCCCAAAGAATATCTTCGTCTTCCATTATATAGTTGCAGGGGTCAAAGATATTTTTAAGGCGGGGAAGTTGCTCGGCAAGATAAACACACTCTTTTGCCAGTCTGCCGAAAATGCGCGCTTCGTTCTCGTGGCAGAGAGAAATATTTTCTTTTTCTGCATAGTCAAGCATAGCGTTAAGGCGGGAAAGAACCTCGTCCTTGTAATCCATAGCGTCCCTGCCGTCGGGAATGAAGAAACTGAACATTCTCATTTTATCCGCGCCAAGAATCTTGCAGGTCTTGCACGCTTTTTTGAACTTTTCAAAGTGGGGAGCAAAATCATCGGTGATATTGTATTTTCCGATAGGCGAACCGAGTGACGAAACATTTATTCCGTTTTCGTGCAGTTCTTCTGCGAAACCCTCGATTTCCTCATCGGTATAATCGATTACGCATTTACCGTCGATATTGCGAAGTTCGATAAAGCCGATATTGTTTCTCTTCAAGGCCGCAATCTGACCTTTAAGGTCTGCCTGTGCTTCGTCGGCAAATGCCGAAAGAATAAACCGTGCCATTATTTAACCAATCCTTTCGATTTAAGATAATCTATGCTCTTTTTCATTTCAAGGTACGAATCGGGTGTATCAACCGCATTGTCCTGTTCAACGTAAGCAATGTCCGTACCCGCTTTTTCAAGACTGTGCAATATTTCTTCAATTGGAAGAGCGCCTGAACCGATTGGGGTTATGCAGTTTCCGTAAGAAGCATCCGCATCTGTTTTCTTTCTGAAATCTTTAAGATGGACATAGTGAAGCCTGTCGGCAAATTTTGCAATGACTGCATCAATATCCGCGCCTGCTACGCACGCCCATCCTGTATCAAGAATGAAGTTCCAGTCGGTATTATCATAAAGCCATTCCATAGGGATAATTCCCTCGGCGTTAGGCAAAAATTCCAAATCGTGATTATGATATGCAAAGTGAAGTCCTGCGTCTTTTATTCTTTTTGCCGGTTCGGCAAAGTCGCCGTAGAGGCGCTTGATATTGACTTTTGCCCCATCCGTATATCCGCCGGGATAGCCAAGACCGATTGTATCGGCACCGAGAATCCTGTGGATTTCAATGAGTTCGTCGGTGTGATTTATTATCATATCGGCGCTTGAATGTGTAAGACCGATGTGAATACCCACCTCGTCGGCAGCGTCTTTTGTCGCCCGGGCGTCAAAACCAAAGCCGCTTAACTGTACCGACTGATACCCGAATTCTTTCATTTTCTTAAAAGTTTCTTTGATTTCCCCGGCGGAAGAACATTTATTCCTTACCGAGTAAAGTTGTGCACCTACACGCATTGATTTTTACCTCCGAAAAAACATATTGATATTTTTTTCAAATGGTATTATACTATATTTGAAAGAAAATTAACATTGCAAATGTTGCTGTTTTTTCGGCAACAAAATAAAAATAAACAATATGGGGGAGATTATATGGCGGATTGGTGTGAAAAAATCAGGTTTAAGGGCTTTTATTATCACCATACTTACAACGAAAGACCCTCACAGGCAGAGTTCCAGCGCCACTGCCACAATATGTATGAAATTATCTATATAAAAAAGGGGACAGGCACATTCAATGTTGAGGGCTCCAAATACGATATATATCCGGGCTGCCTGCTTGTTTTCAGACCGAGGGAATTCCACTGCATAAATATTTCGGAAAAGACGGGCTATGAACGTATTGTTGCGCATTTTGATGAAAGCATTGTGTTTGAAGCACCGGATCTTCTTCTTGATATTTTTAACAACAGAGAATTGGGCATCAAAAATATTTATCCCGACATAAGGCAGAATATTTCGGCGCATTTTGAGAAAATTTCGCAGTACGCAAAAATGAATGAACCGGAACGCTCCATAATGGCCAAACTGATTTTGAACGAATTGCTTGTTGTTTTGCATAATGAGTTTTCTTCAAATATAAATTCCGATTCGGGCGAAAAACTTATTAACCGGATTGTAAACTACATAAATACAAACATATCTTCGCCCCTGCGCCTGGAAGAGCTTGCCGTACAGTTTTTTATAAGTAAATATCATTTGGGGCATATGTTTAAGCAGTATACGGGAATGTCGGTTATGGAATATATTATCCGCAAGCGGGTTGTAATGGCACAGCAGATGATTGCCGACGGTTCACAGGCGTCCGCCGCCGCGCAGATGAGCGGATTTAACGACTATTCGGCTTTTTACCGCGCTTATGTAAAATACATAGGCACAAGCCCCTCAAAAGAAATTCAGCATTAATTTTAAGGCGAAAATACGGTGAAAATAAAAAAGCCGTTTTTTGCCTTTTTTGCTGTGAGAACGGTTAAAAAGGACCGTTGATATCAGCAAAATACGCGTTTACACAAAAATTTAACACCGGCAAAAAGCAGAATATTTTAATCGTTCGTACATTTATTTTTCCTTGACAAGGAAAATGATTTAATATAATATGGTGTCAATTGATAAAAAACGGAGTGTTTATTTTGCTTACAAATGACGAGTTATTCTTTTTGTATCTGAACAATACACCAAAAATGTATCCGCGAAGATTCAATGCCGCATACTTCAAGTTCAGAACAAGAGAAGCATACGTTGAACATATAAAAGCTTGCAGCGAAAACTGTCTTTCCGAAACCGAAAAAGAAGAAATTATATCGGGCTGTTGGAAAAGTAAGGTGAGAAGCCTTATAGATTATATGGATAAAGCCGGCATACACGCGGTATTCTATGATGATGAAAAGTATCCCAAAATGCTGCGGGATATCGACAAGCCGCCTGCAATGCTTTATTATATCGGCGATATTTCGCTTTGCAGCGAAAATTCGGTGGCGGTGGTGGGTTCGCGCCACGCCACGGGTTACGGTGCAGACGTCACCGATTATTTTGTCCGCGAGTTCGTTTCCGCCGATTTAACCGTTATATCAGGTATGGCGGAAGGTATTGACGCCTGCGCCCACAGATGCGCCGTAAAGCACAGCGGCAAAACGATTGCGGTTTTGGGTTCGGGGATAGACAGAATTTATCCGATGATAAACGAAGATATTTACCGCGAACTCTGCGTGTCGGGGCTTGTTATAAGCGAATATCCCATTTCTTCAAAACCGCAGAAGAGCAATTTTCCCGAACGGAACAGGCTGATTATCGGCTTGGCAAAATGTCTGCTTGTGGTTGAAGCGGGCGTTAAAAGCGGCACGATGATTACCGTAGATTTTGCGCTTGAACAGGGCAAGACCGTTTACGCCGTTCCGGGCAGCATATTTTCTTTCTCCGGCAAGGGCGTAAATCAACTTATTAAAAGCGGCTGTGCGGTTGCAACCGAACCGGAAGATATTTTACAGGAATTCGGAGTATACGTTAAAAAACAGAAAGAAGTAAAAAAGACGGCGCTTACGGGACTGGATAAACAGATTTGCGACCTGCTTGCCCGTGAGGACTGCCCGTTTCACGTTTTACAGGAAAAGATAAAGTGCGATGCCGGCGAACTGGGCGAAGCGCTTATGATGCTTGAAATATCCGGTCATATAAATCAGGGACCGGGAAGAATATATTCATTAAAGAGATAAAGGCGGAAAAATAAATGTCAAAACTTATGATTGTAGAGTCGCCCCACAAGGCTAAAACGATAAGCAAATTTTTAGGTAAGGATTATAAGGTGCTTGCAAGCGGCGGGCATATTATCGATTTGCCCAAAAGCAAACTGGGCATTGACGTGGAAAATAATTTCGAACCCAAATATACGCTTATTTCATCAAAAAGAGAACTTGCAAAAGAACTGAAAGACGAGGCTGCAAAAGCCGATGAAGTCTTTCTTGCAACAGACCCTGACCGCGAGGGAGAGGCAATTTCGTGGCACTTGGCATCACTTCTTAAAATGCCCGAGGACTCTTGTTGCCGCGTGGTTTTTAACGAAATTACAAAAAACTGCGTTACAAAGGCGCTGACCGAGCCGAGGAAAATCGACATTGATTTGGTTGACGCGCAGCAGGCGCGCCGCGTGCTTGACAGGCTTGTGGGCTACGAAATAAGCCCCATACTCTGGCATAAAATTAAAAGCGGATTAAGCGCGGGAAGAGTGCAGTCGGCAGTTACCAAAATGGTTGTTGACCGCGAGCGCGAGATTGAAAAGTTTGTACCCGAGGAATTCTGGGACCTGGATGTCACTCTTAGTACCCAAAAGCCCAAAAAGAAGTTTACGGCTCATTTCTTCGGCACAAAGGACGGCAAAATCGAATTAAAGAACGAGGACGAAGTAAATAAAATCGCCTCTGAACTTGAAAGCGCAAAATACACCGTTACGGATTACAAAGAGGGAAGTAAACATCAGAATCCCTATCCGCCGTTTACAACGAGCGTGTTGCAGCAGGACGCATCAAGAAAGTTGAGTTTTACCACCAAAAAGACAATGATGCTTGCGCAGCAACTCTACGAGGGCGTTGAAATCAACGGCGCAGGCGCCGTGGGTCTTATAACGTATATCCGTACCGACTCGGTGCGTATTGCCAATGAGGCGCTTGACGAAGTAAGGGAATATATAAAGAATAATTACGATTCAAAATATCTGCCCTCAAAGCCCAATGTATATAAGACGAAAAGAAACATTCAGGACGCCCACGAGGCGATTCGCCCGTCAAGTATGGAGTTTACTCCCGAACGGGTCAGGGAAAGTCTCACCGGTGACCAGTATAAACTTTACAAACTTATTTTTGACAGGTTTGTTGCCTGCCAGATGGCTCCGGCGAAGTATGCGACAATAAGCGTTGCAATTTCTGCAAACGATAAATATGTGTTCAAAACAAGTGCATCAAAGCGCACGTTTGACGGCTTTATGGTTCTTTATTCGGATAAGGACGAAGAAATCAAGGCATCGACGCTGCCCGAAATGAAGGCGGGCGACGAACTGAACTTTGTTTCGTTTGACAAAGAACAGCACTTTACACAGCCCCCCGCAAGGTTCAACGAGGCGTCGCTGGTAAAGGAAATGGAACTTAAAGGCATAGGCCGTCCAAGTACCTACGCGCCTACCGTTTCCACGATTCTTGACCGCGATTACATTGAGCGGGAAAAGAAAACACTAAAACCCACGAATCTCGGAATCTGCGTTACCGATATGATGGCGGCGAATTTCCCGGATATCGTTGACCTTAAATTCACCGCATCAATGGAAGAAAAACTTGACGAGGTGGAAGAGGGTGAACGCGACTGGGTTAAAGTAATAACGGATTTCTACGGTCCGTTCAAGAAGAATCTTGACAAGGCAAACCAGATAGAACGCGTTAAAATTCCCGTTGAGGAAACCGACGTTCCCTGTCCCAAGTGCGGCGCAATGATGGTTGTACGCAGCAGCAGGTTCGGCAAATTCCTTGCCTGTCCCAACTATCCCGAATGCAAATCCACCAAGCCGCTCCCGCAGGACGAAGTAAAAGTTCCCTGCCCCAAGTGCGGCGGAAAACTCGTGCAGAGGATATCAAAAAGGGGTAAGAAATTCTACGGGTGCTCCAATTATCCCAACTGCGATTTTGCGTCAACGGGCCTGCCCACGGGCGAAAGATGCCCCGAATGCGGCGGGTATCTTGTTAAAGGATTCAAGGGAAAAATACTTTGCAATAACTTTGAATGCAAGTATTCAAAATCCGCTAAGAAGGAAGAAAAAAAGGAAGAAAATAAAGAAGAATGAAAGTAACCGTTATCGGTGCGGGTCTTGCGGGCTGCGAGGCGGCGTACCAACTTGCCAAGAGGGGAATTGAAGTAGCGCTTTTTGAAATGCGCCCCAAAAAACTTACTCCCGCACATTCCGGCGGCGGGTTTGCCGAACTTGTGTGCTCAAATTCGCTCCGTTCCGACAGGCTTGAAAATGCCGCGGGACTGCTTAAAGCGGAACTGAGAAAACTTGATTCCGTAATTATGTCGGCGGCGGACGCGTGCGCAGTACCCGCGGGCGGCGCTCTGGCGGTTGACAGGGAAAGTTTTTCGGCAAAGGTAAAAGAAATTCTGCTTTCATTTGATAATATAGAATTTGTAAACGAGGAAGTTGATAAAATTCCCGACGGCAACGTGATTATTGCCGCGGGACCCTTATGCAGCGATGCGCTTGCGGATGCGATAAAGGAAAAGACGGGCGAGGACTACTGCCACTTTTTCGATGCGGCGGCGCCGATTGTAACAAAAGATTCAATTGATATGAATATCGCGTTTACTGCGTCAAGGTACGACAGGGGCGACGATTATATCAACTGTCCGATGACAAAAGATGAATACGAAAACTTTGTTTCCGAACTGCTTAATGCGGAAGTTGCGCCGGTGCACGGATTTGAAGGGCAGGTTTTTGAGGGGTGTATGCCCGTTGAAGTTATGGCGGCGCGGGGAATGCAGACCCTTGCATTCGGACCGTGCAAACCTGTGGGGCTTGTTGACCCCGGAACCGGTGAAACGCCCTATGCCTGTGTTCAGCTTCGCAGAGATGACGCCCGCGATACGCTTTATAACATAGTGGGCTTTCAGACGCACCTGAAATTCGGCGAGCAAAAACGTGTATTTTCGATGATTCCGGGACTGGAAAACTGCGAAATTGTCCGCTACGGCGTAATGCACCGCAACACTTTTGTGTGTTCACCCAGGCTGCTTGATTATACATATTCCCTTAAAAGCGACCCGCGCATAAAGTTTGCGGGACAGATAACAGGCGTTGAGGGGTATATTGAATCCACTGCGTCGGGTTTTACGGCGGGCGTATCAATGGCGGAAGAACTTTCAAACAGGGAAATAACAGACTTTACATCACTTACTGCCACCGGCGCTTTGGGACATTATATTTCGTCCGGAAGCGGAAGAAATTTTCAGCCGATGAACATAAATTTCGGTATAATTGACCCGCCGGAAGAAAGAATAAAAGGCGGAAAACAGGCAAGATACGAATACGTTGCAAAACGTGCGCTTAAAAAAATAGATGAGTTAAAGGAGAGGATTATATGGGATTGAGAGGAACAACAATAGTCTGCGTCCGCAAGGACGGAAAATGCGCAATCGCCGGCGACGGTCAGGTGACAATGGGCGAATCCGTTGTTATGAAATCCGGCGCGGTTAAGGTGCGCAAACTTTTTAACGATACGGTTTCGGTAGGTTTTGCGGGCAGTGTTGCCGACGCGTTCACCCTCTGCGACCTTTTTGAAGCAAAATTACAGGAACATTCGGGCAATCTGTACCGCGCAAGCGTTGAACTTGCGCAGATGTGGCGGCGTGACAGGGCGCTGAGCAAACTTGAAGCAATGCTTATTGCCGCCGACAAAACGGGAACGCTTGTGCTTTCGGGCACGGGTGAAGTAATCGAGCCCGACGACGGAATAGTTGCAATCGGCAGCGGCGGAAATTACGCTCTTGCCGCGGCACGTGCGCTTGCGCAGAATACCGACCTTGAAGCAAAGGATATTGCTTATAAGGCGCTCAAAATAGCAGGGGAGATATGCGTTTATACAAACGATCATATCACTGTTTTGGAGGTGTAAAAATGAATTATTCACCCAATCAGGTAGTAGACGAATTAAGCAGATACATTATCGGGCAGAATGAAGCCAAACGCGCCGTGGCGATTGCACTCCGCAACCGTTACCGCAGAAGTAAACTTCCCAAGGAATTGCAGGACGAAATTACGCCCAAAAACATAATTATGTCAGGACCCACAGGCGTGGGCAAAACGGAAATCGCCCGCAGAATAGCGAAAATCGTGGGTGCGCCCTTTATCAAGGTTGAGGCAACCAAGTTTACGGAAGTGGGCTACGTGGGCAGAGATGTGGATTCTATGATTCGCGACCTTGCAGAAGCGTCGATTCGTCTTATTAAAGAGGAAAAAACAGCGCAACTTCACGACAAACTCGAAAACTCGGTAACGAACAAACTTATTGATATTCTTTTGCCGATGCGCAAGAAAAAAGACGAAGAGGGCGACGATATTGCCGCACGCCGCGACGCGATAAAGGCAGACCTTGAATCGGGCAGAATCGAAGAACTGACGATTGAAATTGAAGTTGACGATAAGCCTGCGGGAATGAACGTGGAAGTGCCGGGACAGCCGGAAGTGGTAATCGGCGATATTTTCGGTTCGATGATGCCCAAGAAAACCAAAAAACGCAAAATGCCCATACGCGAGGCGCGAAAAGTGCTTTCGCAGCAGGAACTTAACAAACTTATCGATATGGATTCCGTTACGCAGGAAGCCCTTGACAGAGCAGAACAAAGCGGTATAGTTTTTATTGACGAAATTGACAAGATTGCCACCGGTTCAAACGCGGGCAAAGGTCCCGACGTAAGCCGTGAGGGCGTTCAGAGAGATATTCTCCCGCTTGTTGAGGGATGCACGGTAAACACAAAGTACGGACCGATAAAGACAGATTACATTCTGTTTATCGCAGCGGGCGCGTTCCATTTGTCGAAAATAACCGACCTTATACCTGAATTGCAGGGCAGATTCCCGCTTCATGTAACTCTTAACGCACTGGGTGAAAGGGAACTGAAAGACATTCTTACCCGCACCGATAACGCACTTATAAATCAGTACAAGGCGCTGTTGAAAGTGGATAACGTTGATCTTGAATTTACCGGAGAAGCGATTGATATGATTGCCCACTTCGCTTTTGAGGAAAACGAAGTAAAAGAGAACATCGGCGCGCGCAGATTAACTTCCGTTATGGAAAAACTGCTTGACGAAGTATCGTTTACCGCAACCGATGAAATTCCCGTTCATACGCTTAATATTGACGCGGTCTACGTTAAATCCCATTTGGGCGAAAGTCCCGAAAAACTTAACGTAAGGAAGTATATTCTTTAATGGACGATTTTACAAAATGGGCAATGGAAATACAGAGTATTGCGCAAGCGGGCTTAACGTACTGTAAGGACGTTTTCTGTCGCGAGCGGTACGAGCGTTTGAGGGATATTTCTGCCGAAATGATTGCAAAAAAGACCGATTTACCGATAGAAAAGGTCAAAACGCTTTTTTGCGGCGAAACGGGATATCAGACACCGAAAATCGACACCCGCGCCGCCATATTCAAAAAAGACAGGATTCTGCTTGTAAAAGAAAACGACGGGCGGTGGTCACTCCCCGGCGGCTGGTGCGAATATAACTGTTCTCCCGCGGAAAACGCGGTAAAGGAAGTGCGCGAAGAGGCAGGGCTGAACGTTGAAGTTTCGCGGCTTATTGCCGTTCAGGACAGGAAAAAGCACAACAAACCCGAATACGCCTGGGGCGTTGTGAAAATGTTCTTTCTTTGCTCGTTTGTAAGCGGTGAGTTTATTGAAAACTCTGAAACTACCGCAAGCGCCTACTTTGCCGAAAACGAACTTCCCGCTTTGGCAGAAGAGAAAAACACTGCCGAACAAATACATATGTGCTTTAATGCGCTTGATACCGATAAGGTTTTTTTTGACTGATTTTCCCCGCTATTGCGGGGATTTTTGTGCAATAATGAATTTCTGTTAGCAAAATGAAAATTTTCTTGCAGGGGCATTGACATCAATAGGAACAATATGGTATTGTGTAATCAGATATAACGGGAAAGGGTGATAATATGAAGAAACTTATTGCTTTGCTCTGTGTTATTTTGACGGTGTTTTGTATCGGCTGTAAATCGCAGCCCGCCGAAACGGTACCTATGCCTGATACAACGGATTCGGAAAGCATCGGGTGTTCGTTTGTGGACAATTTGATTTATACAAAAAAGCATTTGCGCGAATATACAGAAGCGCATACGGAAAATTTGCCGCAAAACTATGTGGGTATAAATATGCTTGATGATTTCGGGCAGTTCGGCGTATATATGCCGGGAAACGGCAGATTCGACAGTTACTCATACCTGTTTTGGGGCGCGGGAAATTTCTATGTTAAACTAAGCATAATTCATATTGATGAAACGAGCCGATACTATATAGCGGAACCCTTTCCGTTCTATTACTTTCCGTCAAACAAGTGCGATATGCATACGTTTTCGTCAATTTTCAAAAAGGACGGCGTGTATATTTACAAGAATATTGCCTATGTTTACGAAAACAACCGCTTGCAGTCGGTGGCGTGGGTGTCGGATAACAGGTATTTCACGCTTTGCGCCGGAGACCAAAAATCAAGCCTTGCTCAATATCCTCTTGATGAGAACACCTTTGAAGCCAGACTTCTTAACCTTGATACGGCAGTTGCGGCGATAACCGAAAGGTTCGGCGAACCCAAGAATATCAAAGAGTTGATAAAACAACAATAGTTTTTAGAATCAGAAACGGCTGTTGCGGGCGCAACAGCCGTTAAATTTATAACTTTATGTGCCGCGGCAGACCCTCAACAAAGATAGGTGTGAGTTCCGCCTGAATCAGCGGGCGCACATATGTAAGAAATTCGGGTTTTAAGTTGAAGTTTTCCGGGTCAATCCACTGGGCAGGGACTTTCTTTTCGTAGTTTGCAATGTCAAAAATATCACAAAGAGTGGTTTTTACCTGATACGGGGCGTCAAAAATCCGCTTTATGCACACCATTTTGCCGCTTTCGCCGTTAAATGCGGCAACAACTGCTGCGCCGCCCACCTGATATGCCTCGGTTATATCGGTTCTGCTTGTGATGTGTCCAGCACAGCGCTGTAAGACCGAAAGTTCAATGCTTCGTGTTTTCACGCTCAGTTTCCGCGCAAGCAGATTTGCAAGGTATCGGGCAGTTCCCGTAAGTGCCGTGTGACCGAACGCATCCACGTTGCGCACATCGTCGGAAAGTTCGCAAACGTATCTGCCGTCGGCAAGTTTTACGCCCTCGGAAACGGCGATAACAACCGTATTTTTCATTTTAAGTTTTTCATTTACCGCTTCGGTAAAGTGTTCAACATCAAAAGGAATTTCGGGCAGAAAAATCATATCGGTCCCGTCGCAGTCATCGGAAACGGCAAGCGCCGCCGCGCCTGTGAGCCAGCCCGCATTGCGCCCCATAATTTCAACAACCGTTACCGATTTTTTATCGTAAACCGACGCGTCAAGAATGATTTCTTTCATCGTGCCCGCAATATACTTTGCCGCCGAACCGTAGCCGGGGGTGTGGTCGGTGCACATCAGGTCATTGTCAATGGTTTTCGGCACGCCGATAAACTTAATATCGCTGTTTATTTTTCTTGCGTAAAGGGTCAGTTTCGCTATTGTGTCCATTGAGTCGTTTCCGCCAATATAGAAGAAATACCCGATGTTGTACTTTTTTAAGTTATCGAAGATTTTCTCGTATACCGAAGCATCATTGTCGGGAAGTTTGTAGCGGCAACTGCCGAGAAACGAAGAGGGAGTGCGTTTCAGTAATTCGATATCCAGAGGATTTTTGAATTTTCCGTCCAAAAGGCAAACTTTGCCGTCAATGAAGCCCTGAATACCGTTTTTCATTCCGTAAACTTTGTCCGCACCGTGACGCTTGCAGCTTTCAAATACGCCCGCAAGGCTTGAATTGATTACCGAAGTCGGTCCGCCCGACTGTCCTACAAGAGCATTTTTCATAAATACTGTTCCTTTCCGAAATATTAACATAATCATATTATAAAAGCAAAACAAAAATCCGTCAACAGCGGCGTCAAGTATAAAATGAGAAATTCGGCAAAAAATAAATGCATAATATTAAATACGGCAAACAGCGAAAAAGGAGATAATTATGCAGGCAATTGTTTTGGCGGGCGGACTCGGTTCAAGACTGCGTCCTTTAACGGGCGAACTGCCCAAACCTATGATTCCGGTTGCAAATATTCCGCTTCTGGAACACACATTTGAACATCTTAAACGCCACGGAATATTTGACGTGGGCGTTACGGTTATGTATCTTCCGCAATGTATAAGGGATTATTTCGGCGACGGTACAAGGTTTGATATGCGTATCAGGTATTTTGAAGAAAATATCCCCTTGGGTACGGCGGGAAGCGTAAAACAGGCTGAGGGCGAACTTGACGAAACGTTCTTGGTTATAAGCGGCGACGCACTCACAAATGCGGATATAGGTAAAATAATGCTTTATCATAAGGAAAAGGGCGCGGATGTTACGGTTGTAACCAAAAAGGAAACGAGTCCGCTTGAATTCGGCGTGGTGCTTGCCGCCGAAGACGGACAAATTGAGGGATTTTCAGAAAAGCCACAGTGGGAGAGCGTTACCGCCGATACGGTAAACACGGGTATTTATATTATTGAAAAAAAGGTGCTTGAAAAGATTCCCGCAAACACGGAATTTGATTTCAGCCGTGACTTATTCCCGCTTCTGATGACCGAAAAAGCAAAAATGTATTCCTATATTACCGAGGATTACTGGTGCGATTTAGGCACGCCGAAAACGTATCTTCAAGCGAATTTCGATATTCTTGACGGCTTGCTTTCGGGTAAAAAACAGGATATAGTTACCGGCGAAAACTTTACCGTTTCAAGCGAAACAACACTTTTGCCGCCCGTGCTTTTTGGAAAAAACGTGTGCGTTAAAGGAAATTGCGTTATCGGTCCCGACGCGGCAATCGGCGACGGGTGCATTATAGAAAACTCAACCGTAAAAAGCAGTGTGCTTTGGGACGGCGTTGTTGCAAAAGATACCGAAATCATCAATTCCGCCGTGGCGACAAATGCCGAAATTGACGGCGCACATCTGCTTGGCAGCAACTGCATAGGTTCAAGAGCGAAAATAGAAAAAAACGCCTGTGTTTACTGCGGTGTCAAAGTCTTTAACAACGTGATTGTTGACAAGAACACCGTTGCCCGTGAAGACGTAACCTCGCCCCTTTATTTTAAGGAAAATTACTTTGAAAACGGAAAGATAAGCGGCGTGTGGGAGAAGGATATAACGCCGTCGGTGTTGGAGGGGCTTGCCGCGTCGATTTCAGGCGAAAAAATTGCCGTGGGATATTCCGATAATCCGTTTTCAGCGTCCTGTGCGCATTTGCTTTCTTCGTTTTTGTCCCTTTCGGGGAAAAACGCGTATCTTCTTAAAAGCAAGGAATCATCGTTCAGGTACTTTGTATGCGCAAATCAGATTCAGGGAATTTATATCCGTGCCGATTTCCCCGAACTCGAAATTCAGGTTACGGACAAAAACGGACTGAATATTTCTTCACGGGATGAGAAGAAAATAAACTTCTCGCAAAGGGCGGCGGGGAAGTGCAAAAAGGTTATTCGGCTTGACGAACAGGAAAAGCAGTTTGAATATTTCCTCAACACATCTTTTCCCTTTATGCATACAAACGTTTCGCTTCTGACCCGCGACAGGTTCAAACTGCACAATATTGCTTTCTGCGAGGAGAAAAATGCGTCCGTTCCGGCAAAAGGAATTTTTATATTTGCGCCAAACGGCAATATAAACGATATTTATGTTGACGGCGAGCGGGTTTCGGCATTTGAATTTTTAAGTATGAAGATATCGCTTGCGGAACTTTTGGGCGCAAAGGAAGTGTTTCTTCCGCCCTATGCCGATGAAGAAATAAAGGAATCGGCACGAAAGAAAGGACTGAAAGTGCTTGAATCGTTCCAGCACAGGGGGAACACAATGCAGCAGGCAGGTAAATTCAATACCGCAGCGTGCCTGCTTGAATTTGAACCCGCATTTTTTGCACTTGCTTACTGCTTTTATTCCGAACGCCTTAAAACCGATATTCGGGGCGGAATCTTAGCGGAATATACCTTTGCCTGCAACAGGGCGGACACCGCAAAAACAGTCAAAATCCTCAACAAGAAAAGCGGGGATTTTATCACGGTGGTGCCTAAAAACGACGGCTGTTCGTTTTCGGTTTACGGCAGATTCGCAAGGGAAGAGTACGCGCCCGACACGCTTGAAAACTTCGTAAACGGAGTTTTGGACAAAAACTGACTTTATTCGTCTTTTTGCTCACAATATAATCACTTGCTTTTTTTCGCTTACAGGTGTATAATCATATTAATTGATTAAAAAACTAAGGAGGATTATTTGTGGCAAAAACAAAAAACAAACTTCGCATAATTCCACTCGGCGGTGTTGAAGAAATAGGCAAGAATATGACCGCCGTTGAGTACGGTAATGATATAATCGTAATTGACTGCGGTGCAATGTTCCCAAAGGAGGACCTTTACGGCGTTGACCTGGTTATACCCGATACAACGTATCTTGAAAAGAACGCCGACAAAATCCGCGCATTCGTTATAACCCACGGGCACGAGGACCATATCGGCGCTATCCCGTACGTGTTCCAGAAAGTAAATGCTCCCATATACTGCACCCGCCTTACACAGGCGCTTATTGAGAGCAAACTCAAAGAATACAATATGCCCGAAAAAGTAAAAATCAACTGCATTAAGCCCAGGGACGTTATTCACGCGGGCTGTTTCGGAATAGAATTTATTAAAACGAATCATTCCATTGCCGGAGCGGTTGCTCTGGCTATAACGACTCCCATAGGCGTTATTATGCACACGGGCGATTTTAAGGTGGACTTTACTCCCGTTGACGGCGATGTTATCGATTTGCAGAGTTTCGCACGCTACGGCGAATCCGGAGTATTGCTTTTGATGAGCGACAGCACAAACGCCGAACGTCAGGGCTTTACCATGAGTGAGAGCAAAGTAGGCGAGTGCTTTGACGAATATTTTGACGAGGGATGCGAAAACAGGATAATTATAGCGACATTTGCGAGCAACGTTCACCGAATTCAGCAGATTGTTGACTGTGCGGAAAAGTACGGCCGCAAGATTTGCCTTGTGGGCAGAAGTATGGAGAATGTTTCAAAAATCGCGGCGGATTTAGGGGAACTTACAATCAGTCCCGATATGCTTATTACTCCCGAAAAGGCAGAGAGTATGCCCAAAGACAAGGTCGTTATAGTTACAACCGGTTCACAGGGCGAACCCATGAGCGGGCTTGCGCGTCTTGCGTCGGGCGACCACGCAAAAATCAAACTTACCAAGGGCGATATGGTTATCGTTTCGGCAACGCCCATACCCGGCAACGAGCGTATGGTTTACAGGGTAATAAACAACCTGTACCGTTTGGGCGTTGTGGTTATCTACGACGCTTTGGCGGCGGTTCACGTTTCGGGACACGCCTGCCAGGAAGAACTGAAACTTATTCTTGCCCTTACAAAACCCAAGTATTTTATGCCCGTGCACGGCGAGTACCGTCACCTTATGCAGCACGCAATGCTTGCGGAAAAAATGGGTATGGACAGCAGCCATATATTTATTCCCGAACTTGGGCGTGAACTTGAAATAACCCGTACTGACGCAAAGACCGTAGGCGGTGTTCCCAGCGGCGTTATTATGGTTGACGGTTACGGCATAGGCGATGTCGGAAGTGTTGTTCTGCGCGACAGACGTTTGCTTTCACAGGACGGACTTGTGGTTGTGTGCATAACGCTTTCGGGTACCGACGGCTCGCTTCTGACCGAGCCCGACATCATTTCCCGCGGCTTTGTATATATGAAGGACAATGAGGAACTTATCAAGGACTCCAAGCAGATTGTGCACGAGCTTCTTGACGATTTAAGCCGCGACAAACTTCGCGACTGGGCATATATCAAAAACGAAATAAAGAGGCAGTTGAAAGAATTCCTGTATGCAAAAACAAAGCGTACGCCTATGATTCTGCCTATGATTATTGAGATATGAGAAAGATACTTGATTTTTTCAGAAAAATTAAAACAGGCATTCTTTTGTGGTTCGGCAATATTCTCGGTACGGGAAAAAATACCGAGAAAACGTGGCGCAAAATGCGTCCGTGGACGATTTATATCATAAGTTTTCTGCTTGTAATAACAGTGTTTGCTGTGGGCATTTCAACCGTCTTACATAAAATGTTCGGACCTGCCGACAAGCACGATTCCTCGCCCGTTCTCTTTACCGTAAACAGCGGTGCTTCGCTTTCAAGCGTAGCGTCGTCATTAAAGGAACGGGGACTTATAAAAACGTCGTTCGGAATCAAACTGCTTGCCGACTTTACAAGCGTTTCTTCAAAAATTCAGAGCGGCGAGTACGTTCTTGACCGCACAATGAGCGTTCAGGACATACTTGATACAATAACAAAACCCACAGCGTCGTCAAAGATTATTTCGGTAACGATTATCGAGGGTATGCGCCTTGAAACGGTTGCCGATACTTTGCAGGCGACCGGCGTTATTGAATCGGCTGATGAATTTCTGCAACTGTGCAACGATGTTGACGCGTTTCCGGATTACGAATTTTTGCAGCCTTTGAAAGAAAAGACCGGCCTTAAATACCTTATGGAGGGATATCTCTTCCCGGATACGTATCAGTTCTATGCCGATACCGACCCGAAAGTGTGCATAAACAGAATGCTTGCGCGAATGAATACTATTTATTCCGATGAGTACAAAAAACAGGCTGAAAAAATGGGTATGAGTATGCACGATGTGCTTACTCTCGCGTCAATTGCCGAAAAAGAGGGCAGAGACGGCGATTTTGATAAGATTTCGGCGGTTATTCACAACAGGCTTACAAAGGGCATGAAACTTGAATCGGACGTTACGGTTCAGTATGCGCTTAATATTTCAAAACTGAATCTTGACAGCACACAGTTGGCAGTTGATTCACCGTATAATACATACCTTGTTACCGGACTGCCCGCCGGACCTATCTGTTCGCCGAGTAAAAAGGCGATAGAAGCGGCGCTTTTCCCCAACGAAGAAGTTGTTAAGGGCGGATATCTGTATTTCCTGCTTACAGACCCGTACACGGGTGAGGTTGCCTACTCAAAGACCTACGAGGAGCATTTAAGGCTCAAAAACAAATACAAGGCGCTTTGGGACGCATACGACAGGGAACACAGCAAGCAATGAAGAACGTAACAATATATACCGACGGCGCGTGTTCGGGAAATCCCGGCGTGGGCGGTTGGGGCGCAGTGCTTTTCTATAATGGGTTTTCAAAGGAAATAAGCGGTGCGGAGGGCGAAACCACAAACAACCGTATGGAGCTTACCGCCGCAATCAGGGCGCTTAATCTGCTTAAAGAGAAGTGTTCCGTTTCGCTTTATTCCGACAGTGCGTATCTTGTAAACGCTTTTAACGAAAAATGGATTTTCGGCTGGAAGAAAAAGAACTGGAAAAAGGAAGGCAAGGATATCCCAAACGCCGATTTATGGCAGGAACTTTATCGGCTTAACGGGTTCCACGAACTGACCTTTATTAAGGTTAAGGGACATTCGGACAACGAATATAATAACCTTTGCGATAAACTCGCCACGGGAGCAATAAAAGAATATAAAAAGAATGCCTGAACGGCATTCTTTTTTTATTTCCTTTTAATCCAAAGTGAATTTTGCACATCGTTTTGTGGATATCGCGTATTTACAAAAACGTTCATAAGAATGATAATATATTTGTAAATAAAAAATATTTTTTAAGGAGCGATATGTATGACTTTGTTTAAGAAACTTGCCGTAATGCTTACGGTTGCAGCAATTGCGGCAACATCGTTAGGCGCATTTTTTGCAATAAAAGCGGAAAATGCAAATGTAAGCAGCGGGATAAAACTTTCGTTTGATTCTTCCTGCGCAAACGGCGAAGAAGGTAACTTTTGGCTTGGTGATTTCGGACGCAGTATTTTCTTTACGGACAGCGAGAAAAAGCACGCATCCGTAACGTTTACAAACAGCAGTGATACTGATGTAAAAGTGACTTTAAGGGGCGTTTCGTCAAACTGGGCAGACCAGAGATTTGCCGAAACAAAGATAATTCCCGCAAAAGGCAGTGTTACGGTTGAAACATACGACGTTAAAAATCTCGCCGATACCGACGTTATTTATTTTTACTTAAACGGAATAACGCCGAACAGTGAAATTACATTCAAAGTTAACTACGCCGACGTTGACTATTCATCACTTACCGCTGCAAGTATGCAGGGCAACGGCAAGTTTACGGTCTCAAAAGTAGAAAAAGATTCAGCAAAACTTACTTTGACCAAAACACAGGGCGTAAAATACACCGTTGCGCTTGAAGACAGTGCGTTTGCTTTTGTGCGCGATGCAGATAATTTTGAGCGCGCATTTGCAAAAGGTGATAAAGTTAAGGTTTATCTGAGCCTTGATGAATCGGTTAAAGACGCATATAAGGGAATAAACGTCAACGGCAATGTCTCGGAGGGTACAAGCATTCCTTTAACGATTGAAGCCGATACAACGGTCGGTGCGGAATTCGGAAAATCTGCGAAGATGTCAAGAGGGCTCACATTCAAATTCAATCCAGACTGCAATATGAATGAGGGAAACTTCTATTTCAATCAGGCAGATATCAATAATCTGATTTTTTCGGATAACACAATTTCCTTTACCGTATTTAATGAAAGCGAAGAGGCTTTTTCGGCAGGAGCATTTGTTGTTAACGGTGAATGGGAACGGATTTCCGAAAGCAGAATTGAGGAAATTCTGCCGGGAGAATATAAAACTTTTGATTTAGAGAATGTAAAACCTGAAAACAAAGGCGAATTATTCTATATGTATCTCAAAAACATAAAACCCGGAACAAAGCTCAGGGTGCTTTTTAACGGTGTGAATGTTGATTACTCGGTGTTCACTGCCCTGGTGCTTTCAGGGCTTGATGTTCCGCCCTTTGAAGTTGCAACAGAATCCGACGACGCTTATACCGTAAAAGTTGAAAAGAACGATAAAGTAAAGTACAGCATTTTTGTTAACGGAAGTAAATTTGCGTTGCTTGATAATGCCAATGAGGGCGAAGTCGTTTTCGGAAAAGGAAATGACGTTAAAGTAATTGCAACGGCTGAAAACGGATATGCGGTTACGGTTTGGGAGAAAAACGGTGCGAAAGTAAACGGAAATGGCGAGATGGAAATCAAGTCGATAAGCGCTGATGTAACGCTTAAAGCCTTTGCGCAAAAAGGTTCTTCAATTAAGGAAGATACGGGAGATATCGCAATCGTGTCTCTTTGCGCGCTTATTGCGGTTTCCGTCGCGGCGGTTGTTATTATAAGCAGAAAAAGATTTATTTGAGGTGAAACAGAGTGAAAAGGATATTTGCGTTGTTATTAAGCATCCTTGTTTTGTGCTCATTAAGCGTCTTTGCCGAGGGCGAAGTAAGTATGAAGTTTGAAATAGGTGAAATGCCCGATGACGGCGGATGGATAAGCATAAGAGAGTATACCGGTGCGGTTGAGGCGGGCGGCACGGTTAAAGTGACGGTATACAACGATTCCGATACGGAATTCTACTGCTTCCTTTCTGCAAGGGAACCCGAAAAGTGGGATACGGTTACGCTTTCGGATTTTGTATATATTTCGCCATACACAAGCGAAGATGTCGAAATGACGAATTTGGCGGAAAACGCATATTTTTACCTGCTTGAATTAAGAGCGGTTGCACCGAACACCACGATTTATATTGCGGGAAGCGGAACACCCGATTACACAAAAACCGAGCCTATGAGCGACCTTTTGAGTGCGGGAGTTATGAAAGCCGGAACGGTTGCGAAAATGCCTGCAAACAAAGAAACCCCCGCTGCGGCAACGCCCACGGCTACTCCCACAGCCACCCCTGAAATAACGCCCACTCCCGAAGCGACCGCAACGGCGGAAGCAACGCAGGAGCCGGCAACGCCTACCGCAATGGCGGAACCGACGGTTGATAAGAAAAGCAATGTCGGCTGGATTATTGCCGCAGCTGCCGCAGTTGTTGTTATCGGCGGCGGAGCGTGCGTATACTTCTTTGTAATTAAAAAGAAAAAGTAAAAAAATCCGCACCTGCATGGATTGGAAATTGCCGGGTACACTGTGCAGATGCGGGTTAACTTTATTTTCGCTTGCGGCGGATAAGAGCGTTGCTTAACGATGAGGGATACCCGAATCCCGTGGCTTCCGCCGCCTGCGCCACCGTAGAACCAGAGTTTATCAAAGCCCGTGCCTTGCTTAAACGCATTTCGCGCAAAAACTGGTACGGTGTTACCATCATCATTTTTGTAAAAATTCTTATAAAGTATTTGGGATTGTAGCCCGCATAACGGGCAATGTCGTTTACGGTTATCTCTTCGGAAAAGTGCTCTATCATATAAACAAGAGCGTCCTGAATAGGTCCGCAGGGACGGAACTCAACGCGGTAGAAGTCCTGAATATAATCAAGCAGCATCATAAATACGGGCTTGATATACTTCTGATACTTTGCGCTTTCTTCCTTGTAAAAGGGAACTTTGCAGACAAAGCTATCAAGTACGTTTACGGCGTTTTCTATTATTAAATCGCCCGACGTATCAATCTCCACAATATCCGAACTGTACGGCAAAGGAACGCATAAAAAGTCAAAATATAAATGGTCAAGCCTGTTTTCGCTGTCCTGGGCAAGCGTGTAATTGCTTGTTTGCGGGAAGAGATAGAGATGACTCTTCTTGAATGTATGCGTGCCGGATTCGTCGGTATATGTGGCGTTGCCGCCGCGAACATAATAGAGGCGGTTGCAGTAAGTGTAAGGCAAACTGTTCCAAACCCACTTTTCGGGCGCGGTTTCACTGCCGTAATAAACAAAATTAAGATAAGTGATGTCCATATGTTTACCCCCTTTCATTTTTATTTTATCACACTTTCAAGATAATTTCAAGGGGAAGGTGACTTTTGCACATCATTTGTTGACTATCAATAAAGAGGAGGAAGCAATGAAAAAAATTATTGCCGTCATTGCTGTTATTATGATGTTTTCACTTTCAGGCTGCAAGGATAATAACGTTGCGGAGCAGCCCACCCCGACACCCACAGCCACCGTTATACCCGATATTGACCCCTCAACCGTTGATGCGATAAGCGAAAAGTGGGTAATGCACGAAACGGTTTTCTATGCGGAGAACACTTATTCACGCCCGTTTTACGATGTTACGCTTGACGTTGAATACACTTCGCCCTCAGGCAAAAAATATACCGTTCCCGCGTTCTGGGACGGCGACAATATCTGGCGCGTGCGCTTTGCGCCCACGGAAGAGGGCGTGTGGACATATAAAACCGCGGGCTCTTCCGATGCGGGACTTAATAAAAGCGGTACGCTTGGATGCAACACGTACAAGGGCGACCTTGATATTTATAAACACGGCTTTATCAAGCCCACGGGAAGATACTTTTCCTATGACGACGGCACACCTTTCTTTTACCTTGGTGACACTCACTGGACTATGCTCAAAGAAGAAATTGATTCTGCCGGCACAAATGCCGGAAACGTCAATACGGATTCGCATTTTAAGTATATTGTCGACAAGCGCGTTGAACAGGGATTCACGGTTTACCAGTCGGAGCCGATAGAGGCAAAATATAAATATTCTCTTTCAAACGGATTTGACAAAAATGATTTACGCGGATTTCAGAAAGCCGACGAGTATTTTGCCTACATTGCCCAAAAGGGACTTGTTCACGCAAATTCGCAGCTTTTCTTTACCGAGGAACTTGCAACCAATTACAGCCTGTATTCAACCGAATATCTTAAACAGCTTACAAGATACTGGGTGGCAAGGTACGGCGCATATCCGGTAATGTGGACAACTGCGCAGGAAGCCGACGACGACTTCTTTGCAGGAAGCGTGCATAATGCGTTTACAAAGGAAAACAACCCGTGGAAAACGGTAACGGCGGCGTTAAACGAATACGACCCGTACCATCATCCTCTTTCCTGCCACACCGAAACCGGCATAACGGCAGATGAATCGGTATTTACAGATATCGAAGGGTATTCGTGGTTTGCGGCGCAAACGTATGTTAAACGCCTTTGGCCTCAGGATTACACGGATTTTATAAAGAATTACGATAATTTCAGCGGGCCGATAGTGCTTTACGAGGGACATTATGAAAATCTGTGGACAACGGAATTCGGCGCACGGGTTCAGGGCTATGCGGCGTTTTTGAACGGTATGTGCGGCTACGGTTACGGCGTGGGGGATATATGGTACTATAAAAGCGGTTACGATATGGACAAGGACACCGTACAGGAGGAAACTATAAAGAAAGAAGATAAGCAGGTTAAATGGGGCGACGTTGTGGAAAACGCCAACTCAAAGAAACTGGGATATCTTAAAAACTTCTTTACCGCGTTTAACTGGTACGACCTTAAACCCTGTTTCGGCAAGGAAGAATTCTTTACGGTAAACGATAAGAATACGTTTACGATAGGTTCAACAATAGGTGTTGACAGAACGGTAATTTATGTTTACAATAGAAATAATTTGGCAGATATTACCGTAAAAACTCTTGATTCGTCATACACCTATACCGCCCGCTGGTTTGATGCAAATACGGGGGAATATGTTATCATTGAAGATAATATATCCGGTAAAAGCGAATACAGCGTAAAGAATAAGCCCTCGGATACGGATTACGTCCTTGAAATTTATAAAAAATAGGTGGCAGAATGAATAATTATAACGGGATTAAATTTGGGTTTTCGCCCGCAAATACTGCGGAAGAAAACAGTGCGGCGTTAAAAAAAGCGCTTGAACACGGTGGAAAAATCGTTATCGATGAACCCGGCGTTTATGAAATCCGCGGCGGAAATATTATATATTCCGATACGGAGTTGGTTTTCGGCAATAATGTTTTTTTGAAAAAAGTACCGGATAAACAAAGGGCATATGCGTTTATAAATGCCGGTGCCTATACAAAGGAATACGACTGCAATATATCGCTTACCGGGCTTAATTTGATTGTAAATAACGTCCGTGCTGACCGCAATGCCGAAAACTTTATATTGGGTATGATTTGCCAGGTAGGTTTTCACTTTATAAAAAACCTTGTGATAAAGGACTTTACCTGCCTTGACTTGGAAGAGGAAGATTTCGGCATCCAGGTATGTACTTTTGAAAATGCGGTTTTTGAAAATTGCCGAATAGAGGGGCAAAAAGACGGCATCCATTTAGGGCCGGGCAAGGGCTTTGTTATACGGGGCTGCGATTTCAGGACTTTTGATGACCCGATTGCAATCAATGCCAACGACTATGTTACAAGCAACCCGCAGTTCGGCTGGATTGAAGACGGACTGATTGAAAACTGCCGTGAGTTTGACCAGCCGAGTACCGTCGGATATTTCTGCCGATTCCCCGGCGGGTGTTGGGGTAATTGGTATGAAAATATGGTCGTTCAGAATTCCGATAAAGCGGTATGGGAGGGCAGGGTTTATATTGTTAATGCAAAGCCCGACGGAAACTTTATGGTTTCAAAGTTCCCGCCAACCCACACAAGCGGCAAAAAAACGTATCCTGACGGTATTACATGGAGCGCCGCACAGAAAGGAATTTTATATAATTGCGGGAGCAGAAATATTCGTTTTAACAATATCAGCCTTGAAAAGAACAGAGAAGTGGCATTTGCTTTTACTTACGGGCGCGATGAATGGGAACGCAGTTGCTATCCCGGAGCAAAACCGGAAAGTTTCGGCGATTTCGTTTTTGAAAATGTAAGAAATGAAAAACAGCTTCAAATGTTTTTGTGGTCAATTGTTCCGATGAAATCCGTAACGCTTAAAAACTGCGTTTTAACTGACTGTAATGTGCATTTTGCCGTGCTTGATGAAGTTTGGGACCGTTACCCGGAGGTCAATGTAATATTTGATGGCTGTACCTTTGTTTCCTCCGGCGAAAAGGTAATTCTTTCAAACGACCCCAGAAGAAAAGTAAATGCCGTTTTCAAAAACACCGTGCTTTCAGGGGGAATAATTCCGCAGATAAGCGGCGAAATAAATATTGTTTCAACGGACATCGAGATAAAAAAAGGAGAAAATAAATGAAACCGATAAGAAGATGTGTGCACCTTGATTTTCATACGTCACCCGACATTCCGGGAATAGGCTCAAATTTTGATAAAAAACAGTTTCAGGACGCGCTTAAATGCGCCCATCTTGAAAGCATAACCGTGTTTGCAAAGTGCCATCACGGGCTTTGCTATTACCCCACAAAGGTCGGAACAATGCATCCGAATCTTGAATTTGACCTTTTGGGCGAAATGATAGACGCCGCCCATGAAATAGGCGTAAAAGCGCCTGTTTATATTACTGCCGGATGGTCGGATCTGGACGCAAACGAACACCCTGAGTGGATTGATGTTTTGCCTGACGGAAGGTATGCGTTTGATAATTTTGACCCTGCCTGTTCGCCGGATATGCCCAAGCCGCAGGGCTCGTGGCGCTCAATGTGCTTAAATGACGGCGAATATGCCCGGCATATCTACGCGTTAACCGAGGAGATCTGCGCACGGTATAAAGATCTTGACGGCTTGTTTTACGATATTCTGAATTCAAATATCGAGGTATGCCTTTGCGCCGAATGCAAAAAAGGAATGCTTGAAATGGGTATGAATCCGGATAATACAGACGATGCGCGCAGGTATTACATCATTAAACACGGCGATTTTCAGCAGAAGTGCGTTAATATTCTGCACAAATATCACCCTGATGCTACAATTTTCTTTAACTCCGGCGGCGCGGCAATTGATAAGCCGTGGAATCACAAATATCAAAGCCACTTTGAAATGGAAGACTTGCCTACCGCATGGGGCGGGTATAACAAAATGCCGCTTAGGGCAAAATATTTTTCAAAGACGGGCAAGAATTATATAGGAATGACGGGTAAATTTCACCTTGATTGGGGAGAATTCGGCGGATTTAAGACGAAAGAGGCTCTGCGTGCCGAGGCTTGCACAATGGCGCTTTACGGTGCGGGCTGCTCGGTGGGCGATCATCTTCACCCGGACGGCGAAATGGACGTGCAGACGTACAAAAATATCGGATATGCCTTTGAGTATTTAGAGAAAATCGAGCCGTTCTGCTATAACGGCAAGTCAACCGCAAGGCTCGGTGTGTTCCTTGCAGATGTTTACGATTTTAATCAGGGCTTAATTCATATTCTGCTTGAAAAACAAATTGATTTTGATGTGATTGAGGGCGGAAATGTTGACGGATTTGAATGCATTATCGTTCCCGGCAAAAGCAGTGAAGCAGACAAATACACCGATGAAATCAACAGGTTTGTAAAAAATGGCGGAAAGTTGCTTTTTATGTACGATGCATTGGTTAAAGACGGCAAATTTACAGTTGACTGCGGGGCGGATTTTGTTGCCGACAGCGAGTTTGATTGCGACTACATAGTAAACGAATCTGTTACGGACGAAGAATTTCCCCTGACACCTACTCTTTGTTATCTTCCGGGCAAGAATATAAAGGCAAACGATGGGAAAGTTCTTGCTTATATTGAATTGCCTTATTTTAACCGTACATACCGTCATTTTTGCGGACACAGGAATACTCCGTTTGACAAAAAAGCGCCAAAACGACCCGCAATAGTAAAAAAGGGCAATGTAATATATATGGCACATCAAATGGGGCAGCAGTATTTATCAAAGGGTGCAATAATTCATAAGAATTTTGTATCCGGTACGCTGGGTATGCTTTATAAAAACCCTGCATTTACGGTTAAAATGCCGTCACAGGGGCGTGCGGCAATGATTAAACAGGAAAACAGGTACTGCCTGAATCTTGTATATGTTACGCCGCTTAAACGGGGAAATTTTGAGATTATCGACGAAATTGTTCCGCTTTATAACGTTGAAATAAGCGTGAGCGTTAAGGAGAAAATCAAAAGCATATATTCAGGTGTTTCGGGCGAAAGGCTTAATTTTGCATTAGACGGGAATAAATTAAGTTTTGTCTTGCCCAAACTTTCGCTTCATGACAGCATTATCCTGGAATTCTGACAAAATAACCTGTCGAAAATCATTTCGACAGGTCTTTTTTTATTCTTTTTACAAAACAAATGTAATATTTATGTAATAGCGCTTGACAAAAGAAAAAACCGGTGGTAATATAATATTACACAATCATTACACGAGGTTTCTCCGATGACAAAGCAGAAGTTGTACACTTTTAGACGAATAGTTTTCCTTGTAATCCCGACGCTTATTCTGCTTTTTGTCTTAATCTATATTTCGGCAAAAAATCTTTTTCCCGAAAAGGCGGCAGAAACAGGAAATATATCCGCAACGGATATTCCCGCGTTGACTGTTGAGCCGACGGCAGTGCCCGAACGGAACGGAAAAGTCAGACTTGTGGTGTATCATACACATAATGATGAGGCGTTTTATAAGGGAAAACAAAAGTATACCGAATCGGTTAAGGGAAGAACCGATAACAGCGAATACAACGTAATGCGATTGGGCAAGGATTTTGCGAATAGTTTGAATAAATCCTTTGACGTAACCCACGACGAGGCAAACAATATGTCAAACGGTTTTAATTACGCATACGATACCGCTTATGAGAACGAAAAGAAATATTGCGGCGTTAAAGATGTGTTTGTTGACATTCACAGGGACGCATATTCGGGCGAAAATCCGAATTATGCACAGAAAAACAGTTCGGAATACGCGTTAATTAAATTTGTTGTAGCCAACGGCAGTAATTTTGATAAAAATCCCGACTGGCAGAAAAACAAAGAGTATGCCGACAAAATAACGAAAGAATTAAACAAACTTGTACCCGGCGTTGCGAGCGAACCCGTTTTTAAGGATTACAGATTTAATCAGCATTTAGGCGAAGTTTGTCTGCTCGCCGAAATCGGAAACGAAAAAAACACGCTGACACAGGCAAGGAACTCCGCCAAACTGCTCGCCGAGGCTTTCAATAATGTTGCATCGGACGGTTGGTGGAAATAAACACGACAAATTCATAAGAGTTTTCTCCTAAAAAACCGAAGAAGTCCGCATAACGCGGGCTTTTTCGGTTTTTACCGGTTTTTACGATATTTGGGGTTAACTCTTCGCAAAACTTGTCTTTTGCGCAATGTTGACAAAAGCCCTATCGCGTGATATAATAAACATAAATGCATATGCCAAAAGCATTTTTTTGTTCGACACTTTTACTGTTAAATCGAAAAATTTCGGCTGAAAAAGCATATGCAATTTCAATAATTGCGGAGAAAAATATGAATTCTTATTTTGCTGAACGAAATCTTAAAACGACTAAAAAAATCGAAGAAGTCTTGGGCGAACTCCCCGATTTCTGCCGCACGTTGTTTGTGGGAATTCAGAATAACACGGGCGCATTGACGCGGCTTAACTATGCCTATGATTTAAGGCTGTATTTTCAGTTTTTGGCGGGCAATCTCGATAAAAACATCAAAGAAATAACCCTTGATGACCTGAAAAAAGTAACCTCGCACGACATTGAGGCGTTTATAAACTATATTTCGCTTTACGAAAACGACGAATTCAAGGTTGTTGAGAATAATGAAAACGGTAAGGCGCGGAAAATTGCGGCTATAAGAATGATGTTCAAGTATTTTTATAAAAGCGGCGATTTGGAATCGAATCCGGCGTCATTATTGGATATTCCGAAAATTCACGAAAAGGCGATTATTCGGCTTGACGTTGACGAAGTGGCAAAACTGCTTGATGAGGTTGAATCCGGCGAGGGTTTGACCGAGAATCAAAAAAGATATCACTGCATAACAAAATCCCGCGATTTGGCAATGCTCACGCTTTTTTTGGGCACGGGAATCCGTATAAGCGAATGTGTGGGGCTTAACACTGACGATATTGATTTCAGAAATATGCGAATCCGCATTACGCGCAAGGGCGGAAATCAGGCGATAATTTATATCGGCGATGAGGTTGCCGAGGCGCTGAATACATACATTGAACAGCGTCAAAGCATGAAAGGTGCCGACTCCCCTGCTCTGTTTTTGTCGCTTCAAGGGAATAGAATTTCAACCAAAGCGGTGCAGAATATCGTGAAAAAATATGCGTCGATAATAACGCCGCTGAAACATATCACTCCCCATAAACTGCGCTCAACGTACGGCACGAATCTTTACCGCGAAACGGGTGATATCTACCTTGTTGCAGATGTTTTGGGGCATAAAGACGTAAATACGACGCGAAAACACTATGCGTCACAGGCAGAGGAAAACCGAAGAATGGCGGCAAAAGTTATAAAATTGAGAAACTAAAAAAACGGCAGAAAAATCTGCCGTTTTGTTTATTCGCTCTGTGCGCCTAAAAAGTAAGCCGCAGTTTCGGCATTCTTATAGGCAACGTCGTTAAGACTTTCGTTTTCCGATGCAACAACGACTGCGCCGAGCACATCGCCGCCGCCTAAAATAGGCAGAATACACTGCGATGTGTAGTCAATACCGTCGCTGTCGGTCAGTTGAATCGGGCTTTCTCCGCTATTTTTGTCGGTTTTTATACCCCGCCGCCGTTCAAGTTTATCCTGAAATTTTTCCGAGAGTCGCTTGCCGGCAAGTTCCTTTTTGCCCTGTCCCGAAACTGCGACGATGTTGTCTTTATCCGTTATTATTGCCGTCAAGCCCAGGCTTCGGTGCAGACTGTCGGCGTATTCACGCGCACAGTTTTCAATATCGCCCATTACGGAGTATTTTTTCAAAATCACTCCGCCCTCTTTGTCGGTATAGATTTCAAGCGGGTCGCCCTCGCGGAAGTGCAGTGTTCTGCGTATCTCTTTCGGGATTACCACGCGCCCGAGTTCATCAATTCTTCTGACTATTCCCGTTGCTTTCATATATAAAACTCCTTTTGTATGATTATTCTGCCGTTATTTTTTGTTCATTAAGGAAGTTTTATTCAGAAAGTTTCAGAGAAACTTATCTAATTCCGCTTCGACGTTTTTGCGGTGTTTGAATTTTGGATTCCTGATTATTTTTCCGCGCGCGATAACGGTTGTAACATGCCTGAGCGCACATAAATCTTCAAGAGGATTTTTAAGCGTTACGATTAAATCAGCCGCTTTCCCCTTTTCAACCGAGCCTGTTTCATCACCTATACCCGCCATTTCGGCACTTCGCTTTGTGGCGGTGTACAGTGCAAATGAGTTTGAAACACCCACGTATTTTGCAAAATAGTACAGTTCACGCCAAAAATCGTACTGGGTTATCCACGGGCAGCCCACGTCGTTGCCGAGCACTACCGGAATTCCGTTTTCAAGAGCGGCTTTTGAACAGGAAATTATGCCCTCGAAAACAACGTTTCCGTTATACTGCTCAACCTCGGTGGCATTGTTAATTGAGCGGTCAAACAGCGCATACGGAAGAGCCGGCGAAAGGGTCGTGCACAAAAATGCGTTATGCTCCTTAAAAAGACGGATAATTTCTTCATCGGGCTTTGCACCGTGCTCTATCGAATCAACACCGTTTTCAAGCGCTGCGCGAACGCCCTCGGGCGATTCAACGTGAGCCGCAACCTTATACCCCATTCCGTGGGCTTTGTCGCACACTGATTTTACCATTTCAGGCGGCATTTTAAGTTCACCGGGGACGCCTTTTTCTTTTGCGTCCATAACGCCGCCGGTAATCATAAGTTTTATTATGTCGACGTTTTCATCTTTGCATTTTTCAAGGTGAGCAAGGGCTTCATTAATATTATGCGCCGCTATTGCAACCGAACCCGCCATATGACCGCCGGGCACGGAAATACCCTCGTTCGCCGCTAAAATTCTCGGACCGATTTTTTCTCCGTTATTGATTTCGTTGCGTAAGCGGGTGTCAAAATTACCTAAGCCTCCGACGGTGCGGATTGTGGTGACGCCGCTCATAAGCTCATCGTAAGCAAAGCCGCAAACCATTTTATACGCTATCGCGCGTGTCAAAGACGAACCCATTATCGTTTTTACAAGTTTTTCATTGTCCCGCTGCTTCTTTTGAGGCTTGCCGCTTCCCGCAAGATGTACGTGCATATTTATAAGCCCGGGCATTACGTACTGACCGTCAAGGTCAAATTTTTCGCAGTCTTCCCCCACTTCATTCTGCGGGATTATATCTGCGATTTTATCGTTTTCGATAAGTATTGCAAGTCCGCCTTCGGGCTGCATATTTTCAAATCCGTTAAGAAGTATTCCGTTTACAAGTGCTGTTTTCATATACCCTCCTAAATTGACCTGAAACCTCTGCCTATTATCTCGCTTGTTGAATTAACAATTACAAATGCGTGCGGGTCCACGGTGCGTATATATCTTTTAAGTCTTACGGCTTCAATACGTTTGCACAGCGTTACAATCATCTTTTTGTCGGTATGGGTGTATTCCCCTACTGCGTCAACGCTTGTTGCCGAATGGTGCATTGTATTTATAATATAGTCGACAATCTTTTCGGGTTTGTCGGTTACAATGGTGAAACTTTTGCATTCGTTGAAACTTTCAATAACGTTATCCACAAGGAACGCCTTTATAAACAAACCTAATAGCGAAAACAGTCCCGTTGCAAGGTTGTAGACGAAGAATGAAGAACCCGCCACAATAAGGTCAACCGCAAGCAGCGCCTTGCCCACGTCAAGCGACGTGAATTTTTTCAGTATAAGCGCGGTTATATCCGTTCCGCCGCCGGACGCCTGGCGGTTAAAGAGAATCGCCGAGCCTATCGCAGCAAGAAGAACACCGTAAATCAACTCCAAAAAAGGCTGATTGGTAAGCGGCGACGCCAGCGGAATAAATTTTTCCAACAGAAAAGTTATGAGCGACAAAAGCAGACTGCAATAGACCGTCTTTATTCCCGTTTCCCTGCCGAGAAAAATAAAGCCGATAATAAGCATTATGATATTAAGTATTGGTATTAACTGACCGGGCGTAAGATACGGTTGCACGTGCCCTAAAATCGTTGCAATACCGCTTATTCCGCCGGTTGCAAAGCCGTTGGGAATTTTGAAAAAGTAAATACCAACAGCCATTATCAAAGTGCCCAGCGACATAATAAGAACATCTTTAAGCTTTTCTTTCAAGCGTGTCATCTCCTTTACGGATTATTCTATCATAAACGCCGCAATTCATCAACAAAAAAAGTTCGTCTTTTTTCAAGACGAACCTTTTATTTTTACTTAAAGTGCCTGTCAGCAATCTCAATCGCTTTTGTGACCATATGACCGCAGTCACGGGACGAAACATTGCCCCAGCCTGAATTTTTGACTGTATCATAAACGCCCAGTTCTTTGGCGATTTCGTGCTTTAAGCCTTCCGACATTTTTGCCATAAACTTAATCTCCGTAATAATTTTTTATAAGTGATTTTCATCACTTACGCTATTATTATCCGTAAGTCGAAGCATTTTATTAGCGGAAGTTTCAGGTAATTTTAATTCAAACCAAAAATCCGAACCTTTGCCGATTGTGCTTTCTATTCCGAAATCGGCATTGTGTGCAATGAGAATCGATTTTACAATTGAAAGACCGAGTCCCGTTCCCACGGTTGAGCGGATATGCGTTTTCGCACGATAATACCTGTCCCAGATGTTGGCAAGTTCGTCCTGAGGAATTCCCTTGCCGGTGTCGATAACCTCAATTCGCGCGCACTCAAATTTCTTTGTTATGAGCACTTTTACTTTCTTGTCTTCGCCCGTATAGTTTACGGCATTGCTTAAAAGATTGTAAATTACCTGTTCAATACGCTCTTCATCGCCGAGAACGTAAACGTCGCCGGGAGTTTCAAGGTTAAAGGAATACCCCTGCTCACGCATAACCGAAAAGCGTTCAAGAATTTTTGTTACCGTTTCGCTTATGTTAAACGCGCGCATTTCAAACTTTTTGTTGCCGCCCTCAATTTTTGAAAGTTCAAGAATATCGTTTACGAGTTTTGACAGCCTGTCCGTTTCGTCAATGATAATTTTAAGCGCCTTTTCGCGTTTCTCCTTGTTGTCGCCGGCAATGTCAAGAATCATTTCGGCGTACATTTTTATCATTGTAAGCGGCGTGCGCAAATCGTGTGAAACGTTTGCCATAAGTTCGCGCCGCAGACTTGACGCTTTTGTAAGTTCCTTTGACGCATAGTCAAGCGCCTTTGAAAGTTCGTCAATTTCGCCGAACGCGCCTTCAACTTCAAACTTAACGTCCGTATTTCCCAAGGCAAGTTCTCTTGCTCCGGCGGTGAGTTTCTCAACGGGACGCGAGAATTTACGTGCAATAAGATACGAAAACAGTATTGCGAACAAAAACGAAATCACCGAAATAATTATAAACTGCCGTTGGAGCACGAGAATAACCGAATTAATCGGTTCAAGTTGGGAAATAACGTAGATGTATACCCCACCCTCAATGGAACCTTCGGATGTATAAGCTGCATACAGGAAAATACTCTTATCCGAACCGTCGCTTTCAAAGCGCTTATAAAACTCGTGACTGTCGCTGTTGTCAACAATGTTGCGGACATCGCATAAAATATTGACATATCGGTTGAGTTTGTCAACGCGGCTGTCACCTATTTCACCCATTATGTCGTTGGCTGATTTAATACCGCCGTTTTTGTCGGTTATAATTATAAAAATGTTATTTTGATACGCCTTTTCACGAATAACTTCATCGGTAAGCGTACCTTCGTTATACATTTTAACAAGTTGTTTAGCGCCGTTAAGCGTCTGACGAGCCATTGCTCCGGTATAATAGTATTGCAGGAATACTACCTGCAAAAGCCATATAAGCAAAAGCAGATATACGGCAAAAACGCAGAAGTATTCCCACATTTTAAGTTTGACGCCAAACTTATTTCTCAGTTTCAAATATATAACCTACCCCTCGCACGGTGGAAATAAGGTCCCTGTAAGGCCCGATACTGTTACGGAGCATTTTTATATGGGTGTCAACGGTTCTGTCGTCGCCGAAGAACTCGTAGCCCCATACTTCCGAAAGCAGTTGATTCCTTGAAAGAGCAATGTTCTTGTTCCTGATCATAAACACAAGCAGGTCATATTCCTTGGGAGTAAGCTCAATACGCTTGCCGTCGATGTACACTTTGCGGGCAGACGTATCAATATCAATTCCCTTGATTGTTATATGCTTGTTTTCGGTTTCTTTGCCGGCGTTTTCGTGACGGGAAATTATAACGTTTACGCGCGCCATAACTTCCTTGGGCGAAAAGGGTTTTACAACGTAATCGTCAATGCCCATTTCAAAGCCGAAAAGTTTGTCATATTCCTCGCCGCGAGCCGAAAGCATAAGTACGGGAATATCTTTGATTTTCTTTATTTCCTTGCACGCGGAAAAACCATCAAGCCGAGGCATCATAACGTCCATAATAATCAAATCAAAATCCCCGGTTTTGCATTTGTTAACCGCATCCATACCGTCAACCGCTTCCACAACGGTGTGACCCTCGAACTCCGCATACTCTCTTAAACCCGTGCGGATATTCTCTTCATCGTCAACAATAAGTATTTTTGCCATAAAAATTCGCCCCCGTCCGTTTTATTTTTACATTATGATACAGTATTATTGTGAAATGTGAATGATATTTTCATTTATCTTATGCAAAATCTTTCACGCAATAGTATAACATATTGCGCGTCCGCCGTCAAGACGCGAAAAGCCCGTTGCGGGAAAAGCAACGGGCTTTTGTTAATCAAGGAATCGAATGATGATGTAATCGCGGATTACCCTTATAAACGTGTTGAATTTGTACAGCGCCTTACAGGCTTTACACTCTGAAACGTCATCACATTTGTGGGATTCGTGGCACTTGGCAGAGCCCAAAACATACCTGAATTCGACTTTGCCGCACGATGAGCAGTATCTTGATTCCTTCCTCTCCCAAAATTGAGCTGCTTCTTTTTCGGTAATCCACTCCGCCCATGTGTGGCTTTTTCCGTCAGCCTTTTCGATAACCGTTCCGCAAACGTCGCAAATTTGACTGTCAACACAGGTGTGTGCCTTGCCCGGAGTGTGTTTGAGAGGCTCAATCGGCTCGGTTTTGTACGTGTTTCCGCACACTTCGCAATTACAAATTTTTTCGCCCGCCGTCACGCATGTAGAACTGATATTTGTAATCCAGACTTCGCCCTTATGACCGTATGCTTTTAATTCTTCCTGTGAAATCGTAAGTCCGCAGATTTCGCATTTTTGCTCTCTGTATCCTGACTTTATGCAGTCAGGTTCGCTGACGGTTACGAAAATTCCGGGTTTATGCCCCATTGTGCTTACAGCTTCGGTTGCAATTGGTATGCCGCATTTTTCACAGGAAAATACTTTCTGAATTGCACCGTTACAGTGGGGGCTTGCGGTGGTTAAATAAAATTCGCTCCTGATATGCCCCGTTGCCGGAATGGTTTCCTGTTCAAGTACAGTTCCGCAGGTTTCACATTCCTGAACTTTTAAGCCGTCCGTGCAGCACGTCGGAAGTTCCTTTACCGTAAATTTGCCCGCCGTATGCCCTGTTTTGCCTATGTTTTCCGAGTGAATTACTCCGCCGCATTCAGTACAGGAAATAATCTGTTCTCCGTTTTTTGTGCACGTAGGCTGAATATTTGTTGCCGCACTGCCGGGCTTATGCTCGTGTGGGTCGATAACAACCGTATCGCCGATCAAGGCGTCACATTCCGAACACGACTGCATTTTCAATCCGCTTTCGGTACAGGTGCTGTTCTTTATTATCCGCCAGGCACCCGGCGTATGTCCCTTTTTATCTATAACCGATTCTTCCGTAACGGCAAAACATCTTGTGCATTTTTTGATTTTTAACCCCGATTCGGTACAGGTGGGATGTTTTGTTACGGTATAGTCGCCCGTGTCGTGTCCGAGAGCATTTATTGCTTCTTCTCTGAGCGTTGCGCCGCATTGTTTGCACGGAATGATTCTTATTCCGGGATGTGTACAGGTTGCCTGCACTTTTGTAATTGCCGCACCGTCTGTATGTCCTTTTGCGGAGATAACCTCGGTTTTAGTGGGAAGATTGCACCTTGCGCAGTACCATACCTTTTCGCCGTCGCTGTTGCACGATGCTTCACGGCTTACAACCGTATACTCACCGTCAAGATGACCCGGTGCACTGATTGTTTCCGATTCAACGACCCCTCCGCATTCGGTGCATTTTTTTACCCTTTCACCGTTTTCAACGCAGGTGGCGTATTTTACCGTTTCCCAGTCGCCCGCGGAATGAACGTGTTTTTCACTCCATACGGCATACAGATTCACAGTACCGTTTTTCACGGCGGTAAGTCGGCTTACTGTTCCTCCTGCTGCGTAGCCGTTCCCCGAACCGTCAAGATTTGTATTCCACCCGACAAGCGTATAGTTTTTTCTCGAAACCGAACTTTCGTCGGGCAGAGTGAAGTTTTCGGAATAACTTACGGTCTTTGATAAAATATTTCCGGACCCGTAGTTAGGATAAAAATTCACGGTATAAGAGTTTTCATTCCACACTGCGTACAGTCCGACAACGGAATTGTTGACTGCCGACAGATTAGATACCGTTTCGCCGTCGGAATATTTGGACGAATTGCCCGCATTCTGCCAATAGGCAAAAGTTGCTCCGGGCGACGTGAATGTGTTTTGCAAAAGTTTTTGAGAAGCACCGTATCTGAACTTTTGCTCTTTGTATTCGCCGGTCATTGTACTGTCGGAATAATACCTGACAGTATAATTTATAGGCGTGTAAACGGGATAATAAGATTCTGATGAAGTAGGCGTTATTTTGCTGCCTGTTTTATACTTAACAACGGTGCCGCCCTTTGAATCTGTCCAGCCATCAAATATGTATCCTGTTTTTTCAGGTCCCGCGGGAACGGTAAAACTGCCCGTTTGCCGGGTATCCTGTTTATATTCGGTTCCGTCTTCAAAGCAGAATTTTGTTTGAAGCCATTCCATTTCAACATAAAGTCTGATTTGAACGGCGTCGGATTTGCTTAAATCAAGGTAACTCTGATTGCCCGATTCGTTTACGGTAAAGTGCGGGTCGGAGCCTGACCGTTTGTGCAAAATCTTATATTTTGCAAATCCGTCGGCGGTTTCGTCGTAACATAAATTCCAAATTGTAGCCGTGGCTCTGTCGGTTGTAACAGACAAATCTCCGCCGCTTGTGGGCAGCGAACCGGTATTGTCTTTAAGATATGTTTTCCCGTCGCTGAGCATAAACGTGTACAGACCGTCGGACGAATCGGTTCCGTAGTTCCGCATTGTCCACGTCAGGTCAACCATATCAAGGGGAATTTTCTTTGCGGCTATTTTTTTTCCGAAATTATCGGTTGTTGATGTATAACGGGTGCCGAATTTGCCGTTATCCACAAGGGGATATTTCCCGTCTTTCAAAGTACTGCCGTATGATTGAAAACTGTTGTGAATAAGAATAACTCTGTTTTCCCCGCTGAATTGCGTGCGGCCGTCTTCCCAGTTGGCAAACAGTGATTCAGACCATTCATTGCCGTAAATATCTTTCGGCGCATCTGTTGCGGAACTTACGCGTCCGTTCATAAACGGCATAAGGCCAAGGGCAATGGAAATGCAAAGAATTACGGAAAGTATACTTTTGATTTTCATTTGACACACCTCGCAAATTTACTCATTTATATTTTATAATATTACTTGATTTTTGTAAACGTGATTTTTACAAATAAACGATTATTCATTTACGTAAATGCTCAACAAGAATGTTTATTGACCGTTTTACGATAATGTTATATAATATCAGTACAATTTTTGCGGAGAAATCAATGAAGAAAAACGAAAAAGTAATTATAAAAATCACAGATCTGAACAGCGACGGCGCAGGCGTTGGAAGAAATGACGGCGTTGTTGTGTTTGTTCCCTATGCCCTGCCCGACGAAACGGTTGAAGCGCTTATAATTAAGGTTGCCAAAAACTATTGCGTGGGCAAACTTTTAAGGGTTATTGAAAAATCGGAATCCCGAACAGAGCCGAAGTGCCCTTATTTTTACCGTTGCGGCGGGTGCGATTTTCAGCATATGGAATATTCTGCGCAGTTGGAGCAAAAATGCGCGTCAGCAATAAAGAACATCTCTAAAATTTCGGGACAGAATCTTAAAATCGAAAAAATCATCGGTGCGGAAAAAATATGGAATTACCGCACGAAAGCGCAGTTTCCCGTTGGAAAAGACAAAAACGGAAGCACCGTTGCGGGATTCTTTTCGCCCAAAAGCCACAATATTGTACCAATAGAAAACTGTATGCTGCAAAGCGAAAAGTGCAATTCTGCACTTTCGGCAGTACTTGACGCTGTAAAAGAAACAAACCTCAGTGTATACGACGAAAAAACACACAAAGGTATTTTGCGGCACATAGTAAGCCGCAGTTCGGAATCGGGACTTATGCTTATTGTTGTTACGAACACAAAAAAGCGATTGCCCGAAAACTTTGTTTCGGCGGTTAAAAAGAATCTGCCCGAAATGACTTCCTTTGTGCAGAATATTAACTGTTCGGCGGGCAATATCATTCTCGGCAGCGAAAATATTTTTATTTGGGGAGATAGCTTTCTTCCCGATGAAATGTGCGGAATAAAGTTCAACCTCCGCCCTCTTGCCTTTTTGCAGGTCAATCCTTTTCAGGCGGAAAAACTGTATAATACCGCAGTTGAAAAAGCAAATCTGACGGGCAACGAAACCGTTTTTGACGCATATTGCGGAATCGGTGTTATGAGCCTTATGCTTGCAAAGAAGGCAAAACAGCTTATCGGCGTGGAGATTATCCCCGAAGCAATAGAATCGGCAAAAGAATCCGCTGAACTTAACGGAATAAACAATACCGAATTCATTGCCGGTAAGTGCGAAGATGTACTGCCCGAACTTATTAAAAACGGCAAAAAACCCGATGTGCTTGTAGTTGACCCGCCCCGCGCCGGCTGCGAGGACTCACTGCTTAACGCGGTCGCAGATGCGGATATCAAGCGCATAGTGTATGTTTCGTGCAATCCCGCCACCCTTGCCCGCGACATTGCGGTGCTTGTTTTGCGCGGATATTCCTGCTCGGACATAACATTTGTTGATATGTTCGGCCATACAAAACATGTGGAGACGGTATGTTTGCTGTCAAGAAAAGATAAATAAGGGCCAAAAAGTGGCGTATTTCAGGGCTTTTTGCGAGGTGAGCATCATCAGAGGAGCCTTGCGAAAAGCTCGGTTTTCTTATATGGAAACATATCTACTAAGCGAATTTTCCGAGGCTCGGAAAATGAGTGGTAGGGTTTAGGCTGTGGATTAGATGTCAGGGGTTGTGGCAGTGATATGGATAACAAGGCTGACCGCAGTTCAAGCCACTCGATACTAAGAGGCAGACTTGGCAGTGGAATAGATAACAGGAGGAATGGGTATGGTTTTTAAGACAGATATTTTCAGCCTAGATAAACCTAAGAAGATTACATTTAATTTGGTAGGTGCAAAGCTTCCAAGTGCAAATGATTTATATTTTCGAGCAAAGCAAGAGGAATTAGTGGACCAATACTCTGCAGCACGAATTTTTATGCATGAGACGGAAACAGATGATTGGAGCCATTGGTATAATCCGGTAGATAACCCTAGAGCAGACGAGGCATTTCATTTAATTTTCAGGTCTCATTTTTATGAAACAGCTCTTTTTTACTACAATGCAGTAGTAGATATATCTTGGGCACTTTGTTATGTAGCTGTTGAATTCGCTTGCAGTAAAAAAGGAAAACGAGTAAATGTTTCAGGTATGAAATCTATAGAGGAGTCAGCTGAGTTGCTTAGAAGTGTAGAAAGAAATGTAACTTCTCCAACCGCAGAGGAAAATCCATTTGAGTATTTAAAAATGATGTGCCCAGAGTTCGTTCCTGCCATTGACCAGATTATAGAATTTTGGAATGTATTTTCTTCTACTGAGATTAGGAAGAGGTATAATTTTTGTAAACACAAAGGTCGTCCAGCCTATGAGGAAATAGAGAAACTAAAGCCCGGAAGAATGATGGGAATATATGTTGAAAATAAGTCATCAGGTGAAGTAACACAGATTGCGTCTGATATCAGTGATGTTAAATATTCATTCTCATTAGAAGCTGCAATAGCTGAATTACAAGAGTTTGATGATAATGTGTTGTTCCCATATTTAGATAAATTGATAAAGACAATTGAAGAAATACTGGAACCTTCACCGATGATAATGTGAAAATCACAAGGAGGTAATTATGATTTCAAATGAATTACAACAGATAGTAGATAAATTCAAAGAACAAGGAAAGATGGCTTTTCTTGAAGCGGCAACAAAAGAAAGAATTGATATCTTTGAAAAAGAGAATGACATCACTCTTCCAATAAAGTATAAAGAATGGTTATTGTTCTCTGACGGTGGAGAGTTTTTTCTACCTGCAGGTATTCAGTTATATGGAGTTGAGCACAAGCCTGTAATTAATGTTCCTAATGCGGAAGTAAGCAGTTTCATGGTATATGCAATGATGAATGTGGATGATAGTGGTTATTACTCCTTTCAGGAAGTAAACACATCTAAGTATTTCTTCCCGTTTGGATATCAGATTACAAAGGAAACTATTTTGCAAGATGATAGATTTATGATGAGTAATCTGGGCGGTGAGCTTTCAGTTGCGTTGAATGGATAAAAAAGAGGAGGAAGGTGAGAGAATGTATTACGATACATTGAATTCAGAAGAACAGGTTTCGTACCTTATCAAGCCAATTCTTGAGGTCCTTCAGGCAGCTGGTGGACAGTTGGAACGTTCTGAGATTAGAGACAGAATCAGTGAATTGGATGAGCATATTGCGGAGTTTGAACAGAAACTGTACACCTCCAACAAGACAGGAAATCAGTACAAGAAGTTTGATTTTAAGTTTAACTTTGCCATCAAAGAGTTAGGATATGTTGGCCTTATTTCTTATGTGAAATACAATCCACAGATTACGCTCACTCAAGAAGGAGCCAGTGTTGACTTGTCGAACTTTGATGTAAAAACCGAAGTTAGAGATAAAGCACGCACATATTGGGAAGAACACTCTGCCAAGAATAAAGCAAAGAACAAACCGGCAGCAACTCCTGATGTGGAAGATGAGGATAACGAGTCTTCTGAGGACGAGTTGTTGGATGACTTCAAGGTAAAATTGCAGAGTGCGATTGCTAATATGTCTCCGGCAAAATTTGAGCAGTTTTCGAGAGCGCTTCTCACGAAGATGGGAGTGCAGTTCACGAATAAGGGAGTCCAGATTTCTAACGATGGTGGAATTGATGGTTATGGATATCACATTGATGACGACGATTTCAGAACGACAAGAGTGGTCATCCAGTGTAAAAGGTTTAATACAAATCCTGTAAGTGAGCCAGACATCAATCAGTTCCTTGGTGCAATGAATAAGTTCCAAGCTGACTATGGTGTGTTTATCACAAACAGTCGATTTACAAATAAGGCTCGTGAGGCAGCAAGAGAAGGTACACCGATTACGCTCATTGATGGGAATGACTTAATCAGGTTGGTTATTAAGTACGAACTGTTTATCACACCGGTTACCACATATGTGCTGGATGATTTCTATTCAGAAGATTAAACCTTTTAATTTTGCCATACTTTTTAATTATTGAGAAAAGAGGTGTCGCTTTGGTAGCAGCAACAACAGCATACCGAACACAAAATGCCAAAATGGGCTGCTATCAAAGTGGCCCTACATACAGGAAAAAACCCAGAAATAGCGCTATTTCAAGCTGTTTCTGGGCTATACGCTTGTATCAAAGATTGCGTCTTGATAGACTAGGCGAACAGTACTGGTGGATTTGTCGTGTAAATCTTTGACTATTGAGGTCGAGTGCATGGGAATTGTGGTTATTGATGCACTCGAAAATAGTCGTTGACTTATCCCTTGTACTGCGAACAGGCAGTGTTGAGACGATGGAAATTCTGAGACTATTGACTTTGGCATTATAATAGGAAATATAAAGGGAATTTCAGACATGTTCCCATAAACAGCTGAGGTCTAGGCTGTGATATTGATAGCAACAGAAGCAGCCATATTTCTACTACAGATATGAGTTGATATGTTTCCACGAACAAACGGAGACATTTTGATACATACCATATTAGCCGGGACAGGTTCCAGATGCCTGACATCAATCCGGACCTATCGAGCCATGTGGAGACGGTTGTTCTTTTGTCCCAACTGAAACAAAAGCCGGATGATTACATTAATGTCACGATTGAACCTGATGATATGGATATAACATCTGCAGAGACTAAGGCTACATATGATGAGATAAAGAAGTATGTGGCTGAACATAATGCCGGCATGAAGGTTTCCAATCTGTATATCTCACAGGTAAAGAGAAAATGCGGAATTGAGGTTGGAAAGAATTATAATTTACCTAAAAATGAAGATAGCAGGCAACCGCAGTGTCCAGAAGATAAAGAGAGTGCAATTGTGGAGGCATTGA
>CAKRZX010000007.1 GCA_934434555.1 uncultured Clostridia bacterium
GAACTGTTTTACAAAGACGGCGGCACTTTTAAGAAGGTAAATACCGAAACAAAGGTGTTTGACGAAACCGCCCTTTGGGAACCCGGCCACGTAGAGTACGCGGTACTTAAAGCGGAGAATGCCGGCACGCTTGCGCTTAAATATAAGCTCGGAATCAATATTGTAAGCGAAAAAGGCAGCATAAGCGTAACCGACAAGGAATTGAAACTTTCGGATTACATAATGTTTGCGGTAATCGATGGCGATGCGTCAACAACTGACCGTGCGGCACTTATAGCGGCAGCGGAAGCGGCAGGCTCAAAGAAATTAAACGAGGGCTATTCGGCGGAAGACTATCTGCTTAAAGGCGAAAACAAAACAGTAACCCTTGCAGTATGGATGCCCGAGAATGTCGGCAACGATGCAAACTATAAGACCGGCGAAGCCGTTCCCGAAATCAATCTGGGTATCAATGTAGTTGCAACACAGCACACGTACGAAGAGGACAGCTTCGGACCTGATTACGATGAAAATGCGAAATATCCCGAAGTTGATGCGGCAAATCTTGCGGCAACACTTGATGAACTTGAAGACAATGCGGTTATTACGGTAACCGGCACGGTTGATGAACCTTTGACAATCAGTAAGCCCGTTACAATTCATAACCTTACTTCTACCGCACCCGTAACTGTTGAAAGCGACGGCGTAAAGCTCAATGCGGCGAACATTGCTTATAAGGCGGCAAAAACACCGGCAATCAGTGTTAAGAAAGGCTGCAAGGATATTGCAATCACTAACTCTGTAATCGAGGCCGGAACGACAGACAAAGGCACACACACAGCGGTTTCAATACCTGCTTCCGGAAAGGTTGTATTTACCGGCAATACCGTAATAAACGATTATAACGGCATTGAGTTTGATTTAAAAGGCCCCTTGGGCAACGGCAGTGTAATTGCAAACAACACTTTTAATACCGGGAATAATGCAATAAGCATATATCAGGTAGAAGACGGTGCTACCGTTACCATTAAGAATAATAAATTTAACGGTAAAAACGGCAACTATATTCCGGTTCGTTTGTCCAACGCTAACAATGCAAACGGAACATTCGTGTTCAGCGGCAATACAGTTGGAGACAATACACCCTATTGCATTATTCTGTTGGAGGATTATACAAATAAGATAGGCACACTTCAAGATTTCACAAAGTATACATTGAAGTTTGAATCAAATAATTACAGCGGTGATTTCAAACAAATTGAAGTATATGATGACGCAATAGGTCCAATAACTACAAACCAGCCCATCGTAGTTGAATAATCATTACGGATAACACTGCCTCTCCGCGCTTAGCGGAGGGGTAATCAAAGGGCATAAGGGAGACCCCCCGCAAAAGCAGCGTTTTTGCGGGAAGAGGAGACACGGCGCAGTAAGTGAGTTCCGCCTCTTGCGGCAGAACGAACAATACGTAGCCTGTGTCGACGATGGTATGCTCTTTGATTACCTGAAAAGGGCAAAAATTTATTTTTGGAGGTCATTGAAATGACAAAAAGTAATGTTACAAAGAGAGCATTGCTTGTAAGCGCACTGTCAATAGTAATGTGCCTTGCAATGCTCATAGGTACCACGTTTGCGTGGTTCACCGATACTGCGTCAACAGGTCTGAACAAAATTCAGGCGGGAAACCTGGATGTTGAACTGTTTTACAAAGACGGCGGCACTTTTAAGAAGGTAAATACCGAAACAAAGGTGTTTGACGAAACCGCCCTTTGGGAACCCGGTTACGTAGAGTATGCGGTTCTTAAAGTGGAGAATGCCGGCACACTTGCACTCAAATATAAGTTGGGAATCAACATTGCAAGTGAAAAAGGTAGCGTAAACGTAAACGGCAAAGAATTCAAACTTTCTCAGTACATTAAGTTTGCTGTTATTGAGGGCGATTTAACAACAACAGATGGTTTTAATCGTGCAGACCTTGTAAAGAGTGCAGAAGAAACAGGTGCAAATAATTTTACTGGTTACTCAAAAGAAGTTGAACTTCTTGAAAAAGACGGATACAATGTTGTTACCCTTGTGGTTTGGATGCCCGAAACAGTAGGCAATGATGCAAACTATGCTGCCGGCAACGAAGCACCTGAAATCAACTTTGGTATCAACGTAGTTGCTACACAGGCTGTACATGAGGAAGATAGTTTCGGAAATGATTACGACAAGGACGCTACTTATCCTGTTGTAACCGTGAACGGAATTGCATATTCATCATTTACGTCTGCGCTTACTGCGGCTGAGAATGGCGATACGATTACTCTGCTTGCGGATACCACGCTGACGAAAATGCAGACTATTTCCGGCAAGAACATAACCATCGACCTTAACGGTTACAGTATCAAGGCAAAACTGACTGCGCTTAAAATTGCTGATGGCACGAACTTGACGGTTCAGGATTCTTCCGGGGCTTCCGGTATGCTTTATAGCGACTATACCGGCATCATTGTGGATAGTGGCACAACGCTGACTGTGAAGAGCGGTACTATCAAGGGCGATACGACTGCTGTGTCAAACAGCGGCACGGTGAACATAGAGGGTACAGCGTCACTTCAACGCAATGTTACATATAGCGTTAACTGCAAGAGCGGCAGCATAACTAATATGTCCGGCGGTTGGGTCTTTGATATTGGCACAACCGAGGACACGTATGATTACACAGTGAATGTTTCCGGCGGTACTGTTGAAAACTATGTGTACGCCACGTCCGTTACCGGAGGCACAATCACAGACCTCATTCTCATCAAGGGCTGTGAGGTAAGTAACGCAACCATTATCCATTCGATTAAGTGGCTGGATGACACCATTCCGACTCTTAAAAATGTGACGCTTGGTGAAAACTTCTATGTTAGAAATGAGGGCTATGAGGTAGTTAAGGGTGCAGATGGCACTTTGACGATTCAAGCCAAAAACTAATTTCTGATTTAACTAATCCTCTCCGCATTCGCGGAGGGGTAGTCAAAGGGCATAAAGTGTGCCTTTTGACTACCTTAAACATCTTGCAAAGGGAAGATTATAATGGAAAAAGAAAGTATAATAGTAATAGGCGTAATAGCGGTAACAACCGTTTTGATATGCCTTTTATGTATAAAACTGAATGAATTTCTTGACCGATTCAACCGAAAAACAAAGAGCATTGTTTTCGGGCTTGAACACGCCAAAAATACAGAGGAGTATAATCTGTGGCACAAAAAATTGCGCTGCCATTATCTTACCCTGATTCCCTTTGTGAACGAAAATTCCGCAAAGAAGATGTATCCGAAAATGTTCATAAAGGAAAAATCAAAAACAGCCGGATTCTTTCATGTGGTCGCGCCGTCAATTGCAGGCATATGCATATGCGCAGTTTGCCTGTGCGGTATGAGTTGGGCGTGGTTTTCTGCGAGCAGGAATACAGGAGTTGTGCCGATAAAATCGGCATATATGGACTTTGCGGTTGAGGTGAAAAACGGCGATAATACGGTTGAAAAAAATGATACAGGCGGCTATGCTTTGCAAGCGGGAGAGACGTACAGTGTTACGCTTACGGTGAGCGGAACTGCGTCAACCGGATTTGCGGATATAGTTTTTGAGGGAAAGACATACTATACGCCGCAGTTGAAAAACGGTGATACGTTTGCGTTTATGCTTAAACCGAGTGAAAATGGCAAGCTTGTGATTAACGGACAGTGGGGAACGTGTTTGGCGGAAGAAAGGCTTGTAAGCGGCTGCACATTAGGTACGGGAATTCCCGATAATGCAATTTCTGAGAATGGACAAAATGCAGAGCCTACACCCACACCTGCGCCTACACCGATACCGACGGCAGAGCCTACGGCGGAACCGACGCCTACGGCAGAACCGACAATCGAACCGACGGCAGAACCCACGGCGGAATCCACAGCAGAACCCACGGCGACACCTGAACCGACACCTACGGACGTTCCTGAGGTGTGACGAAAACAAAAAAATTTTTTACGGCGGCATTGTCCGCCGTTTTTTGCTTTTGAAATTTTGTTTCATAATTTATTTTATTTCAAAATTCGTTTCAACACCGTAGGACAGCGGCTTGCTGCTGCCGCCAGCGGAGAAAGATAGCGGCTGCAAGAGATATAATGTTGCAAAAAACTATTGTCCTGACAAAAATCGCCGTTCCAAATTCGGCGGGAGATACAGCCCCGCTGCGGGGATAAACAAAGAGCACAGAACAGGCGTTCAAAAAGCGCAATTATCCCTCTGTATTGCAGCGGTCGCCATATTTACACAATGTAAAAGTAGGAGCACAATGCGCTCCCCTGCGACGCAGGGCGGGTAAAGCACATAAGTGCGGGCAAAGGGAATTTTACCGCATAATTTATTTTATTTCAAAATTCGTTTCAACACCGTAGGGCAGCGGCTTGCTGCTGCCGCCAGCGGAGAAAGATAGCGGCTGCAAGAGATATAATGTTGCAAAAACCTATTGTCCTGACAAAAAATCACCGTTCCTAAATTCGGCGGGAGATACAGCCCCGCCCTACCGCGTGGGATAAATAAAGAACATGGAACGGACGTTCTTCAAATTGAGCCTAAAACACATTATTCCACGCAATGGTGTTGCGGTCGCGGATATGCCTGAACATCTCTTTTGCCAACTTGCGGGATTCTTCAAATTCTTCTTCATCGCCGTCAATTTCAATTTCCATTGCCCATAAATGCTGATTCAGAATATCAATTTCGCCGTGGTCAATAACCAGTTCCGCAATGGAAGAAAGTTCTTTCCAACGGTTTGTCAGGTCCTCAATATCTTCGCGGGTGGAAACCGAATCGAGTTTTGTAAGCATTTCATCGGCGGATTTCTTAATATATGCGTCCGAAACAATACTCCCCGCCGCAAAAATGAGAATTAAAACGATAACTATAATTAAATTGCGCATTGTTCCTCCTTGATTACGGGATTCTTGCCCGCGCCGTGAACGTAAATTTTGCTGCCGTCATAGGTTAAAAGCAGAATTTCCTTTTCCGATTCAAACCCGAGCGATTTTATTTTTTGTTTCAGTTTCTTTTCGGTCACGCCTGCAAAGTCGAGATTTGAATACTGCAATTCGCCGTCGGCAATCAGCGTAAGAGTAACGTCTTCCTGCGGCGGCACAAGAGAAAAATCGTTGGGCACACAGGGGCGAAACGCGCTTTTTAATATAACCGTTATTTCTCCATTTGTTTCAAGCACTGCATAGTAGACCTGCGAAACGTCAAAAATATCTTTTCCGCGCAGTTGTTCAAGTAAGTCGTTCAGCGTGTATCTGACTTCCGAGAGGGACTCTTCCAGGATTACGCCCCGCTCAATAAGCATTCGCGGCTTCCCGCATATAATCCGACGCGCAAAACCTGATTTCAACGACACGAGTGAGAAAATCATTCCCGCGGCGAGAAGTACGTATATGGGCAGAATTCCCCAAAGAAGCGGAGTGTTGATATCGGCCATGGGCGTTGTAGCCAGGTCGGCGGCAATGAGGGTCAGCGCAAATTCGTAGGGTTGAAGCTGCCCTATCTGCCGTTTTCCCAACAGCCGAAGCATAATAAGCAGCGCAATAAACAGTATAAGCGTGCGCAGAATAATGTTCGCCAAAAAATCACCTCGCATTTATTATTCCCCGCAAAAAACAAAATATAAAAATTTATAATTACAGGTGTACAATTTGCGCAAAGTGTGGTACAATTAATATGCGTACGGGAGAGGCGGCTTGCAGGCGATAACTGTACGTATACTTTCCTGCGGAAGGCGAGATATTTTGAAAAAATCCGAAAAAGCATTATTTTATATATTCAGCCGTCTTGCGGCGGCGGTGCTTGTTGTGGGCATTATCATCGGTGCGTTTGCTTCAAGTATGAAAACGTCAAACGTGTATTTCCTGTTAAATGACGCCCTTACCGCCCGCCTTGACGTTATTCTTTTGGGCAAGGATATTGAAGATAAATCAAAATTCTTTTCCTATAATTATCTTCAAGGCATGGAGTACAGCCCGCTTAAAGACAATTACAGCATTTATCTGATTTCAAACTACGGGCATAAGTTTGAATATTCTAATTTGTTTGTGTTCCCGTGGCAAAGAACGAAAACCGTTACGGTTAAAGAAGCGGTTTTTGCGATAAGCGGCGAACTTGATACGACGAAAATGTCCAAGGCGGACGCACTTGCCCACGGAATGTACAACGTTCCCGAATGGAAAAACACAGTTTACAGCGTTAAGCTTGTGTTTTCCGAGGGTTCGTGGCAGATTGATTCCATAAGAGAAAAGGGCGAATATAATTATGAACCCGCCAAAACGCCGTCGCTTACAAAAGCGGAAATAGAGGCGCTGCGCACGCCTACTCCCGCGCCCACGCCGACTCCCGACCCGGACAGCAAGGTTGAGGGCGAACGCAGTGCGGTTATAACAAGTGCATTTACGGGCGGAACCGCCAATTTAAGGGAGGGCCCCAGTACGGTTTATAAAATACTGGGCGTGCTTAAACGGGGCGACAGGATTACCGTTATTGAAGAAAGTGACGACTGGTATCTTATAAGAACAGAGGACGGCACAGAGGGTTACGTAAGCGGTTACTATGTTTCTTTTGAATGAGTTTGGGACGGATTGAATGAAAAGCAGTGAATTAAAAGAATTCGACAAATCGTTTTATATTCTTATAACAGGCTTGATTTGCCTTGCGGTGGCGGTTCTGTGCGCAGTGGCTTTGCTTGTGGATTACATAGTGAAAACCGATTCGCAGGACAAATTGTATGAGAAGTTTTTGCAGGCGGAAGAGTACAACGAAACGTATTTTTCCGACAAGATTCTGCCCGGCGTTACGGTTTCCGGCTACGATGTAGGCGGAAAAACGGAACAGGAAGCGGAAGAATTCCTTAACGGCTGCGTTGATTTTAATATTGACTTTTCAAAGATGATACTTGAATACGGCACGGAAACGTGGGAAGTCGACAGCGAAACACTTCCCGTTACGGTGGACGTAAAGTATGCGGTCAAAAAGGCAATGGACGTGGGACGAAAAGGCGAAGCAAAGGAGAGAAAAGACGCTCTTGAACGCCTTGCGCGCGGCGAAAAAATTGACGTTTCCGCCACGGTTATAAAGGACAGCGACGGAATTAAGGCAAAACTTAAAGAAATTAAAAAAGAAATAGACATAGAAAAGCAGAATGCACAGGTTTCATTCAGATTTACCGATAAACCGGAGTATATTTATACCGACGAAAAAGCGGGGCAGAGCCTTGATATCGTAAAGGTTTATTCGGATATATGCGAACTTGTTAAAGAGCCTAAAAGCGTGCTTGAATATGAACTCAAACCCGAAACGGTTGAACCGGATATCAAGAGAAGCGATTTGGAGGGCGAATATCAACTTGTAACAAAGTTTGCAACAAAACTCTCGGTAAGGGCAAAGGAAGGGCGTGTGCATAACATACGCACCGCACTCGCCAAACTTGACGAGCGTGTATGGCTTCCCGGTGAAACGTTTTCGTTTAACGAATGGGTTGGCGAACGCACGGTGGAAGCGGGCTATATGGAGGGCGTGTTCATCGTTGCGGGTGAGTACGATACCACAATAGGAGGCGGAATATGTCAGGTTTCAACAACTATGTACTATACCGCACTTTTAACGGGCGCAAACGCGATAGGCACAAACGCTCCAATTGAGATTGTGGAGCGCCGACCCCACACATGGCCGTCGGAATATATTGCCGCGGGGCTTGACGCAACTGTTTCGTGGCCTCACACCGACCTTAAAATGTACAACAATAACAGCACCCCGTACTTTATCCATACATATATGAATAAGTCGGGCAGTTATTACTACGTTACATTTGAATTTTACGGCAAACCTTTACCCAACAACGCAACGGTAAGGATTGAAACCGAACAGGTGGAAGAGCTTTCCGCACCGCAGGAAATTCTTGTTGATACAGAAAACAAGTATAATCTTGCGCTGGGTGAGAGAAAACAGACCCGACAGGGCAGAAACGGATATAAAATAAATGTATATCAGATTTGGTCTGAGCCCGGCAAGGAAGACGTAAAATCGCTTGTGACCGTTTCGGTATACAATCCCGTAAGCGAACAGATTTACGTTTCGGCGGAAACAAAAGCGCAAATGGACGCCGCACCCACGGCTGCGCCAACACAGTAAAATAAATTAAAATTGGGTCTTTACAAATAAAACGCGATAGGTTATAATTAAAGCATCAACAAAAAGGAGAAACACTATGAGCAATCGCTACGAATCAGCAAAGGCTATGTATGCCGCTTACGGCGTAGATACCGATGCAGCAATCAAAAAACTCAAAAACATACCTCTTTCGGTACACTGCTGGCAGGGCGATGACGTTACCGGCTTTGACCATGACGGCCCGCTTACCGGCGGAATTCAGACGACGGGCAACTATCCCGGCAAGGCAAGAACTCCCGAAGAACTTATGGCGGATATGGATAAGGTTCTGTCACTTACTCCGGGAAAGAAGAAACTTAATCTTCACGCCTGCTATGCAATATTTGAAAAGGGCGAGTTTGTTGACCGTGACAAAATCGAGCCCAGGCATTTTGCAAAATGGGTAGAGTACGCGAAGGAAAGAAATATGGGTATCGACTTTAACCCCACTTTCTTCTCTCACCCCATGGTAAAAGACGGACTTACACTTTCAAGCCCCGACGAGAAAGTAAGAAAATTCTGGATTGAGCACGGCAAGGCTTGTATCCGCATTTCGGAATACTTCGCAAAGGAAACAGGCGTTCCCTGTGTTATGAATATCTGGACAGGTGACGGTTTCAAGGATATTCCCGCCGACAGAATGATGCCCAGAATGCGCTATAAGGAGTCAATTGAAGAGATTCTTTCCGAACCCTATGACAGGAATCTTGTTAAACCCTGTGTAGAGAGCAAAGTTTTTGGTATCGGTGTTGAGGCTTACACGGTAGGTTCTGCCGAACTCTCACTGTCGTTTGCGGCAACTCACGAGGGCTGTATGCCCCTTATGGATAACGGGCATTATCACCCCACCGAGGTCGTTTCGGATAAAATCCCCGCACTGCTTTGCTTCTATCCCGAGTTTGCACTGCATATCACACGCCCCATTCGTTGGGACTCTGACCACGTAGTTCTGCTTGACGACGAAACAAAGGAAATGGCAAAAGAGATAGTTCGCAACAACGCTCTTGACAGAATCTATATGGCGCTTGACTATTTTGATGCAAGCATCAACCGTGTTTCGGCTTGGGTAGTAGGTATCCGTTCGTGGCAGAAAGCGTTGCTTATGGCTATGTGCACACCCAATGAGATGCTTAAAGAGTTGCAGGACGAAGCAAACTTCACAAAACTTATGGTTATGCAGGAAGAGATGAAAACTCTGCCTTTCGGCGATATTTGGGCAAAATACTGCGAAGAATGCGGTGTTGCCGCTGATACGGCTTGGTTTGACGATATTATGCAGTACGAAAAGGACGTTCTTTCAAAGAGAGCGTAATGAAAAATTTAATGCCGCGGTTTTTACCGCGGCTTTTTTAATGCAGTAAATCGTCGGATTTTCGGTATTCTTTGGGCGTTATTCCAGAAAAGCGTCTGAATGCTTTGTTGAAATTCGCGGTGCTGTTAAACCCGCAGGACAGGGCGATATCAAGTATGTTCATATGCGGATATGCAGTCAGCATTCGCTGTGCGATTTCAACGCGTTTTGAAACTATGTAGTCCCAAAGCGATATTTTACAGGCTTTTTTGAACAAAAGCGAAAAGTAATTCGGGCTTAAACCCGCGGCAGAGGCTATTTCGTCCAATGTCAGGGGCGAAGATATTCTCGGTTCAATGTATTTAAGCGCCGCCTGAATGCCCGAAAACTGCGAAACCGAGGCGCCGTCGGCACGGTAGCCGTGCTCACGCAAAAGAGTAATAAGCATTTCGCAAACAATTCCGTGAATCATCTGTACGTATTCTTCTTTTTGTCCGACAATCTCTTTTTCGGCGCAAAGCATAAGATTGCGCAGTTTTTCGCAATTCTCTTTGGGAATAAAATTCTTAAAATCCTTACTGTGAGAAAAGCAAAGGTTTGCGCTTGTGAAAGTATCTCCGGCAATGAAAAGCGGCTCAAAATGCATATTCAGTATTTCAAGCCCCTGTTTTTCAACAAGCGAAATATTGTGCTGTTCGTTTGATGCAAACACAAGCATATCGCCGGGGGAAATGCCGTAATTGCCCGATTGCGTCTGATAGGTTCCGCTTCCTGCAAGCACAAGCGTTATTTCAAAGGAAGTGTGGCTGTGTTTGAAAAATCCGCGGACGCCCGGCGAAACCGCTGCGTGCCACATTCTTAACAAAATGCCGCCCGCGGAAGTGTAAATTGCGCCCGATTCTTTTATTTCAGTCATATAAACCTCAATACAGTAATATAGTTTGCAAACTGCATAATATAGTTGATGAAATATATTCCCGCAGAATTTAGAATATAGATGTATTTTAATCCAAGACTTTAATTAAGTCAATAATAAATTTTGTGAAAGGGATATTATGAACACTTATTCTAATCCGTCTGACTTGAAAATCACCGATATGCGCTTTGTGGACATTGACGGAGCACCCAAGCGCTGCACTATTCTTAAAATTTACACCAATCAGGGCATATGCGGTTACGGTGAAGTCCGTGATGCATCAAGTAAAACTTATGCTTTAATGCTTAAAAGCAGAATTTTAGGGGAAAACCCCTGTAATGTGGATAAGATATTCCGCAAAATCAAGCAGTTCGGCGGACCGTCAAGACAGGGCGGTGGAGTTTCAGGTATTGAAATTGCCCTTTGGGACTTGGCGGGCAAGGCATACGGTGTTCCTATGTATCAGCTTCTCGGCGGGAAATTCCGCGATGAAGTGCGCGTTTACTGCGATACCGACGTTGACGGCAAGCACACGGGACGTGATATGGGAAAAGCACTGAAAAAGCGTATGGAAATGGGATTCACTTTCCTTAAAATGGATTTGGGAATAGGACTGCTTATCGATGAGCCGGGCACACTCAACGCACCTCTCGGCTTTTTGGACGATATGAAAAAATACGCGCCCCATTTAATCAACGTTCAGGGCGGAAGCGTTACCGCCGATATGGTAAAGCAGCAGAAAAGTTATTTGCTTGTTACAACCGCGCACCCGTTTACGGGAATCCATATAACCGAAAAGGGACTTGACTATTTGGAAAACTACGTGAGGGAAGTGCGCGAAGTTATCGGCTATGACGTACCTCTTGCAATCGACCATTTCGGCCACGTGTGTGTTGAGGACTGCATCCGTTTTGCAAAAAGAATGGAGAAATACAATCTTGCGTGGATTGAAGATATGGTTCCGTGGATGTATACCGACCAATACGTGCGCCTGAAAAACAGCACTTGTGTGCCTGTCTGCACGGGTGAGGATATGTACCTTAAAGAACCTTTTGAAAAAATTATAAAGGCGGGCGGAGTATCGGTAATTCACCCGGATATCTTAACTTGCGGCGGCGCAATGGAACTGAAAAAAATTGCCGATATTGCCGATGAAAACGGCGTTGCGGTTGCGGTGCATATGGCAGAAAGTCCCATTGCCTGCCTTGCGGCGGTGCATACGGCGGCGGCAATGCACAATGTTCTTGCCCTTGAATTCCATTCGGTGGATGTTCCATGGTGGGCGGATATCGTTACCGGCATAAAGAATCCGCTTTTTGAAAACGGATTCATAAAAGTGCCCGAAAAGCCCGGCATCGGCTTTGACGATATCAATGAAGAAGTAATAAAAGCGCACATAAATAAAGATATCCCCGGATATTTTGAATCCACCGACGAGTGGAACAGGGAATTTTCAAATGACAGGATTTGGAGTTAGTAAAATGAAAAAAACAGCACCTGAGTGGTTCAGCCACGGCGCAATTTATCAGATAAATCCCAGAACTTTTTCTTCCGAGGGAACAATCAGGGCGGTTGAAAAAGAACTGCCGTTTATAGCGGCACTTGGATTTGAAACGGTATACCTTTGTCCGGTTTTTACCGAGGACGACTCAAAAGACGAGTCCTGTTGGAGCGACAGACAGAAAAAATCGAAAACGGGTAATCCGAAAAATCCGTACAGAATAAAGAACTATTTTACCGTTGACGAAGAGTACGGCACAACGGAGGATTTGAAAAGTTTTGTATTGCGGGCTCACGAATTGAAAATGCACGTTCTGCTTGACCTTGTTTATATGCATATTGCTCCCAATGCGGACATACTTAAAACTCACCCCGAGTTTGCAAGGCACGACGAAAAGGGCAATATCATAGCGAGCCAGTATCATTTTCCGTATTTGAATTTTGATTGCCCGGGACTCAGGGAATACCTTTATGCAAATATGGTTTACCTGCTTGCGGAAATCGGCTGTGACGGGTTCAGGTGCGATGCATCGGACGAAACGCCCCTCGATTTCTGGACGGAGGGCAAAAAACGCATTCAAAGAATCAAGCCCGATGCAGTGCTTATACATGAGGGCTCAAAGACGGAATATCTTAAAACATTTGATGCCATGTACGGATTTTCGTATCACGAATCCCTGTACAGAATCCTTGACAGTGCGGGCACGGCGGAAGAATTCAAAAGTGATTTTGATTCCGTATTTGAAAAAGTGCCGAAAGGGACGTTTATCGTGCGCGATATGGATAATCACGACACCGTTACCGACTGGCCCGAACGGGTTGAAAAACTTGCCGGTCACGACGGAAGCGAAATGCTTATCGCGATGAATTACTTTATAAGCGGAATACCTATGGTGTACTGCGGTAACGAACTTGCCGACAGCAATAGGCTGAGTATGTTTGCAAACAGGTTTTATCCGGGGAATTTTGAATTTTCCGACCGCAGCAAAAAGAATACCGAGGCTGCACTCAGGCGTCAGGAGAAAATTTGGGAGTTTAACGACATAAGACGCAAATCGGATACGCTTGCTTTCGGCGGTTTCTCGTGGCTGAAAACAGGCGAAAATGTGCTCGGATTCGTGCGCAAGGGCGAAAACGAAAACATTAAGTTTATTTGCGCCTTTTCGGATGCCACGGTAAAACTCCCTAAAACGGCGGAGATTTTGGTTCAGAATAATTTTGACGGTGTGCATCTGCATAAACACGGTTACATTGCGTGGAGGGAGAAAAAATGCATTTTAACAACAGAAACGAAATAATTGCGCTTACGCCGCTTTGGAAAGGCGAGCGCTTGCCTGACGGCAGACCGAAAGTGGAGGATAAATATCTTGACGCGCTTTACGGTATGACCCTTGAAGAGGTCTGGAAGCCGATATTCGTGCTGGGGTATGAGCATCAGTTCGTGGGCGGAGGAGAAAACCCCCTCACTCCGCTGCACGATGACGGGCGGAAGCTTATTGGCAGGGCGGTAACGTGTACGTACTGCCCGACCCGTCCGGATTTACACGAAGTTCAGTTTGCCCGCGGCGCCGGGGACGGGCTGAAAGGAAATTACAATCAGTGGGTAATTGATAATCTCTGTGAGCGCGACGTTGTGGTCTGCGATATGTTCGACAAAATATATAAAGGTACTTTCCTTGGCGGAAATCTTACCACAGCGCTTCATAAGCACACAAAAACGGGCGGCGCGGTAATCTGGGGCGGCGTGCGCGACGTGGAACAGATGAAAAAAGTGCCCGACGTACAGGTGTACTATCGGGGAATTGACCCCACACCCATAAGAGAATTCGTTATGAAAGACTGGAATAATATCACGTCTTTCGGCGGCGCGGTTTGTCTGCCGGGCGATGTGGTGTTCGGCGCGGGCGGCGGAGTGCTGTTTATTCCGGCACACCTTGTTGCCGATGTGGTTGACGGCGCGGCAAAAACTCATGTTAAGGACGATTTCGGCTTTGAAATGATTTGCAAAGGCGTATTTACCACCGCTCAGATTGACAAAAATACCTGGACGGAAGAAATGCTTGATTTGTTGGTAAAATGGATAAAAACCGACCCGCGGGGCGAAGAGTATCGCGGACTTGACTGGTCAAAGGAATACGATTTGGCGCGTAACGGCGACCCCAATGACACGCAGACCGCACTGTAAAGGAGAATAATATGGAAAAAGTAAAAAAAGCGCTCATTACAGGTTCGTCGCGGGGCATAGGCAGAGCAGCGGCGATAACCCTTGCGCAAAACGGGTTTTATATCTATGTTCATTCAAGCACCGCCGGCTCTGAAAAAGCAAATGAAACGCTTGGGAAAATTCGCGCCACCGGCGGAACGGGTGAGATTGTTTCGGCGAATTTGTGCGATACGGCACAGACAGGAATGCTTGCAAAAAAGTGTGCCGATGCGGACGTGCTTGTGCTCAACGCGTCGGTGCAGATTCGCGAAAAATGGTATGATATAACCGAGGAAGAGTGCGAAAAACAAATTAACTGCAACTTTGTTTCATCGCTTATTCTTATTCAGGCTGTTACGGAACATATGCAAAAGGAGAAGTGGGGCAGAATCATAACCGTAGGCAGTGTTCAGGAGAAAAAACCGCATCCGGATATGCTTGTATACTCCGCAAGCAAGGCGGCGCAGAGCAATATGGTGCAGTCTTTGGCGCTTCAACTTGCGCCTTTCGGCATTACGGTAAATAACGTTGCGCCCGGCGTAATTTACACCGACCGCAATATAAAAGCGCTTTCGGACGAAGCATATGCCGAACAGGTAAAACGGTCTATTCCGCTGGGCTTTTACGGTCAGCCGGAAGATATTTCGGGCATAATTGAATTGCTTGCGTCCGACGGCGGAAGATATATAACAGGGCAGAATATTTTTGTTGACGGCGGAAAAAGCATAATGTAGAATATATCCGAGGTGATAAGTTTGACGGATATACAAAAGCAACTTTTTCTGTTGCAGGATAAAGATTACGGCGATTTTCAGTCTCGCCTTATGCCGGACTATGACAGAAACAGGATTATCGGCGTACGTACGCCTGCACTAAGAAAACTTGCAAACAGTTTATACCGCTCGGGTGATAAAAGCGCTTTTTTGCTCCCGCACGAATACTACGAAGAATATAATCTGCATGGATTTTTGATTGAAGAAATCAGGGACTTTGATGCTTGCGTTGCGGCGATTGAAGAATTCTTGCCGTTTGTTGACAACTGGGCTACCTGCGACTGCGTTAATCCGCCCGTTTTTTCAAAGAATCGTGAGAAACTTTATCCGTATGCAGTAAAGTGGATAAATTCCGAAAAGTGCTACACCGTGCGTTACGGCATAAAATGCATTATGAACTGCTTTCTTGACGACGGCTTTAAGGAAGAATACCTTGACCTTGTTGCGGACGTTAAAAGCGATGAATACTACGTAAAAATGATGCAGGCGTGGTTTTTTGCCACCGCCTTGGCGAAACAGTACGATGCGGCAGTGAAGTATTTTGTGCATCCCCGCCTTGAACCGTGGACGCACAATAAGGCAATCCAGAAAGCGCGGGAGAGTTTCAGAATAAGTAAAGAACAAAAGGAATATCTGAATTCACTTAAAATAAAGCAATAAATGCGCATATGTGCATTTACCAGATTCGGTATAGTTTTCGGTATATACATAAAAAGGAGAGAAAGAAAATGCTTGACCCAAAGGAAAACAGAGAAATATGGCTTAAAGCGGCAAATGAAAGCCGCGGGGAAATCGGCGCGAGAGTTAAAAACGGCATTGAAAGATACCGTAAAGGGCTGTGCCGTGTTCGCCTTACCGACAGTGACGGGAATCCCGTAAAAGGGGCAAAAATCAGGATTGACCAGCAGACCCATGATTTCGGATTCGGCGCAAACATATTTATGCTTGACGAATTTCCCGACGAAAGCGACAACAAAACTTATCGCGAACAGTTTAAGCGGTTTTTTAATCTTGCCACTGTGCCGTTTTATTGGAACGGCTTGGAACCTGAACAGAGCAAGCCCCGATACGAAAAGAACAGCCCGAAAGTGTGGCGCAGACCCGCACCCGAAAGGTGCATGGAATACTGCGAAGAAAACGGAATAATGCCAAAACTGCACTGCCTTGTCTACGATAAGGCCATTCCCGAGTGGCTTCCGATAAACGATATGAGAGCAATGGAAGCGTACTACGAAGAGCGTTTCAGGCAGATTTCGGAGCGCTTTTGCGGCAGAATGCTTGAATTTGAAGTTATCAACGAACTTCTTTGCGAGTATGGATGGAATTTTAAGAGTGTAATAAGCGGTAAGCGGGATATCGTGGAGTGGGCGTTTGCACTGGCGGAAAAGTATTTTCCGAACGAAACGCTCGTTATCAATGAGGGCGAACCGAGCGTGTTGAGGAATCTGTCAAACTACCGCAACGGATATTTTCTTTTGATTGAAAATGCGCTGAAAAGCGGCGCGAGAATAGATAAAATCGGTATGCAGCATCATATTTTCACCGGCGCGAACACGAAAACCGATGAAGAATATGAGAGCCAGGTAAAACAGGGCGATTCGTTTGTAGACCCCGAAAAGATTCTTGCGGGGCTTGACAGAATGGCGGAGTTTTCTCTGCCCCTTGAAATGACCGAGGTTACCGTTCCCACGTTCGGCACAACCGATGAGGACGAGGAATTGCAGGCGGATTTATTGGAGTTAATGTACACTCTGTGGTTCAGCCACCCCGACATGGAAGATATCGTATACTGGAATCTGCCCGACGGGTATGCTTACAGTGACGGTATCTGGTGGGACGAAAACCGTTGCCGCGGCGGACTGTTTCATCACGATTTATCGCCGAAGAAATCTGCGTTAAGGCTTGAAAAACTGACAAAGGAAATCTGGCACACAAAAGAAGAGATTACAACCGATGAAAACGGCTATGCGGAGTTCAGAGGATTTTTCGGCAATTATTCCGTGTGCGGCGAGGGCTTTAAGGCGGAAATCGGCTTGCATAAGGGTGAAAACATTCTTAATGAAATAAAAATCTGAATCACACTTTTTGCGAAAAGAACATAGTATATTATCGCAGGGAGTGATTATTATGACGTGTTCACAATGCGCCGCAAATTCAGGCGCCTGCAACAGGTGCAACGCACAAATTAAATGCGTTGCAAGTTGGCTTTCCCGCTATCAGGAGGGCTGTATAAGCACACTGCCGAGGCTGAATAACGGTTCTGCGGGCGAAAATTGCTGCGCCGGTTCGGGAATCGTTTACCGCAGCCTTTGCTCACGCTGAATTTTATCCCCATTCTTTTTAGAGTGGGGATTTTTTTGTGCATAAATATGCGGTGAATTAGCGGCGTACGGTCCGAGGTTTGCACAAAAAATCGACGACAAGGAAGTTGTGGGCGCAGGAAGTGCATTGATATGCTTTAATTCCGACGGAGAGATACTGTCGATTGACAGTTACTGGCATAATCCGATTTATGCAGCAAAAGCAAAAACGCTGTCATTTGAAGAGGCATATGCAAGAATAGGCGGCGAGTATTCGTATTTGGCAACGGAGTTAGGTTCACCGGATACACCTCTTACCAAAGTTGAGTTTGACACCGTAAATGCGGTGTACTATAAGAATCCGGAGTATGACTATTATGTCCCGATGTTCCGTTTTGAGGGCACTGCCTGGTCGGGCGATAGATCTGACGTAATCTGGGCATACGTTATCGCCATTCCCGACCTGACGGACGATATGATTCAGAAATAATAAGAAATAATAAGAAACAAAAGGGGCTTTTACGGCTCCTTTTTTTGCGTTTTAGGGGTAAATCGCTTTACAAAACGGGCGCGATGTGCTATTGTATCTGTATAATATATTATATTATATAATAGGGAGTGGAAGTATATTCCGCTTATGAAAGGACAGTTATGACTGAAAACAGTTACAATGCGTCGCAGATTCAGGTCTTGGAGGGACTTGAAGCGGTACGCAGACGACCGGGTATGTACATCGGCTCAACTGATTCAAGGGGATTGCACCACCTTGTACAGGAATTGGTGGACAACTCTATTGACGAGGCTCTTGCGGGCTTCTGCAACGAAATTACCGTTACCATTCACGAGGACGGTTCCTGTTCGGTTCGCGATAACGGCAGAGGAATTCCCGTTGACAATCACCCCAAGTACAACAAACCCGCCGTGGAAGTTGCGTTAACCGTACTTCACGCCGGAGGAAAGTTCGGCGGCGGGGGATATAAAGTTTCGGGAGGTCTGCACGGCGTAGGTCTTTCGGTAGTAAACGCTCTTGCAACCGACCTGCATGTTGAAATATCACGTAACGGCAAAATATACTCACAGGACTATAAGCGCGGAGACGCTGTTGACAGCCTTAAAGTTATCGGCGAAAGCGAGCATACGGGTACTTTTGTTCAGTTTTGGCCTGACCCGGAAATATTTGAAACCACCATTTTTGAATATGACAACCTTAAAACAAGGCTTCGCGAACTTGCGTTCCTCAATAAGGGCGTAAGGATAACCATAAAGGACGAGCGCGAGGACGCAAAAAAACAGGAAACGTTCCATTACGAGGGCGGAATAATCGAATTTGTTGACTTCCTTAACAAAAACAAAACTCTGCTTTTTGAACGTCCCCTTTACTTCGAGGGCAAAAAAGGCACGTCGTCGGTTGAAGTTGCAATGCAGTACAACGACGGCTACAACGAGGTCGTTTTAAGTTTCGCAAACAATATTCAGACCCACGAGGGCGGTACCCACTTAACGGGCTTCCGCAATGCCCTTACAAAGACGCTTAACGACTATGCGCGTAAGTATAAACTGCTTAAAGACAAGGACGCGAATCTTTCGGGCGACGACGTTCGCGAGGGTCTGTGCGCGGTTATAAGCGTTAAACTTGAAGAACCCCAGTTTGAGGGACAGACAAAGACGAAACTTGGTAACAGCGAAATAAGAAACGTTACCGAAACCATTGTTTCGGAAAAACTTGAAGCGTTTTTGGAGGAGAATCCCCCCGTTGCAAAGGGCATTATAGAAAAATGCCTTATGGCAAACAGGGCAAGGGAAGCGGCAAGAAAAGCCCGCGAACTTACGCGTCGAAAAGACGCTCTTGACAGTTTCTCTCTTCCCGGAAAACTTGCCGATTGCTCCGAAAAAGACCCCGCAAGGTGCGAAATTTTCATTGTTGAGGGTGACTCCGCCGGCGGCAGTGCAAAAGAGGGACGCGACAGAAAAACACAGGCGATACTTCCTCTTCGCGGCAAGATTCTTAATGTTGAAAAAACAAGGCTTGATAAAATGCTCCAAAACGCGGAAATCCGTTCGATGATTACCGCTTTCGGCGCGGGAATAGACGTTCAGTTTGACGAGAGCAAGTTAAGATATCACAAGATTATCTGTATGACCGATGCCGATGTTGACGGCTCACATATACGCACGCTTTTGCTTACGTTCTTCTTCCGCCATATGCCCCAGCTTATCGAGGGCGGGTATGTTTACGCGGCACAGCCGCCCCTGTTTAAGGTTACGCTTACCCGTACAAAACAGGTGCAGTACTGCTATTCCGATGAGGAACTCAATACTTTTCTTGATTCCGTAAACAGGCAGAACTATGAAGTTTCACGCTATAAAGGTCTGGGCGAAATGAGTTCGCAGCAGTTGTTTGAAACTACAATGGACCCCGAAACGCGTATTCTTAAACGCATTACGATGAAAGATGCAATCGCGGCTGACCAGATTTTTACCGTGCTTATGGGCGACGAGGTTGAACCCCGCAGGCAGTTTATTGAAGAAAACGCACGGTTAGTAAGCAATGATGAGCTTGATATTTAAGGCAGGTGAGAAATAATGAGTGAAAATAACGGCAAAATAATTGATATCGATATTGAATCCGAGGTTAAAAAATCCTTTATTTCTTACGCAATGGCGGTAAACATCAGCCGTGCGCTGCCCGACGTCCGCGACGGACTTAAACCCGTACACAGGCGTATTCTGTACTCGATGTACGAAAACGGATATACTTTTGATAAGCCTACCCGTAAAAGCGCGCGTATCGTGGGCGATGTAATGGGTAAATACCACCCCCACGGCGATTCGTCAATCTATGACGCGCTTGTGCGCCTTGCACAGCCTTTTTCCATAAGATACACCCTTGCTTACGGGCAGGGCAACTTCGGTACCGTTGACGGCGACCCGGCGGCGGCTTCCCGTTACACCGAGGCAAAATTATCAAAAATAGCAGGCGAACTGCTTGCGGATATCGACAAGGAAACGGTTGATTTCTATCCTAACTTTGACGAAACCGAAATGCAGCCCCGTGTGCTTCCGTCACGGTTCCCAAACCTTATGGTAAACGGTTCCGACGGTATAGCCGTAGGTATGGCGACGAATATTCCGCCCCACAATCTGCGCGAGGTTATTGACGGCGTTGTTGCCCTTATCGATAATCCCGATGTTACCATTGAAGAACTTATGGAACATATAAAGGGTCCCGACTTCCCCACGGCGGGGCAGATAATGGGGCTTTCGGGCATACGTGACACGTATCTTACCGGTCGCGGCAGAATAGTGGTAAGGGCAAAGAGCGAAATTGAGCAGATGTCCGGCGACAGGCAGAGGATTGTTATTACGCAGATACCTTATCAGGTAAACAAGGCAAAACTTGTTGAGCGTATTGCCGAACTTTATAAGGACAAGCAGTTTGAGGGGCTCAGCGCTCTGCGCGACGAATCAAATAAAGACGGTATGCGCGTTGTTATCGAGCTTAAAAAGGATGTTAACCCGCAGGTGGTGCTTAATTTCCTTTACAAGCATACACAGTTGCAGGATTCCTTCGGCGCTATTATGCTTGCTCTTGTTGACGGCGAACCCTGTATTCTCAACCTTAAAGAAATGCTTTATTACTACCTTGAACATCAGAAAGAGGTAGTTACCCGCAGAACGAAATATGACCTTGATAAGGCGCTTGCAAGGGCACACCTTGTGGAAGGCTTCCTGCGCGCGCTTGATATTATAGATGAGGTTATTGCGTTAATCAGGTCCTCACGCACAACGGATATTGCACGCACACGGCTTATGGAAGAACTCGAATTTTCGCTGGAACAGGCAAAAAGCATACTTGATATGCGTTTGCAGCGCTTGACCGGGCTTGAAAGAGAAAAACTTCAACAGGAATACGACCAGCTTATGGCTGATATTGCACACTATCGCGCAATCCTTGCAGACCCGCAGATGGTGCTTGATATCATTAAGGAAGAAATTCTCGTTATAAAGGACAAGTACGGCGACGACCGCAGAACGGAAATCACTGCGTCTTCGGATGAAATTGACCTTGAATCGCTTATTCAGCGTGAAGATATGGTAGTTACGATGACACATCTCGGCTACATCAAACGCGTTCCCGCCGATACTTACCGCGCGCAGAACCGCGGCGGCAAGGGCATAACGGGGCTTACCACCCGCGAGGAAGATTTTGTTGAGCGCGTTATTGTAGCCAATACGCACACCGATATGCTGTTCTTTACAACCCGCGGCAGAGTGTTCGGGCTCAGGTGCTATCAGATTCCCGAGGCGGGCAGAACCGCAAAGGGCAGTGCGGTGGTAAACCTGCTTAACCTTGACGGCGGCGAGAAAGTTACCACGGTAATAACGCTTCCCGAGGGCGAAGAAGAGCGCGAGGGCAAGTATCTTATAATGGCTACCCGCGCGGGATTCATAAAGAAAACACCGCTCTCGGAGTACAGAATCCGCAAAAACGGTCTTGCGGCTATCGTGCTGCGTGAGGACGACGTGCTTGTAAACGTGGCTCTTACAAACGGCGAAAGCAATATTATGCTTGCCACCAACAAGGGCAAGGCAATCTGCTTTGAGGAAAGCAAAGTCCGCAGTATGGGCAGAGTTACACAGGGCGTTACTGCGCTTAAAATGGCGGAGGGCGACCGCGTTGTAAATATGGCTGTTATTGACGGCGCAGGCGAGATTCTTACCATAACCGAAAACGGATACGGTAAACGCAGTGACGTAAGCGAATACCGTATCACCGGAAGAGGCGGCAAAGGAATAATTACTCACGGCCTTAACGAAAACACCGGCGACATTGTGGATATGGCAAAGGTAACGGGCGATGAAGATATTTTGCTTATTACTTCCGACGGCACCATTATCCGTACACCGGTTGACCAGATACGTACAATGGGCAGGTCAACTCAGGGCGTTCGCGTAATGCGCGTTGCCGAGGGAGTTAAGGTTGTGGCGTTTGCTACTGCGCCTCACGAAGAGGAAAAAGACGAAAACGCCGATGTGACCGAGACCGCAGCAGAGAGCACAAACGAAAATGCAACGGATATTGAAACGCTGTAACGGAGGATTATATGACAAAGAAGATTCTTCTTATTTGCGCGGCGATATTTTTAGGGGCTAATTTGGGGTTGATTTCGGGCTTGATGCCGATATATCTTATAATCGGCGTGATTTTGTTCGAGGACGGACTGAAAACCGTTGTAATCGCCTCTTCAAGCCTTTTAACCGCGGTTGTAAGCGGCGTGCTTGCCTACATTTACACTTACCGTAAAAAGCGCGACCACGAGGACGTGCCGCTGTACGTAATGTGTTTTGTGTGGAGTTTTGTTGCCGGAGCGCTGCTTGCGGCAATCGGGTTGTACGTTTACTCTGCAAAAGAGGGCTACCGGCTGGGATAAAGAATAAGGACGCAGTTTTGCACTGCGTCTTTTTTATAAAATATCATTTGATTTTTAAGCATACAGTTGCTATAATATAAAAAGGCATTTATCTAAAAAGGCGGTGGTTTGCTTGAATTATGCACAGATAAAAAAATTTGATATTGCCGACGGCCCCGGTGTGCGGGTTTCACTGTTTGTAAGCGGATGTACGCACCGCTGCAAGGGATGCTTCAACAGTGAGGCATGGGATTTTTCTTACGGTAAACCTTTCGATGAAAAGACAGAAGAGGATATCATTGCCGCCCTTGATAAGAGTTATATCAGGGGGCTTACTTTGCTTGGGGGAGAGCCTTTTGAGCCCGTAAATCAGCGCGGACTTCTTCCGTTTGTAAAAAAAGTAAGGGAGCGCTTTCCCGAAAAGGACATATGGTGTTATTCGGGATATCTTCTTGATGAGGAACTGCTGAAAGAAAGCCGCGCACGCTGTGAAGTGACGGACGAAATGCTTTCGCTTATAGACGTGCTTGTTGACGGCAAATTCGTAGAAAAGCAAAAAAATATATCGCTTTTGTTCCGCGGAAGCGAAAATCAGCGTATAATAGACTTGAAAAAGACACTTGCAAAAGGTGAAATCGTTCTTTGGGAGGGACTTGAAGATGAAATTAAACGTAAAAAAATTACGACCTGACGCTGTAATGCCTACATACGGTTCGGATTCGGCAGCGGGGGCAGACCTTTACGCTTTGTGCGATACCGACACCGAAATCGCGCCCGATGAAACGGTGTTTATACATACGGGAATAGCAATGGAAATCCCGGAGGGATACGTGGGACTTGTTTACGCCCGTAGCGGAATGGCGTGCAAAAATGACCTTGCACCCGCAAATAAAGTGGGCGTTGTTGACAGCGACTATCGGGGCGAAATAATGGTGGCGCTGCACAACCACGGCAATAAAATGCGTACCGTTGAAAACGGCGACAGAATAGCGCAGATTGTTATTGCACCGTATCTGCGCTGTGAGTTTTTTGAGTGCGACGAACTTAACGAAACCGTTCGCGGTGAGGGCGGATTCGGCTCCACGGGCAAAAAATAAATGAAATGGTGTAAATATGCCGTCTGGTTTCTGACGCTTGCGTGTATGGCGGCAATATTCTGCTTTTCCGCGGAAAATGCGGACAAATCGGACAATACAAGCCAAAGCGTAACCAAACAGGTGCTTTCGGGATTTTCGTCGTTCAGGGAACTGCCCGAAGAACGGCAGACGGAAATAGTTGAAAATGTGCAGTTTTCCGTGCGAAAACTTGCTCATTTTTCAATTTATACGTGTCTGGGAATGCTTATGCGTCTTTCATTTTGCTTTATTCCCGTAAAGGGGAAAAAGGCGGTTTGGTCGTTTTGCGCGTGCGTGCTTTACGCAATGAGCGATGAATTTCATCAGTACTTTGTCCCGGGGCGCTCCTGTGAGGTGCGCGACGTGTGTATTGACTCTCTCGGCGCGCTTGCCGGAACACTGATTGTTGCGGCAACAATTTATTTTGTATGCAGGCATAAAAGGAAAAAGAACTTGCAATAATTAACGCAAGGGGTTAAAATATATATACGGCAAGCGTGACTTTAAGGGTACCTTTACCCTGTGCACGCATTGCCGCGGAATATATATAATTTTATTAAATTCATAAGGTATTCTTTAAGAAACCGGAATGGAGGAAAAAATGAAAAAGATGTCAACCAAAAAACTCGTTACAACGGCGGTGCTTACCGCTGTGGTAATCGTATTTGAACTTGTTGCGTCAGTGCTTACACGGTTCGGTATGTTCTCCTGCACGTTTGCGCTTATTCCCATTGTAATCGGCGCGGCGACCTGCGGATATCTGGCGGGCGCGTGGCTCGGGTTCGTGTTCGGTGTAACCGTGCTTATTTCAGGCGACGCAAGCGCGTTTTTAGCGGTAAATGTTCCGGCAACAATAGCAGTTGTGCTGTTAAAAGGCACACTTTCGGGGTTGTGCGCCGGGCTTGTTTACCGCCTTTTGGCAAAAAAGAACAGCACTTTGGCGGTTTACGGCGCAACAATAGTCAGCCCGATCGTAAATACGGGCGTGTTCCTTATAGGCTGCCTGCTTTTCTTTATGGATACCGTTTCCAAGTGGGGGCATGGGCTCGGATTTGAAAACACCGCGTCGTATATGCTTTTCGGGCTTGTGGGAATCAACTTTATTGTTGAATTTGCACTTAACCTGATTTTAAGCCCCGTAATAGTAAGGCTTTTGAAGATAAAGGGGATTTCGCAATGATTCTTGTATTTGACATAGGTAATACAAACATCAAACTGGGTGCATTTGAAAATGAGCGCCTTGCAGGCACATGGCGGATCGCTACCGATTTAAGAAAAACAAGCGATGAGTACGGCATAGCAATTGTTGCAATGCTATCTGCGGCGAATATAAAGGTTGAGGAGATTGACGGAATAATCGTTTCGTCGGTTGTGCCGGGAATCAACTTTACAATTGAGCATATGATAAGCGATTATCTTAAAAAGAAGCCGCTTATTGTGGGCGCGGGTATAAAAACCGGGCTCAATATAAAAATCGACAGCCCCAGAGAATTGGGCGGAGATATCATTTGCGACGCGGTTTCCGCGTTCAGGCGCTACGGCGGACCGTGCATTACAATGGATTTCGGAACTGCCACCACCACGGGCGTTATAAGCGAAAACGGCGAGTTTTTGGGCGGCTGTATCTGCGCGGGGGTTAAAGTTTCTTCCGATGCACTTTCGGATAAAGCGGCAAAACTGCCCTCGGTTGCACTGGAACTTCCCGAAAGCGTTATCGGCAAAAACACCGTAAGCTGTATGCAGGCGGGTTTGCTTTACGGCTATATCGGGCAGGTGGAGTACATTATAAACAGAATAAAGAAAGAAACGGGATTTTTTAATGCGAAAGTCATCGCCACGGGAGGGCTTGCCAAGGCAATTTCGGTACATACCGACGCCATAGATACCGTTGATACCAAACTTACCCTCGAAGGGCTCAGACTTATATATAATCTTAACAAAGAAGGTAGATAATTATGAAAGAAACAGGCAAAATTTCGGTTAATTCCGACAATCTTATGCCTATAATCAAAAAATGGCTTTACAGCGACAGGGATATTTTCATCCGCGAACTTGTTTCAAACGGTGTTGATGCCATAAGCAAGTACAAAAAACTTGTTCAGATGGGCGAAGCGGAGGAAAAAGAAAACTACCGTGTTACCGTTAAGGCGGATAAGGATGCCGGTACGCTTAGCTTTACCGATAACGGCATAGGTATGACAAAAGAGGAAGTTGAAAAATACATCAATCAGGTTGCTTTTTCGGGCGCGGCTGACTTTTTGGAAAAGTACGAATCCGCGGGAAACAGCGATATAATCGGGCATTTCGGCTTGGGATTCTATTCGGCGTTTATGGTTGCCGACAAGGTTACAATAAAAACGCTTTCGTATATTAAAGACGCAGAACCCGTTTTGTGGGAAAGTGACGGAAGTGACGAATACACGATTTCCGACACCGATAAGACCGATGTCGGCACTGAAATCACGCTTTATCTTAATGACGAAAGCAAGGACTTTGCCGAAAACTACACCGTGCGCGAAGTTTTGCATAAGTACTGCGGATTTATGCCCGTTGAAATCGTTCTTGCGGGGGACAATGAGGACAAGCCCGTAAACGACACACAGCCGCTTTGGCTTAAAAATCCGTCGGAATGCACGGACGAGGAATATAAAAAGTTCTATCACAAGGTGTTTACCGACTTCAATGACCCGCTTTTCTGGATTCACCTTAACGTTGATTATCCGTTCAACCTTAAAGGAATTCTGTATTTCCCCAAACTTACGGAAAATCCCGAAAGCATACAGGGGCAGATTAAGCTTTTCAATAATCAGGTGTTCGTTGCCGACAACATAAAAGAGGTTATTCCCGAGTTCTTAATGCTGCTTAAAGGTGTTATCGATTGCCCTGATATGCCCCTTAACGTTTCCCGTTCGTTCCTGCAAAATGACAGGACGGTTGCAAAAATAAGCGCGCATATCACCAAAAAAGTTGCCGACCGCCTTACTTCAATGGCGAAAAACGAAAAAGAACAGTACGAAAAATACTGGGACGACATCAATGTTTTCGTTAAGTACGGCTGTCTGCGGGACGCAAAATTCGATGAGAGAATGAAAGATTTTATCATCTATAAACTTACCGACAACACGTTTGTTACGCTTGAAGAATATCTTGCTTCAAGCGAGGACAAAAAGGTTTACTATTGCGCAGACGCCAAACAGCAGGCTCAATATGTGCAGATGCTGAATAATGCGGGCAAGAAAGTTGCGGTTCTCGGCGGTATGCTTGATATACCCTTTATGCAGCATATTGAAATGCAGAATCAGGGCGTAAGTTTTGTTCGCGCCGACGCAGAACTTGCCGATAAGGACGATGCGGAGAGTCATCTGTTTGATTCCCTGTGCGAGGAAACAAAGAAACTCATAAACAAGGACAACACCGAAGTTAAGGCACAGAAAATGCAGGCGGATATCCCGGCGGTTCTGCTTGTTGACGAGTTCTCGCGCCGTATGGACGAAACGCAGAAGTATTACGGTATGCCCTCAATGGGAAATATGCTTAAATACACGCTTATTCTTAACACTTCAAACCCGCTTGTTGAAAGCATAAACGCGCTTGACGACGGTGAAAACAAGAATAAGGCAATCAAGTATGTTTACGACCTTGCACGGCTCGGTCAGGGTTCACTTTCACCGGAAGAAATCAACGATTTCATTAAGGTAAGCGCCGAAAATCTTAAAGGAAACCTGTAAAGCACTTAAATATTTGTGCAGACATTTATCGGTTTTCACAGCCCCGATGAGCATTGCCCGTGCTCATCGGGCTTTTTTGCAAAATCAGAGGTTTTTCGGGACGTATGACCCTTGACAATATTGAAAATTAAGAATATAATAAAAATGTGAGCGAAATCGCCTGCACCGGCAAACGTCATATTTGCGGTGCAGGCTGTATAAAAAGAAATATATAAAGACCCGTAGGCAAAGAAGGCAAGGCCCGCGAGCAAGTAACCGGAAACGAGGCATCGGCTTTGCATGGCAAGGTCGGTGCCTTTCGGAATTTACAGGAGGTGCGATATATGAAGCGAATTATTACGGTAGGGCGGGAATTCGGCAGCATATTTCAGTTCTTCCGTTTACGGGTTTTGGATGTTTACGGCGGCATTGCTTGTGCTGTGGAGTGAAAAACGGCCGGTTGCATACATTAATGCGGGGCTGTACATCTTTTTTATGTTTTTTGTAACAACGGTATGCATGTCGGTACGGCTTTACAAAACGGGGAATACGCCGTTTCAAAGTTTTTTGGATATGGCGCTGCACAGTATCGGGGGCTGGCTGTTATACAGCATTCCTCCTGCAATTATGTGTGCCGCACTTGCCTGCGTTTTGTGGAACGGGCGGAAAAATACTGTTTCGGGTGCCGTGCTTCGGTGGATGCCGATGGCTTTTATCGCACTTGAAACAGTGTATATGTTCCGGTTTGTGTTTGCGCAAAAAACAAGGCTGTTTTCCGCACTTGCCGACCTTTTATGCGCCGCCGGATATTTTATGCTGATTCTGTTTACGATGATTGATAAAAGACGGATAATTAACCGGAACGGTTTTTATAACGGAGGATTTTTATGAAAGCGCTTATTGTTATTGATGTACAGAACGATTTTGTTACCGGAACGCTGGGAACGAAAGAAGCCGTTGCAGTGCTGCCGAATATTAAGAGGAAAATCGATGCATATGTTAAAGAGGGAAACGGGGTAATATTCACACGCGATACCCACGGTACTGACTATCTTGAAACCAATGAGGGCAGGCATCTGCCGGTTCCGCATTGCATTAAAGGCTCGTACGGCTGGCAGGTTGCAGGGGAGATTGACCTGCCGGAACGGGAGCATATTGATAAAACTTCTTTTGGTTACACCGAATGGGCCGAACTGCTGGCGGGCAGAAATTATACGGGGCTTGAACTTATAGGTGTATGCACCGATATCTGCGTAATTTCAAATGCATTGATCCTGAAAGCGGCATTTCCTGAAATTGATATTACCGTTGATGCGGGCTGCTGTGCGGGAGTAACCCCCGAAACCCATGCGGCAGCGCTGACGGCAATGAAATCGTGCCAAATCAATGTTATCGGAGAATGAACGGAAGTAACAAAATGCGGGCAAAAAGATCGGCATCGGGATATGACTGCCCCTTGTGAAAATGAAAAACCGACATTTACGGGAGGAAAAGATGAAATTAAAAAACACGGCAATAGCTGCCGTTATTATACCTGTATTATTTTTAACCGCCTGTGTTGAGATATTGCCGGATTTACAGACCGAGGCACCGCAGTATACGGCTGAGAGCACACATAATGCAAACGCCCTGCCTCCTGCGGATACCGATAATTACGGGAAACAGGCTTCACAAATTGTCGACGGCGCCATAACGGACGCACTGGCGATTCTTAATACGGACAGCAATATATCTTCGGACGCACCGGCATCAACGCCGCGGAGAGAGAAGTTGACCGAACCTGTCCGCAAAATTTACGATATGATTTTTTCGGCAGTTGAAAAGATAGAGGATTATGAGTGGGATTCGTCCGGATACGGAGATGCCTTTTCGGATTTCATGGCGGCTGACGAAGCGCTCAGGGCAGATCATCCGCGTTTAAGGGCGTATTATTATCCCGACGTTTCGGGAAACGTTTTCAAACCGATTTATTTTCTTCCGGGGACTTCCTATGATTCGCCAACCGGCGACAAAGAGGCTATTGCCCGGAGTATGGGTATTTTCGATGCCGTCAGCAAGCGTATTATCGACTGTATGCCCCGCGGGCTGTCAGATTCAGGCAAGTACCGCTATTTTGCCGCCGTAATAACGGAGCGGTGCGAATACGATCGCTCGCTTTCATCGGCAGGGTTACCGTATCCGGCGTACAATGCGCTTGTTAACGGCACTGCGGTATGCAGCGGTTACGCTTCGGCACTTGAACACCTTTGTAAAGAGGCGGGGCTGTTTTGCCAACGGGTAGACGGCAGGAAAGACGGAGGAGAACATGCGTGGAACAGAATTTGCCTGGGGGGCAGTTTTTATTATTGCGACCTTACTGCGGCAGATGCGGAGATCCCCGGGTCGGATGCGTGGCTGAAATGCACGGTAATAACCGCCGAACGTGCAAAAAATGAAAACTACCGGCCGTTCGGGGCGGGTATGACGGTTGACGGAACGGCGGTTTCTTGCATCAGAATGAGCGGTTTGCAATATTATATCGATTGCAAATCCGCAATCTTTTTTCGCACACGGCAGCAGCAAGCCGCTGCCCTACGGAGTTGAAAAGAAATTTTAGAATAGAACAATCATTTTTTTTTTTGATAAACTTATTTTTTTCTCTTTGTCTTTCTTGCGTTTTTTTGCAAAAATAAAAGAACCCGCTATGTTAAAGTAGCAAGTTCTTTATTCAACTTTCTTTTAAGAAAGTTGACTGGGTACGGGGCGGAGCCCCGAAAAAACGGTGAAGCCCCGAAAAAGAGAGGGGTACGGGGCAGCGCCCCGAATAATCTTACAATCCCGCGGCTTTCTTTACACAAGCCTGATGGTCGGGGTCAATTTTGTTGGAACAATGGGTGCGCGAATTCTTGAAATGAATACAGTAATGCCCCGTCATATTATTGGAGGCTATGGCGTCGTAGCCGTGGGGATAGCCGTGATAGGACGCCGCAAGGCGGTAGCCTTTTACAACAACAACGCAGGCGTGACGTTTCCAGTTCTTATAGTACTTGCCCAAAGCCGCCTTGTAATTTTCGGTATCGGACTTGGTAACAGGTTCAACGTCGGCGTGTTTGCTTCCGCCGGTGCGTTTTACCGTCCACGAAATTCCGGTATCGTAATCGTAAACGGTGGCGGTTGTGCCTTTTGTGAAAACCTTTGTTACTTCCGACCACTCCATATATTTTCCCGGCTGAACTTTGCCGTTGCTCTTTGCCGAATTTGACGTGCTCGGCTTCTTTGTGGGTGCGGGTGTGGCTTTTGCGGTGGGCTTTGGCGTAGGCGTGTTGCCGAAACGGTCGGCGGAAGAATCAATTCCGTCCATAGGCATACGCACGGCGGAGTTTTCGTATAAAACCGCGTTTGTTTCAGCGTCAACCGTGCCGCTTTCCTTAATCCCGTTATATTTCTGAAAAAGGCTTACCGCATGCTGCGTAAGTGAGCCGTAATAACCGGTCACCTTGTAATTGTAGTAGCCTAAATCTTTAAGTCTGCACTGCAAATTTACCACGTCAAAACCGTTGTTGCCCGTGTCAAGAGTGGGGTAGAGCGCTTCCTGTGAAATTGAATCAATTCCCGTGTCGGGTTCGCTATCGGCAAAAACGGGTACGGAAACAGCCGCAAGCGTCAGAACCGAAACAATCAACCCTGTTATATAGTGCTTTAACAAACAGATTATCTCCTTAAATATTACTAATATATTACGAGTATAACAGAATGTTTGCTGCGTGTCAAGAGTTTTTTTCTTTTGAGAAAATGCAGCCGCAGTAATTCTGCCTGTAAAGCCCGAATTCCTTTGAAAGTTCAATTGAGCGCTTGTAGCCGTTTTTCTTTTTGAAGTCGGACGGAAGAAATTTTACACCGTATTTCTTGCCTGTTTCCTCACCGATTCCGTTGATAAGCGGAGCGTTTTTGTGGGGCGAAACCGTAAGTGTGGTGGTGAACCAGTCAAAATTATAAGCCTTTGCCGTCCGTGCGCATTCGTCAAGACGCAGCAAAAAGCACTTTTCGCACCTTGCGCCGCCCTCAGGCTCATTTTCCAAGCCTCTCACAAACTCAAAATACTTTTCGGGCGTATAGTCAAGTTCCATAATCGAAACGGGATTTTCGCATTTTAACTCCCGAATGATTTTTCTCTGATTTTCAAGCCGAAGAATATATTCGCTTTCGGGCTGAATGTTGGGGTTAAACCAAAGAACCGTAACGGAAAAATGCTTTGAAAGCGTTTCAAGGCAGTAACTGCTGCAAGGTCCGCAGCAACTGTGCAGCAAGAGCGTGGGCACGCCGTCAAGGGACGCTATAATCTCGTCCTGTTCTTTCTGAAACTGCCTCAACCCTTGTTTGCCTCCCTGAAAACGTCAATAAGCATTTTGAATTCTTCGTCGCTTTCAATTTCGGAAAGGGTCAGTTCCTTTGCGGCGGGGTCGTAAACCGACGCGTATACATCCGGTCCGTTCTTGCCCTTTATATCGTCGGTGTAAAGAATATAATCTTTATCAAAATCGTCGCTGTGAAAGGTAAACAGCCCGCGGCATTTGATTTTCCTGCCTTTTCCGTTATCAACAAAAAAGAAGTTGTTTTTCTCGTCCATAAAAGCCTCGTAAAATTTATATTGATATAAGTATACTTGCTTTTCGCTTTTTTTGCAAGGAAAAATTATTTCTCTTGCCATCCGGGGCTTTTTTATATATAATTATAGTGATTATTTTTTTAGGAGCGGAAAAAATGAAAAAAACGGTTACCGTGTGCTTTGCAAATAACAAGGGCGGGTCGGGAAAGTCCACAACCTGCTCAAATGTAGGCTATTCACTTGCGAAAATGGGAAAAAAAGTTTTGCTTATCGACAGCGATATGCAACTTAACCTGTCCCTTTCTTTCTTTGATGAGGAAACCGTGCTTGATATGGCAAAAGGCGAAAAAAACCTCTATTACGCAATAAAGGAACAGAAAGATTTGAGTGATTATATCGTTTCAACGGATTACGAAAATCTTGACATTATTCCCTCGTCAACGCTTATGAGCGGTATTGAATACGAACTTTTTACCAAGTGGCAAAGGGAATTCATTATGCGCAAGTGCCTTAAAAACATAAAGGAAAGCGGTAAATACGACTATATTCTTATTGATGCGCCGCCGACACTGGGCGGGTGGGTGATGAATCTGCTCTGCGCGTCCGACTTTTTGCTTATCCCGGTAGAAGCAAGCCCGTGGGGGCTTTTCGGACTTGCGAATATGTTTGAATTCTATTCAACCGTAAAGGAAATCGCCCCCGAACTTTCTGTTTTGGGCATTGCCATTACAAAGGTGAACGAACGCAAAAATTACTTCAAGCAGACTCTTGCCGCCCTTGAAGAAATAAAGGATTTTTATGTTTTTTCGTCCTATGTGCGGGTGGATTCCGCCATTGAGTGGGCGCAGGACGCAGGCAAACCGGTGGGGGAATACAAACATTCGAGCCGTGCCGCGGGCGAGTATGAAGCTCTCGCACGGGAAATAGACGAGCGTGTGAGAAAATGATTTTTACGCTAAAGCAAAAAATATGGTCGTGGCTTGACAGTTACAATATCCTTGATTCAAACGGAAAAGTTCTATATACGGTAAACAGCCGCCTTGCGTGGGGGCATTATTTTGAAATACGCGATAAAAACGGCGTTTGCATCGCAACGGTCAAACAAAAAATCTGGTCGTTTTTAAGTAAATTCGAAATATATTACGGCTCCGAATTTGTCGGCTGTGTTTCAAGGCAGTGGAGTTTTTTCCGCCCCGAATACGATATAGATTTTATGGGCTGGACCGTTGAGGGCGAACTTGATTTTCTGAGATGGAATTACAGGATATGCGATAAAGACGGCAATACCGTAGCGGTAACAAAAAGGGAATACGGATTTGTTGATACATACAGCGTGGAAGTTGATAAAGAAGAAAACGCACTTCCCGCGCTGATACTTGCGCTGTCAATAGACGCAGAGGAGTGTTCACGAAACAGTTGATGAAAAATAAAAACGATATTTCAGGCGTAATCTGTGCGCTTGTACCCAATATTATTTTCGGGTTCAGTTTTCTGTTTTCAAAAACGGCGCTCAATTTTGCCCATCCGCTGATAATTCTTGCCGTCAGGTTTACTGTGGCGTTTGCCGCAATGTTTATTTTGCGGGTTATCGGCGCAATAAAAGTGAATTTCAAGGGCAAAAACGTAAAAATGATTCTGCTTATGTCACTGATGCAGCCGCTTTTATATTTTTTGCTTGAACTTTACGGGTTAAAGGGAACGTCAAGTGCGCTTTCGGGAGTAATAACATCACTTGTGCCTATCGGTGTAATAGTGCTTTCGGCTGTTTTCTTAAAGGAAAAACCGACAAAATTGCAGATTGTCTGCTCGGTGATTTCGGTTGCCGCCGTTGCGGCGGTAAGTCTGCTTGCGGCTAACGGCGGAGGGAAAACAGAAATTACAGCCTGTATTATGCTCATATGCGCAGTTGTTGCAGCGTCTGTTTTTAACATTTTGAGCCGAGGCGAGGCAAAGAATTTTTCGCCCGTTGAACGCACGTATATGATGTTCGCGGTGGGGGCGGCGGGGTTCGATATTATTGCCCCGTGCGTTTTAAGGGAAAAGTTTGTTCCCGAACTTCTGTTTGCCTGCTCACATATTGAATTTTGGGGCGCGATACTTTATCTTTCTGTTGCGTCAAGCGTGTTCGCGTTTTTAATGTACAATTACGCCACAAGCAAAATCGACGCGGTTCGCGCGGCATCGTTTTCAAACATAATAACCGTCGTTTCGGTTTTTGCCGGCGTGGTTATTCTTAAAGAACCGCTTTCAATATTGCAGATTATACTCTGCGTGATTATTATTCTGTCCGTATGGGGAGTGAACAGGGTGAAAAAATGAACGGATACAATTCCCGCAAATCTTCCCGAGCCGTTTTTGCTCATAAACACTATGGTGCTGGAAGGCAGATTCGTGCTTGAAAAAAGCCACACGCACGCGTTTTATCACAAAGAACGGAATTGCGGTTACGGCGGGACATAAAACCCCGGATGTAAAACAGACAAAGCACAATTTAACGCTTTTCTATTTTACAGCCCGTATAGTAGTGCAAAAGAATTTCACTGTACGTCTTTCCCGAAAGCGCAAGCGCCTGTGCGCCGTGCTGGCTCATACCCACACCGTGACCGTAGCCGCGCTGGGTAAAAATTATTTTTCCGTCTGCGATTCTGAAAGTAAAATCGGTTGAGCGCAGGTCAAGCGCTTTTCTCAACGCCGTGGCTTTAATGCTCTTTTCACCGATTTTTACCGTTGAAACTCTGCCCGCGTCGGTAAAAGATATTATTTTAAGGTCTATTTTATCAATGCTCAAATCAGGAAACGCGGCGTTTATCTTGCTTACAAATTCGTCTTTCGTAAATGACTTTTCCTGTGTGTATTTTTCCGTGTCGATGGGCGTATCCACGCTTACAAGATAAGGACGGTTTCCGCCGAAAACGGAAACGCAGTCTTCGGTTTTGCCAACGCTTGAAGAGTGGTACAGCGCACATATGGGCTTTGAACCGTAGGTAAGAATCTCGCCCGCGGTGCTTTCTACCGCCTCACGGATATTTTTAAGATACTTTTCGTAATTTTCGCCCCACTGGGAACGCATTTTTTCATCGCTTTTATACGCCTGACAGTGCTTGGAATCGGTACAGATATCCGCGCCTTTGGCACAGCCGCCGCCGTCCATTTTATAATAAAGATACGTGCGCGCCGCCACGGCCTGTGCTTTTAAGGCTTCGGGGGAAAAGGTGGGATAAACTTCGCCCGCCACAACGCCCACAATATATTCTTCCGCGTCCATTTCGGTTTTTTCATTGTCAATCATAACGCTGACGGTTTTTGCCGGCACTTTCTCAACGCTTTTTGCTTCCTCTTCGATTTTAGGGGAAGAAATGCGGGTTATGCTTGTCTTTGCCGTGGCGGAAGAGATTATTTCCACTTCGTTATCTTTCTTTTGCGAGAACAAAAGGCAGCACAGCGCGAGCATAACCGCCGCAATAAGCGCACAAAACGGAATTTTTAACTTTTCCACATAATCACCGCCCTAATCGATTATATAAGGACAGCCGTAAATGCGGACGTTTCCGGAAATATAAGTCTGCATTAAAACGTTGCCCTTATAAATACTATTGCTTTTTGCGGTGTAATATTCCCGAATAACTTTGCCGCCGGGAATTAAATCTGCCTTGTTTATTTCGCTTTCGTCAAGGCGGTAAACGTAAAAGCCGTCAGCCTGCCACTTTTCGCTTTTGGGGAAAACTTCGCCGTACGCGCGGGGCGAAACGACGTACGTGTTTTCGGGTTCAAGGCCGAAAACGGGAAGCGTGAAAAGCACGGCAAGCATAAGCGCAAACACTATTAAAAGTACAATGTATTTTTCCATAAAAAAACTCTCCTTTACATCAGCAATTATTGCTTAAAGGAGAGTGTTTTATTCATTTAATATGCATTATTTATCGTTTCGATAAGTTCTTTGTTTGAACGGTTCGCTTTCATAACCGAAAGCATCTGTTCGGGCTTGTCGGCAAACATCCTGCGCAGACGGTACGCACATTCGAGTTCTTCGGGCGTAAGCAGAAGTTCTTCTTTGCGCGTCCCGGATTTATTGATGTCTATTGCGGGGAAAATCCGCTTTTCCGCAAGACGGCGGTCAAGATGAAGTTCGCTGTTGCCGGTGCCTTTGAATTCTTCAAAGATTATATCGTCCATACGGGAACCCGTTTCAACAAGCGCCGTGGCAAGAATGGTAAGACTCCCGCCGTTTTCTATGTTCCGCGCCGCACCGAAAAATTTCTTGGGCTTGTAAAGCGCGCCGGGGTCAATACCGCCGGAAAGCACTTTTCCGGTAGGTGCAATTACAAGGTTGTAAGCGCGGGCAAGGCGGGTGATACTGTCAAGCAGGATAACCACGTCGCGGCCGTGTTCCACAAGGCGCATGGCACGCTCCAACACCATTTCGGCAACTTTTATATGATTTTCAGGCATTTCGTCAAAGGTGGAATAAAGCACTTCGCCGTTTACCGAGCGCTGCATATCGGTAACTTCTTCGGGACGCTCGTCAATAAGCAGAACCATAAGTTCGCATTCGGGGTGATTCTTTTCTATTGCGCGGGCAACGTTTTTAAGAAGCACGGTTTTGCCGCTTTTGGGCTGAGCCACAATCATACTGCGCTGACCCTTGCCGATAGGGGCAATAAGGTCGATAAGTCGAAGCGATATATCGTCGCCGCCGCCCTCTAACGTAAGCCGTTTATCGGGATATATGGGCGTAAGTGACTCAAAACGGCGGCGGTGTGCCGCAACGTCGGGACGCAGGTCGTTTATTGAAAGCACGTACAGGAGCGCCGCATACTTTTCACCCTCACGTAAGGGGCGGGTCTTGCCCGAAACCTTATCGCCCGTGCGAAGATTAAAGCGCCTGATTTGCGCAATCGAAACGTAAACGTCCTTTTTTATACCCTTTTTTGCAAACTCAAAAGGACCGCACCTGAGGAATCCGTAGCCGTCGGGTAAAATTTCAAGCACGCCGCAGCAGTCACCGCAGTCGCCGGAAGAAAGCATTTCGGTTACCGCCTGATTAAGGCTTTCATCCTTTATGTCCTCGCTTTTTACTGGAATATCCGGGTCAACGCGCGCTTCCTGTTCAGCCCGACGCTGTTTTTCGTTAAGAAAAGCAATAATTTCAGCCTTTCGCGCGCCGGAAGGCAAAGTTACACCCGCAAGGGCGGCAAATTCTTTGAGTTCGGAAAGTTTCATGGAAGAAAAATCGGTTGTGTTCATTTGATATTATCCTTTTTATAAATGTGTCTTTGAGGGATATGTTACCGGTTCAGTATAAGGCAAAAAGAAAATTTTGTCAAGGCAAAAAAATGTCTAAATTTGCGTCTTTTTCAGTAAAAACTTGACCTTGGGGCGCTGATGTGGTATACTGATAAACAAGGAGAATTTATAATGAAACATATTATTTTTATCTGTGACGGCGAAAACGGCAATGTCCGCAAGCCGCTTATGGATTCTTTTTATGAAAACGGAATTTCGGGCATATGCGCGCCCGAACTTGAAACAGGAACGGAAAAACTGCTTACGGCGTTCGGATTCAGCCTTGAAAACTGCGAAAAGTGCGCCGCACCGTTTATTGCCGCATCTGAGGGGATAAATCTTGCGCCCGACGATTCCGCGGCGGAACTCAGATTTTTGAGCAAGGATAAAATTTCTTCTGGCGAGGCGGAAATGCTTGCCGACGGGCTTAACGAATATTCCGGGTTCGGCGCAAATGAGTTTTACGCCTGTGACGGCGAGAATTGCTTGCTTGTTATGCGGCAAAATGCCGAAATGCCCGATGAAACCAAGTGCTCGGCGGCAGTAAGAAATAATCCGATAAACGAAAGGCGCCGCAAAAGGGGCTTGGGCATTGTAGAAGGGTGTCAAATTAAAGACAAAAGTGCAAAAACGTACCTGCCTGATTATTACACCTATACGGGAAAGCGCTGTGCCCTTACGGCAAACAACAGCATTGCGCGGGGGATAGCGCGGCTTGCAAATATTGAACTTTACGATTCCGACGCGCCGGAAGAGGACTTTTTGGCAAAGGCGCAGGCGGCATTGAACGCCTTTGACGACGGCTTTGACGCGGCGTTTGTGCATTTTAATTTTTCAAAAGATATGATTCAAAACGCCGATACCGCTTTGACGTTTATCGTCAACGGGCTTCGCGCCAGGGGCGAGGATTACGGCGCACTTATTATGTTCGATTCGGATTATATTATGTATTACCCGCAGTTCGGGAACAAGTTAAACGAGGATATCCCTCGTTCGGTGGGGGTAAAATTCTTTTTTACGTTAGGAGAGCAGTATGGAAAATAATCTTTCTTTATACGCGCGTGCGGAATACGATAATCAGCGCTACCCGAAAAAGTGGCAGGCAATGCTTGCCGTTTTTCTGCAATGGCCGGCTGCATATGCCGTTATAATGGCATTCTATGCCGCTTTCGGTGTCAATTACAGCCGCCTTTTTTCAAGCGAATTCGGTGCGGATATGTTCAACGGAATAGTATCACAGTTTTTTGCGGTAATGATAGTTCCGCTTTTTATGCTTTCGGTAACAAAAAAGGACGCCGCGTCAACGTTAAGAATGAGAAAAAAAGTGGATTTTGTGCAGATACTTGCTTTGCTTATAATGAGCGTGGGCGTATTCTTTGTTGCACAGACGCTTAACAGCATTGTTGTTACATCGCTTTCGCAAATTTTCGGCGAGCCGTCCGATGCGGGCGAAATGGCAGACGCGCAAAACGGGGTGCAACTTCTGTTCAGCATAGCGGTTATTTGCGCTCTTCCCGCGCTGGGCGAAGAAATGCTTTTCCGCGGGTACTGTCTGCGCGCTTTTGAACGCACGTCAACCGCGGCGGCAATACTTATGTCGTCAATGCTGTTTTCAATAATGCACGGTAACGCACAACAGATGTTCTACGCCTTTGCTGTGGGAATTCTGCTTGCGGTTGTTACAATAAATTCCGACTGCCTTTTTGCAGGCACAACAGTGCATTTTACGCTTAATCTGATTTCGGTTGTGCTTACGTACCCGCCGGTATACGAAAAATATGAGTATTTCGTTGAAAAGTATTCAACTGTATACAGCGCATTTGTAATGGCGGTATCGCCCGCGATTCTTGCCGGCGGACTTGTGCTGTTTCTGCTTTACACAAAAAAGAAAAACAGGCGTCTTTACGGCAAAGGCTATGTAAGCGATATGGCGTACCCGAAGATGATGAAAAAGGAAAGCGGCGGGCAAAAAGCAATGGGAATTGTTTTCTTCGTTCTGTTTTTGCTTATCAATATTTGTTCGGCAATAGCACAGTGGCGGGGGATTTAAGTGGAAATCAGGATTATGGCGGTAGGCAAACTTCAAAAAATGTACCTTGAAGCGGAAAATGAATTTCTTAAACGTTTAACGCGGTACGCAAAATGTACACTGATTGAAGTCGCCGATTCACAGGCGCCGGAAAAACTTTCGCCCGCGCAAAAGGCGGCGGTACAGAAAGAAGAATGGGAGAGAATAGAAAAGAAGCTTTCGGCAAACGATTTTTTCATTGCTCTTGATTCTTCCGGCAAGCAACTTTCAAGCGAGGATTTTGCCGCAAAACTGAAAGAGTGGCAGGGTGTGAAAAATCCCGTGTTCGCCCTCGGCGGGTCGCTGGGCTTTTGTGAACAGGCACTGAAACGGGCGGATATGCGGCTTTCACTTTCGGAAATGACGTTTACCCACTCAATGGCAAGGGTGATTCTGCTTGAACAGATTTACCGCGGATTTAAGATAATGAACGGAGAACCGTATCACAAGTGATTAAAGACGACTATTATTTTATGGAAAGGGCGCTTATGCAGGCAAAAACCGCATTCAGGCACGGCGAAGTGCCCGTAGGCGCGGTTGTGGTGAAAGACGGGAAAGTTATTTCACGCGGATATAACCGCCGCGAAAGCGACAGGGACCCCACCGCTCATGCGGAGCTTATTGCAATGCGCCGCGCGGCAAAGAAACTTAATTCGTGGCGGCTTACGGGATGCACGCTTTACGTTACCCTTGAACCGTGCCCGATGTGTTCGGGAGTGATTATAAACTCCCGCATAGACCGCGTTGTGTTCGGTGCATACGACGCAAAAGCCGGCTGCTGCACGACGCTTTATCATCTTTGCAGCGATGAGCGTTTTAATCACCGCACCGAAATTTTGGGCGGTGTAAATGAGGACGAATGCGGAGAAATCCTTTCGCGTTTTTTTAAGGAAAAGAGAAGATGAAAACCGCCGCAAAGGGCGGTTTTTTTTAATTACGGCAAAGCGTTGAACCATACGCGCATATCGCATTCTCCGCGGTTGGCAAAATAACTGTAAGGAATAAGATTTATTGATACAGGCACTTTTTCGGGTTTTAAGGCGGAATATAAAGCAGTTCCGCTTTTTAACGCATATGCAGAGATACAGATATGCGGTAATCCCGAGCGTCCGCTTTTAAGTGAATATGCAAATTCAGGCGGAATACATATACTGTGCAGAGGAACGAAATTATCAGTGCTTTCCGCACAGTAAACAACGGGACCGCGCATAACGGCAACGCGGCAGGCGTTCCGCAGCACGTTCTCATTTGCGTAAATTGCCCGCGGCAGAACTTCAAGGTTGAGTTTTACACTGCTGCTTTCAACAATAATATATCCGTTTTCCGTTTTGTACGGTTTATCAACGGTGAAATTTTCGCACCAGAACGGTATTCTTAACGCAAGCCGTTCTGTTCCGCTTGCAGTGATTTCTATTTTGCCCGAAACGGGATAATTGGTTTTAACGGTACAGGAAATATTACCCTCGTGCATTTCGCAGGAGGTATACTGATGAATATAAAGAGTGCCGCCGCAAGCGGAGAAAATGAATCCGCCAAGGCTTGCAAGCAGACGGTTGATGTTAGGCGGGCAGCAGGAACATTCAAACACCTCTGAACGCTTTGTTTCGGGAAGCCAATTTTTGTTTTCCTTAAAATGCTCCGAAAGATTGATTTCCAAAGGGTTTGTATAAAAGAAACTTTTGCCGTCGGCGGAAAGACCGGAAAGCATACTGTTATAGAAAACACGCTCAATGACGTCGGCATAGCGGGAATCGGGAACATTTTCGCTCATCGCACGGCAGAAAAACATCAGTGCGATTGAAGCACAGGTTTCTGCATAGGCAGTATCGTTGGGCAGGTCGTAGGGTACGGTAAATGCCTCGCCGTGGCAGGTTGAGCCTGTCGCGCCCGTAATGTACATCTTTTTTGAAGTGATATCATCAAAAAGATTGCGGCACGTGTTAAAAAGGGCGGAATCATCAGTTTCGGCGGCAAGCATTGCCATTGCAGTGTAAAGATACAGCGCTCTTACGGCGTGCCCCACCGCCTCATTCTGTTCTCTTACCGGTAAGTGACTTTGACTGTGCACCGCATGGTCGCTTTGAAAATAAGCGTTATTGAATTCATCCCTGCAAAAATCTTCATCTGTTCCGCGGGTGTTTATAAAAAATGCGGCAAGGTCAAGGCAATCTTTGTTCCCTGTATGACGGTAAAGCCTGATAAGCGCAAGTTCAATCTCTTCGTGTCCGGGCGTGGCAAACGCGGCGCTTCTTTTTATCATAAACACATCTCTTATGTACGAAACGTATTTTTTCATACATTCAAGAAGAACAGGCTTGCCTATTTTATCACAGGCAATGGCGGCCTCTATAAGATGACCGGCACAGTACAGTTCGTGATTGCCACGGTTAAGGAATCTCTTTGCGGGTTCAACGGCAGTAAAGTATGTGTTGAAATAACCGTCACTGCCTTGGTGGATACGGATTTTTTCAATAAGCGCGTCAATGCGGGATTCAAGAACCGTATCACTGTGCTGTGCCAAAATATATGCGGCGCCCTCAATCCATTTTGCCACATCACTGTCCCAGAATACGTGGGGTTTGTTTTCTTCGTTTTCACGCCAATTACAGTCAAATGCCTTTATTCTGCCTGTTTCGTTAAAGCGGTCGTATACGGAATTCACCGTTATTTTCCGATTTAATTCTGCTTTTTCAAACCAATATCCGCTGTTAAGTTTTACCGATGAAAAATCAATGCTTTTCATAATAAATCCCCTTTGCTGTTGACTTTTTTCGTATAGTATTATACAATATCCAAAAGGATAAAACAATTCTTAATAAACGATAAAAGGTAATAAAATCCGATATGAACATTTTGGAAAATCCGAATATAAAGTTTGACTATGCGGGCTATTTTATAAGCGACGGAAAATGGATACACCCTGACAGAACAGAGAAAACATACGAACTTATTTGTGTTACGCACGGAGTTGTACATATGTTTGATGAGAAAACGGGCAATATCAGTGCGGAAAAAGGGCAGGTGATACTGCTTGATAAAAATACACGCCATTTTGGAACCTGCGAAAGCGAAAATGTGCGGTTTTATTGGGTTCATTTTCAGTTGCAGAACGGCAATTTGCCGTTTTCGGGAAGACTGTTTGAGAACTTTGAACAGGTTTATCTTTTCAGGGAACTGCTCCATCTCTGCAATTTGCCGCAAATTCCGAATTGTACGGTAAACGCGGTGCTTGTACATATTTTGAGCGAACTGTACCGCTGTGAAACCAACAGCCGTTTTGACCGCCGCGGAGAAGAAATATACGAATGGCTCAGGATAAACGCGTCCGCAACGCTTACCGTCAGGACGGCGGCGGAACACTTCGGCTTTTCACCTGACCATCTCAGCAGAATAGTGAATAAGAATTTCAGGTGCGGTACAAAAGAGTTGATTGTGCGGTTCATTCTTTTACGCGCAAAAGAGTTGCTTTGCAACACGGGGCTTTACGTCAAGGAAATTGCGGCACAACTTGACTTCCCCTCAGATAAGGCGTTTATCCAATTTTTCTTTTACCACGAGGGTGTATATCCCGAACAGTTCAGAAAACGTTTTTCAAGAACTCACTTGAATAAGAAATAAAAATTCGGCAGGGGAGACCCTGCCGAAAAAAGTATCAAAATCTTTTTATGCTTTATCTATCGAACCGAAAAGTTCCATTTTCTCTTTTACGGTTGCCTTGATTGCCTCAAAACCGGGAGCAAGCAGTTTGCGGGGGTCAAAGCCCTTGCCTACAAGGTCCTTACCCTCTTCAATGTACTTGCGGGTGGCTTCCTGGAAAGCAAGTTGGCATTCGGTATTAACATTTATTTTTGATACGCCCAACGAAATAGCCTTTTTAATCATATCTGCGGGAATTCCCGTGCCGCCGTGAAGAACAAGGGGCATTTCACCGGTGAGTTTCTGAATTTCGGCAAGTGTATCAAACCTTAAACCCTGCCAGTTCGCGGGATATTTGCCGTGAATGTTGCCGATACCCGCAGCAAGCATTGTTACGCCCAAATCGGCAATGAGTTTGCACTCTTTGGGGTCGGCAACTTCGCCGCCGCCGATAACGCCGTCTTCTTCGCCGCCGATAGCGCCCACTTCCGCCTCAACGCTTATGCCTTTTGCGCCTGCGTCGCGGATAATCTGCTTTGTCTTTTCAATATTTTCCTCAATGCCGTAATGCGAACCGTCGAACATAACCGATGAGAAGCCCGCGTCCATAGCCTTGTAAGCACCCTCAAACGTACCGTGGTCAAGGTGAAGAGCAACGGGAACGGTGATGTTAAGGGTTTCAATCATGGCCTTTGTCATAGCGGCAACGGTGTTGAACCCGCACATATACTTGCCTGCACCCTCGGATACACCCAAAATTACGGGAGAATTGTTCTCCTGAGCGGTAAGAAGAATGGCTTTTGTCCATTCAAGATTGTTTATGTTGAACTGACCTACGGCATATTTGCCGGCTTTTGCCTTGTTCAGCATGTCCTTAGCCGAAACTAACATATATAAATACCTCCATATAAACTTTCAAATAGATTATACAACTAATCGCTTATTTTTGCAACAGAATTTGTCGGAACAAAAATATTAAGCGCCTTTTCTTTTAATCGGCACACAAAATGCGGAATATCAAACAGTTCGCCGTCAAGCTGAATATCCACTTTCGGCAAAACGGAACATTCGATTTGCGTGCAGTGATATATATCAACGTATTTTGTTACTTCACCGATTTTCCCCTTTAAGAATTTTATAAGCATTCCGGGAACTTTAATCCGCGGCATACGCTTGATTAAAACAAGGTCGATAGTGCCATCATCAAGGGAAGATTCAAGAGAAACGGGAAGTCCGCCGCCGAAGTATCTTCCGTTTGCGGCGGTTAAAAGCAGACATTCCTGCTTTATGCGGGTGCTTTCGTCGATTGTAATGTCAAAAGTACGGAACTTCATGGTAAAGAGAGTGGTGATAAGGGCGGCAAAGTAACTTAACGAGCCGCGAAGAAATTTGTGAAACTTCTTTTCACGGAGAAGTATGTCCACGTCAAATCCCGTGCCCGCAACGTTTAGTGAGCGTTTGCCGTTTATCTCCAAAAAGTCGATTTTTTGCGTTTCGCCTTTAAGAACGGTGTCAAGTTGCGAATCAATGTTGCTTCCGGGAAAGAAAGTACGCATAAAGTCGTTTCCGCTGCCGGAAGATATTACGCCCATGGGCACGCGCAAATCAAGTCCGTTAAGCACCTCGGAAAAAGTGCCGTCGCCGCCTACGGCAACAACACCGGTGCAGTCGGCTTTTGAAGAAAAATCCCGTGCAAGTTCTATGGCGTGGGCGTGATACTCGGTACGGGCCATAACATATTCGGTGTTTCCAAGACGCTCGCGTATTCTCTCTGCGGCAATTTTGCCGGCGCCCTTGCCGGAAAGCTCATTTACAATAAAATATAACATAATGTTACCTCACAATAATAAATATTTTATCAAATAAAGCCGAATTGCGTCAACCGAATAATGTGAAAATTCGCCCAAAGAACAAAAAAACATTGAAAAAAAGCGGAAATCGCGGTATAATTACGTCAGTAAGGACAGGTGATGATATGCCCCAAATAACAAAAACAGAACGCCAAAAACATAACAGGGAAAGAGTGTCGGTGTTTGTCGACGGTGAATATGCATTTTCCGTTTTGGACGAAATTGCGGCAGTATATAAAATAGAATCAGGCAAAGACGTAAATTCTTTGCCCCTTGAAGAGATGCAAAGCGAAGATGAATACTTATCGGCGATGAAAAAAGCGTATTCGGCAGTCTCTTCCGGAGCAAAAACCGCAAAGCAGATTAAAGACAAGCTTTTGCGCAGCGGATTTTCTTCTTCTGCGGTTGAAAGAGCAACGGCGCGGGTTGAAGAGAACGGATATATTGACGATGCCGCATACTGCGAGGACTTTCTGCGCACTACGCTTTTGGGAAAGCGGGGGATAGAATATAAACTCCGTGCCCGCGGCGTAAGCAGTGAGATTATTTCGACGGCGCTTGAAAAACTTGATGAAGGCTTTTTTTATGAAAACGCAAAAAAAGTGCTTGATAAGAATGCAAGAAAACTGAGTGTACTTGCCGGCAGAGAAAAGAAAGCCAAAGCATACAGGATTCTTGAACAGAACGGGTACGAAAGCGACGTTATCCGTGATGTGCTGGCTGATTTCGGGGATGATGAAGAATGAAATACACAGTTAGGGCAGAAGAAATGTATGAGGCGGAAAACTCCGCTTTTGAAAAAGGCTTAAATAAAAAAGACGCAATGTTTTCTGCGGGCTGTGCCGTGTTTGAAAGGGTAAAACAGTATAAAAACGTGCTTGTGGTCGCGTTTTGCGGCAATAACGGGGGCGACGGCTTTGTCTGCGCGCAGAAACTGCGCGGGCAGGGTACAAAAACCGATGTTCTGCTTTTGGGGGACACAAATAAGTTAAGTGAACATGCAAAGTTTTTTTATAATAAAGTAAAGGATTTGATTGTTGACAAGCCCCGCGGCGATTATGACTGCGTTGTTGACGCGCTTTTCGGCATAGGTTTTCACGGCTCTCTGGCGGGAAAAGCAAGGGAATATGCCGAACTTATAAACGGCTTTAAGGGCAGGGCGAAAATTGTTTCCGTGGATATGCCGTCGGGGCTTGACGCGTTCGGACAGGCGGATTATGCGGTTTCCGCCGATGAAACCGTTACGTTTGCCGCAATTAAATACGGGCAGATTATCGGGCACGGCGCGGATTACACGGGCGAAATTACTGTTGCCGATATTAAAATCAAAGCGGAAAGCGATTTGCTTTTTGTCGAAAAAGACGATATAAAGCCGCTGCTGCCGAAAATGAGCAGCACTGCACATAAAGGCACGCGGGGACATGTGGGCGTTATTGCGTCAAGTTTCGGTATGGAAGGCGCGGGAATGCTTTCGGCAATATCCGCACTTCGGGCGTCCGCGGGCAAGGCAAGCCTGTGCGTGCCGGAAGAGTGCAAAGAGTTTTATTCTTCCCGTGCACCGGAAGTTATGCTTGCGGTACGCAAAAGTATTTCAGATACGGAAAATTTCATAAAGGATAAAGACGTTGTGGTTTTCGGTCCCGGAATAGGGAGAAATAAAAAAAACAATGAAGAACTGCTTGAATGTGTTCTTTCCTGCGGAAATATGCCGCTGATTATCGACGCTGACGGGCTGTATTATTTAACGCCCGAAAAACTGAAACAGGCAAACAGAACCGTAATTTTAACGCCCCATATGGGCGAGGCGGCAAGGCTCTTTAATATAAGTATAAAGGAACTTATGCTTGATCCGAAAAAATACGCCGCGGAATTCTTTGATAAAACGGGTGCAACGGTGCTGCTTAAAAGTAATTTCAATCTTATAGCGGGCAAAAAGAATTATATAACGGTGTTCGGCTGCCCCGCAATGGCGACTGCGGGCAGCGGCGATGTGCTTTCGGGCATAGCGGGCGGGGCAATGTGCCTGACAAGGGATGCCGAAAGCGCCTGTCTGATTGCGACGTTTGTTCACGGTACCGCGGGAAGATACGCAATGAAGGAAAAAACGGAATACTCCGTCTGCGCGTCGGATATTTCGGAAAACATATATAAGGCATTCGGGGAACTTGTGTGACGGCGCTTATTTCACATTATAGGTAAAAGGAGATTTTATCAAAATGAAAAAGGCATTAAAAATAACGGCAATTGTTGTTGCAGCAATTTTGCTTGCCTGTGCTGCTATATACGGTTCTGCGGCGGCGATTCTTGTGGGTGCGGCAAAGCGCGGCTTTGCGGTACAGAAATGGCTTTATGAAGAAGGTCCGTACGGGACAAGTCAGGTATGGGAATCGGAAACGGTATACCTTGTAAGCGAAAAGAAGAACGATAATGCCGAGTACAAAGTCAGCGGATATGTTCTTTTTGACGGTTCGTGGCACAAGTTTGATTTCCTGAATTCAAGGCGAGGACTGATATACTTTGAAAACGAAGGCGAAGGTGTCGGACTGCGATGTGAAGTTAAGATAAAGAACGGAAAGATGATTCTTGATGATTTTTATGATTACGGGAAAAAAGGAAAACCGGATATCGGCAAAGTCGTTCTGACAAAATGCGAAGACGAAAATTTCCGTCTGCCCTTTGACGAATAATTTAAGAGGACCTGTCCCTACCCGGGGAGAGGTCTTTTTTTGCATATATTCACCCGTCAAATGAGTTTTTATGCATAAAAAAACGAATAATATGCATAAAAAACCGCCTTTCACAAAAAAATATAAAAATTTTTGAGTATTTATGCAAAAAACGCTTGACAGATACAAAAAGCGTGATATAATAGGCTCATAAATCAGCGGCAGGACCGCAGAAATAAAGAGGTAGAAAAAATGAAAAAAGCAGTTTCAATGATAATGGCGGCGGCTCTTGTCGCAGTAAGCGTATTTGCGTTTTCCGGATGCGGACAGAAGAATACCACAACAGGCGGAGCGGACGCCACGGCAACAGCTCCCGCAAAAAAACCGAAGATAGTTATGGGTACAAACGCTTCGTTCCCTCCCTATGAGTATGTTGACGATTCAGGCAACATCGTAGGTATCGATGCCGAGGCGGCAGCGGCTATCGCCGACAAGATGGGTTATGAACTTGAAATAAAGGACATGGACTTCAACGCGCTTATTACGGCGGTTCAGTCAAACACCATCGACTTCGCAATGGCGGGTATGACCGTCTCGGAAGAGCGTCTTCAATCCGTAAACTTCTCCGACACCTATGCAAAAGGCGTACAGTCCATAATTGTTAAAGAAGATTCCGACATCAAAGATGCTGACGGACTTGCAGGCAAGAAAATCGGCGTTCAGGCAGGTACCACCGGCTGGAAATACTGCACCGATGATTTCGGTCAGGAAAACGTTAAAGAATACGACAACGGTTCGTTGGCAGTAGCGGCTCTTTTAAACGGTCAGGTTGACTGTGTTGTTATTGATAATGAACCCGCCAAGAACTATGTTGCGGCAAATGCCGGCCTTAAAATCCTTGACACAGCCTATGCCGACGAAGATTACGCAATTGCTGTTGCAAAAGACAATGACGAACTTCTTAACAAAATCAACGCTGCACTGAAAAAACTTAAAGAATCAGGCGAATTGCAGAAGATTGTTGACAAGTACATCAAAGCAAACTAAGGCACTTTGTTTTTAAGGGACGGAATCTTCCGCCCCTTTATACTGTTTTTTTAGGAGAATATCGTGGAAACTTTTATTACCTTTGCAAAATGGCTTGAAACGGCTCCCGGCTGGATTGCGGGGCTGCCCGAATGGCTGCAAAATCTTTTGTATCAACTTTGGCAGACGTTTATTTACGGCGACCGTTGGAAATTCTTTGTCAGCGGGCTTAAAGTTACTTTTATCGTAACTCTGGGCGCGCTTGCAATGGGCGTTGTTATCGGTCTTATAGTGGGCATTATCCGTACCGCTCACGATTCCCGCGAAGATGAAAAACGTTCGGTCATTCTTATAATACTTAATAAAATATGCCAAGTGTACCTTACCGTTATCCGCGGAACGCCCATGATGGTGCAACTGCTCATTATGGGATTCGTAATTATGGTTCCCAAAACCGAGAGCGGCACCGTGGCGTGCGGAATTGTAACGCTTGGCATTAACTCCGGCGCGTACGTTGCCGAAATTGCCCGTTCGGGTATAATGAGCATAAGCAAGGGACAGACCGAGGCGGGCAGGTCGCTGGGTCTTAACTATGCGCAGACGATGTGGTACATCATCATTCCTCAGGCGATAAAGAACATTCTTCCCGCTTTGGGCAACGAAATGATAACTCTGCTTAAAGATACGTCGCTTGTTTCGGTTATCGCCTTGCGCGATGTTACCAAACAGGCGCAGAATATTATGAGCAAGACCTATCAGGCATTGGTTCCCTACATAAGCCTTGCGATAATCTATCTTGTAATAGTTATGATACTTTCAAAACTTCTCAGTCTGCTTGAAAGGAGGTTGCGTAAGAGTGACAAATAGCGAAACCCTTATCAAAGTTGAAAATCTGCAAAAGTCTTTCGGCGATATTCACGTGCTTAAAGGCATTGACAACGAAATTAAACGAGGCGAAGTGGTTGTTGTAATCGGACCGTCAGGGTCGGGAAAATCCACGTTTTTAAGGTGCCTTAATCTGCTTGAAAAGCCTACGGGCGGCAAAATCCTGTTTGAGGGCGTTGACATCACAGATAAAAAAACGGATATAAATCTTCACCGTCAGAAAATGGGTATGGTGTTTCAGCAGTTTAACCTGTTTCCGCATATGACCATACTTAAAAATATGACGCTTGCGCCGATAAAAATAAAAAAAATGCCCAAGGCGGAAGCCGAGGCGCAGGCAATGAAACTGCTTGAACGCGTAGGGCTTGCCGACAGGGCAAACGCATACCCGAATCAACTTTCGGGCGGGCAGAAACAGCGTGTGGCAATAGTGCGAGCGCTGTGCATGAATCCCGACGTTATGCTTTTTGACGAGCCAACAAGCGCTCTTGACCCGGAAATGGTAGGTGAGGTGCTTGAAGTTATGAAAGAACTTGCGGAAGACGGAATGACAATGGTGTGCGTTACCCACGAAATGGGCTTTGCCCGCGAGGTAAGCAACAGGGTACTGTTTATAGATAACGGAATCATTGAGGAAGAGGGAACACCGGAGCAGATATTCTCCGAACCCAAAAGCCCCAGGCTTAAAGACTTTTTAAGTAAAGTGCTGTAATGCCTAGCGATATTTCTTTGCGATACGGAAAATGACCGTATCGCTTTTTTATATAAAAAATCGGCACGGATTCAATATCCGCGCCGAAAATTTTATACGCAATTAAAATGTGAGTTTTGACTTGATGAAATCGGCAACTTCTTCAACGGGAAGAGTAATCTGACCCATTGTGTCGCGGTCGCGCACGGTAACGGTGCCTTTTTCAAGAGTGTCAAAGTCAACGGTTACGCAGTAGGGAGTGCCGTTTTCGTCCTGACGGCGGTAACGCTTGCCGATTGAGCCCGCCTCATCGTAATCAACGGGGAAGTACTTGGCAAGTTGTGCGTGAATTTCAAGCGCCTTTTCGGAAAGTTTCTTCTGTAAGGGAAGTACCGCACACTTATAGGGCGCAAGCACGGGGTGCAGATGAAGTACATTTCGCACATCGCCGTTTTCAAGAGTTTCCTCTTCAAAGGCGTTGCACAGGAACGCAAGGGTAACTCGGTCGGCACCGAGAGAGGGCTCAACGCAGTAGGGAACATATTTTTCGTTTGTTACCGGGTCAAGATACTCCATATTTTCGCCGCTGTGGTTCATATGCTGTTTAAGGTCGTAGTCGGTTCTGTCGGCAACGCCCCAAAGTTCGCCCCAGCCGAAGGGAAACAGGAATTCAAAGTCGGTAGTCGCTTTTGAATAGAACGCAAGTTCTTCCTTGCTGTGGTCGCGCAGACGGAGCGATTCTTCCTTTATACCCAAATCAAGCAGCCACTTTTTGCAGAACGAGCGCCAGTATTCAAACCATTCAAGGTCGGTGCCGGGTTTGCAGAAGAATTCAAGTTCCATCTGCTCAAACTCACGGGTTCTGAAAGTAAAGTTGCCGGGAGTGATTTCGTTACGGAACGATTTACCTACCTGGCATATGCCGAAAGGAACTTTCTTGCGCGTGGTGCGCTGAACGTTCTTGAAGTTTACGAAAATGCCCTGCGCGGTTTCGGGACGGAGATAAACTGTTGAGGACGAATCCTCGGTAACGCCCTGGAAAGTTTTGAACATAAGGTTAAACTGACGAATGCCCGTCCAGTCGTTTTTGCCGCAGTCGGGGCAAACGATGTTATGTTCCTTTATATATTCTTCCATTTCCTTATTGCTCCAACCGTCAACAACCATATCGGTGCCTTTTTCGTGGTTGAAATCTTCAATAAGTTTGTCGGCACGGTATCTTGACTTACAGGCTTTGCAGTCCATAAGCGGGTCTGAGAATCCGCCTACGTGACCCGACGCAACCCATACTTCGGGGTTCATTAAAATAGCACAGTCAACACCCACGTTGTAGGGACTTTCCTGTACAAATTTCTGCCACCAAGCCTTTTTTACGTTGTTTTTAAGCTCAACGCCCAAAGGACCGTAATCCCATGTGTTTGCAAGACCGCCGTATATTTCGCTTCCGGGAAATATAAAACCCTTGCCCTTGCAAAGAGAGATTATTTTTTCCATATCCATAGTAATATTCCTCCGTGTAATCAATAAAATTATAATAACATTATATGCATAATCCGAATTATGTCAATTAAAAGTGCTCAAAAAAGAAAAAATTGAGGTCAAAAAAAACCGGGGCACCACATATTGTGCCGCAAATTATTTTGTATTGATAAAATATTAAAAAATAAAGAAAAAAACTATTGACTTTTTGGATTCAGGTGTAGTATAATCATTATCAGAAAGTAATTTGGAGGTCAAATTTATGAAAAAAATACTTGTAGCCTTAACGGCTGCGTGCATTGCATTCTCGTGCTTCGGCACGGTTGCTTTTGCAGACGGCGAAAACGAAACTGCCGCCGAAAAGAAACAGGTTGAAAGCCTTGTAGGTATGTACTATATGCAGGGCGAAAGCGGACACGGATACATGGTAGACGGTTTGGAATATGTCGATGAAGTTGACTATACCGCCGCAGACGCTATTGCCAAGGCAATAACGGGAACAAACAGAGTTCCTTTCTATGCTACCGAGAAAGACGGCAGCGTATTCTTTGACAGATTCGCTCAGGCTACGTTCATTTCGGAAATCAACTATGCCGCAAAAGCAGGTATTGATTTCATTGCATACAAGTATCATGCAGGTTATAAGACCGACGCTTCAGGCAGCAAAGTATCGCTTACCTATATGAACAACCAACTTAAACTTCATTCAACTCTCGGCACACAGGCCAACGCGTTTATCAAAGAAATGCCCTATGCCATCGTGCTTGACGGCGAAGTTGAAACGGGTGATGCAGAAACCATCGTTAAGGGCTACCTTATCTGCGCGGGTTATCTTACCGCTTCCGACGGCCGCCCCGTTGTATTCATTGAATGGAATGACAACATCACCAAGGTAATAGAAACATTTAATAAAAGACTTAAAAAGTATGTTGCAGACGGCGCAAACCCCAAGAAAACCACAGTACCCAAAACGCAGCTTAACGACGATGTTGAGGCTATGTACGTAGTTGCTCTTAATGCTCCCTCGTATGCCGAGGCTGTTGCGGCAGGCTGCGATGCGGTTTCGTGGCTCGGCGGCGAAGGCAAAGGCGGCGAGGCTTATACCGAGATGACTGCCAGGGTTGAGGCTAACTGGAAGAACGGCGATAAAGTTGTTCCCAACGTTGTAGTAGGTTATGATAAGACCGACCTTGCCGATAACCCCATCGAAATCAAAGCAAAGAAGAATACAAGAGCGAAAGAGCAAACCGTTCGTTATTCAGCAACCGGAACGAAGGAAGATTATGTTGCGGCGGCTACTCCCGAAGAGTTTACCGCTCACCTTACCAACGCTGTTGCCACCGCCAACAAGCCCGCAGAGTTCTCGGCTGTTATGGTATACGCTTGGGATGACCTTACCGGCGGCGCAATACTTTGCCCCACTCAGACCGACAAGGCAAATCAGTACGAATATTCCTACCTTACCGCTATGAGAAAATATCTCTACGGTAACGACAATTTCAACCTTGATGAGAAGACCGGACTTGAACTTGTTAAGTATGACAACACCGGCAACATCATTAAGACCGATAATAACGGAACAGTAACCGTTGAAAAGAACGGCGAAATTATTTCAAAAACCGACAAGGACGGCAACGACCTTCTTGCGGTTACACCCGCTCCCACAGGCGATAACAAAGGAACAACCGATACCGCAAGCTCGCCCAACTGGGTGCTTATCGGCTGCATTGCAGGCGGCGTTGTGGTAGTTGCTGTTGTAGCAATAATCATTGCTGTTTCGGCAAAAAAGAAAAAACCCGCCGACAAGGCTGAATAAAACAAATTGAAGTTGTTGAGCCGTCCCGATAAAAAAGGGACGGCTCATTTTTTGAAGTTATGAACAGAAAAAAAGCAGAACTTATTTTAGACGAACTTGAAAAACTTTATCCCGATGCGGACTGCGAACTTGAATTTTCCTCGCCGTATCAACTGCTTGTTGCGGTAATGCTTTCGGCGCAGTGCACGGATAAGCGGGTGAATATCGTAACGCGCGAACTGTTTAAGGATTACGGCACGCCTGAAAAAATGATTACACTTACGCAGTCCGAACTTGAACAGAAAATTTTTTCCTGCGGATTTTATAAGAATAAAGCAAAAAATATACTTGAAACAACTGATATTATTCTTAAACGGTATAACGGAAACGTGCCGGAAAATTTTGAAGAATTGCGCGAACTTCCGGGCGTGGGCAGAAAAACCGCAAATGTTGTGGCGGCAATAGCGTTTTCGCGCCCCGCAATAGCGGTTGACACACACGTATTCCGCGTTTCAAACAGAATAGGACTTGCAAAAGCAAAAAATGTGCTTGATACCGAACTTCAACTTCAAAAGAATCTGCCCGAAAACAGGTGGATAAAGGCACATCACGCAATTTTGTGGCACGGGCGCAGATGCTGTTCGTCACAGAAACCCAAATGCGAAACCTGCCCCGTAAATAAGCAGTGCGATTATTTCCGGCACTTGCCAAAGAGCAAATGATGTGGTAAAATACGTTCATTGAGGAGATAAGTTTATGTTTATTGATTACGTTAAAATTTTTATAAAAAGCGGCGACGGCGGCAACGGCGGGCTGTCTTTTCACCGGGAAAAGTACGTTCAGGCGGGCGGACCCGACGGCGGCAACGGCGGCAACGGCGGCAATATTGTAATTGAAACCGATAAATCAATGCGCACGCTGCTTGATTTTCATTTTCAAAAGCATTTCAGTGCCGAAAACGGCGAAAACGGAATGAACAATCTTAAAACGGGCGCAAGCGGAAAGGACACGGTTATCCGCGTTCCCCGAGGTACGGTTGTGCGTGACGCCGAAACGGGGCTTGTTATAGCCGATATGTTTGAAGAAAATTCCCGCCGCATAATACAAAAAGGCGGACGGGGCGGAAAAGGCAATGCATACTATAAAAGCGCAAAACTTAAAGCCCCCAATTTTTCTCAGAACGGCGAAATAACCAAGCAGCGTGAAATTATTCTGGAACTTAAAACCATTGCGGACGCGGGACTTGTGGGGTTTCCAAATGTGGGCAAGTCAACGATACTTTCGATAATTTCAAAGGCAAGACCGAAAATCGCAAACTATCACTTTACCACACTTGAACCTAACCTTGGCGTGGTGAAAATTGACGGAAATACTTTTGTTGCGGCGGATATCCCCGGGCTTATCGAGGGCGCAGCGGACGGTGCGGGCTTGGGACACGCGTTTTTAAGGCATATTGAGCGCACAAGGGTAATAATTCACGTGCTTGATATTTCGGGCAGTGAGGGACGCGACCCTCTTGAAGACTACGACGCAATAAACGCCGAACTTGAACGGTATTCGCCGGCGCTTGCGGCGCTGCCGCAATTTGTTGCGGCAAATAAATCCGAACTTCCGGGGGCAGAAGAGAATTTTGTCCGCCTTAAAGAATATGTGGGTGAAGATACACCCGTATTCAAGGTGTCGGCGGCAACAAATTCGGGCTTTGAACCGCTTTTGAGGGCGATTGCTCAAAAACTTAAAGAACTTCCCGAGCCCGAACCGATTCACGAAACGTATGAAGAGGAAATGTGGGAAGACCCCAATGCGTTCACCGTTACCAAAATTTCGGCACAGTTGTTTGCGGTTGAGGGAAATCTCATTGACGCACTTTTGCGCAAGACAAACTTTGAGGACCACGTTTCCCTTGACTATTTCCAGCGTATGTTAAGGGAAAAGGGCGTAATTGCCGCTTTGCGTGAAAAGGGTGCGGGCGATGGAAGTCTTGTGCGCATAGGCGATATGGAATTTGACTTTGTTGACTGACTACTTTTTCTTAAAAACGGTAAGAAACGCTCCGTAGGAAAAAAGCAGAGAACCGAATATGATATAGTACGCTTTGTACGGCGTTATCAGGCTTAATAAAAGCAGAATAATGCCGTATTTAAGCGAAAACATCATAAACTTTTTGCCCGATAAAACCCGCAGAATGCTGTTTATCCTTGAATACGCACGGACGGTCTTTATTTTCGGCAGCGGCTCTTTTTCCGCGGCGGAAAGGATTTCTTTGCCTTTGTGAAGTGAATACTTTACGTTAAGAAGTTTCAATAAATCTTCGGCGCCTTGGGTAAGCCCTTTAAGGGAATATATATCCACCTTTCCCTCAGAGCCGTTTTTTCTTAAATACGACAGCACTTTTTCCTCGTTTATGCCCGAAAAAGAATTGTCGCAAAGGGCGTTTTCGGGAAAAAACGAATTAAACCTTGCCGGGTCAAGAAGCATAAGCTGCGAAACAAGCGTGCTTTCGTTTTCCGTTTTTTTGCGCTTGGTTTCTTTAAGTTCGGCAACTTTTGTGCGGATATAATAATACGCTGCCGAAACTATTATTCCCGAAAGGGCGGCGAAAATCATTGCACCGTTTTTGGTGGGGAAGAGATATTCGCCCGCGGCGTAAAGAACGATGAAAAACGCGGGGTACAGCGCAAAGGAAAAGAACAGTATCAAAACAATCACCTCAAAGAAAATTATTATCTGTTTTTCGGAGATTATACGGTAAATGAAAATCGGAATTATGGGCGGCACGTTTGACCCCGTTCACTTGGGACATACGGAAATGGCGGCTTTTTGCAAAAACGAATTCGGGCTTGATAAAATTATGTTTCTGCCCCTTGGCGACGCGCCTCACAAAAAGGACGTAACGGATAAAAATATCCGCCTTAAAATGCTTTATGCGGCAACAAAAAACAATCCCGACTTTTTTGTAAGCACCGTTGAAACCGACAGAAAAGGCAAAACGTACAGTTTCGATACGCTTACATATCTTAAAGAAAACACCGACGGTGAATACTTCTTTATTATCGGCGAAGATACCGCGGAAGTGCTTATGTCCTGGCACAGGGCGGAAGAGGTGTTTCAAATGGTTGAATTTATCGTTGTGGGAAGGACCGGCTTCAATAATGCCCGCGGCGTTAAAGACGCGCAGAATCACGGCGCTAAGCTGCATTTTGCAAACCATACGGGGCTTGATATTTCGTCAAGCGAAATACGGGAAAAAGTAAAAAGCGGTCAAAGTGCGGAAAAATTTGTTGATAAAGGCGTGTGGGAGATAATAAAGACATATGGACTATACAAAAATTGAAAGCTTTAAGCAAAAACTTAAAAAAGACCTGAAACCCGAACGGTATAAGCATACACTGCGTACGGTTCTTGCGGCGCAGGAACTGTGCTTCAATACTTCTGCCGACCGCGATAAAGTCTTTGTGGCGGCGCTTCTGCACGATTGCGCAAAATATAAATCACCCGACGAAGAACAGAAAAAAATGCTTGACGGTTTTCTTGCGTATGATAAAATAATCCATGCACCCCTTGGCGCGATTGTGGCAAAAGAGGAGTACGGCATAACCGATGAAACGGTGCTTAACGCAATAAAATATCATACAACCGGCAGAGAGAATATGAGCATTGAAGAAAAGATCGTCTGCCTTGCCGACGCCATAGAGGACGGACGGGAATATCCGGGAGTGGAGAATATCCGCAGGGCGACTGAAAAATCGGTTGATGCCGGGCTTATTGCTTATTTTGAAAATGTAATTTCCTTTGAGGGGGATATACATCATCTTACCCTTGACGCATTAAATTATCTTAAAAACGGGAGAGAGTAATGGAAAAGAACGAACTTATAAAAAGTATTTGCAAGGCGGCGCTTAATAAAAAAGCCGAAAAAGTAACGGTGGTAAATCTTGACGGAATGACCGTTATTGCCGACGCATTTGTTATTTGCAGTGCGGGAAGCAAAACCCACGTGCGCGCCGTGTGCGACAATATTGAGGATGAAATGAAAAAACAGGGCGTTGACGCGATTCGTGAGGACGGTTACGATGAGGCACGTTGGGTCGTTCTTGACTACGGCGACGTTATCGTTCACGTGTTTTATGAAGAGGAAAGGCATTTTTACGACTTGGAACGCCTGTGGAACAACGGCAGTAATATGTATTTGTATACCGAAGAGTAAAATTATTTTAATTAAGTCACATTGCCCAGCAGTGTGACTTTTTTGTTGCACATTGCTTTCAAGTGTGGTATAATGTACGCAGGTTAAAACACTTGCGTGATTTTAAGCCTTACGGCTTGCAGCCGTGTCTGCCATTGAAATCAGTCGTAAAAATACCCTTGCAAGCAAGTATTTTTACTTGAATTATAATGTACGCAGACAAAAACACTTGCGTGTTTTTAAGCCTTACGGCTTTAACGGCTTGCAGCCGTGTCTGCCATTGAAATCGGTCGTAAAAATACCCTTGCAAGCAAGTATTTTTACTTGAATTATAATGTACGAGATTATACGAGAATGAAAATATCGCAATTTTTTTGCGGCAGAAAGAGTTTATATGGTTGCAGTATATATTCTTGCGCTTATAAGCGCTTTGTTCAGTATCCTGTCAGGCATCTGTTGCCTGTATCATTTGTGTATCGGCGTGTTCGGATTCAAAAAGAACCTTCCGCCCGAGGACAAAAGTGAAAAAATAAATAAGTTTTCGGCGCTTATCTGCGCAAGAAACGAAGAAAAGGTTATTGCAAATCTTATTAAAAGCATTAAAAAGCAGAAATATCCCGTTGAAGTTGACGTAATAGTTGTTGCCGATAACTGTACCGATTCCACGGCGGAAATTGCTAAAAACGCCGGTGCGCGTGTTTTTGAACGGTATGCGCCTGACAAAAAAACAAAAGGGCAGGCTTTAAGCTGGGTTATTGACAAACTGCTTGCCGATGAAAGTTTTGACAGCGACGCCATAGCATTCTTTGACGCGGACAATGTTGTTGAAGAAAACTATATTGCAAAAATGAATGCCCGCATAAACTGCGGAGAGCGTATGATTCAGGGTTATCGCGATACGAAAAATCCGTCGGACAACTGGTTAAGCGGCGCATACGCCATATACTTCTTAACTGTTATGCGTTTTTGCAACAATGCAAGAACGAATCTTAATATGTCCGCATTTTTGGGCGGTACGGGGTTTTCTATAAAAACCGATGTTTTAAGGCAGAGCGGCGGCTGGCACACTACGGAAATAAGCGAGGATATAGAGTATTCCATTTACCGTATTGCCGAGGGCGAAAAGATAGTTTTTGCGCCGGAAGCCAAGTTCTTTGACGAACAGCCCACAAAGTTTATACAGTCGTGGCATCAGCGTGTGCGATGGTCGGCGGGAATGTGGAATACGTTAAGAAAGTGTATGCCCTCATACAGAAACAATAAACGCTGTTTTGACGGTTTTATGTATCTTATGTCCGTACCGAGCGTGTTTTTTGGTATTGCCGGGTGGGTATTTTCAACCGCTGCGGCGCTTATTTCGCTTAAATATATCGTCCCCTTTGTGTGGTGGACGGTAATTTCAATACTTGTAAGTCTGATTGCAATGACGGTGTTTGCGCTGTTTGTAGTCATTCTTGAAAAAAAAGATATAAAACGCAACTTTAAAGGCATAATCGGGTTCCCCGCCTTTTTGGTTACTTTTATGGCGGCTTCGGCATGGGGAGTTATCCACCCCGTGAAAAGGTGGGTACCGGTTGAACATACCGACGCCAAAAATATAGATGAAATATGTGGAGGAAAAGAAGATGGAGAAAATGAAACTCAGGCTGGACGTTAACAATATGATGTCCGCACAGATAGGCGAAAAGGGAATAACCGAAGAGGAACTTAAAAGTGTTGCCGATAAAGCGGCGGCGGCTTATGAATATGTAAAGAAGAACCGCGGCACCGGTATGATGGGCTGGACGGAACTTCCCTACAATCAGGACGAAATAGTTGAAGATATTCTTGCAACCGCAAAGCACGTACAGGAAAACTTTGATTACTTTGTGGTTTTGGGAATCGGCGGAAGCGCTCTGGGACCAATAGCAATACAGCAGGCGATAAATCATCTGCACTATAACGACCTTTCAAAGGAAAAGAGAAACGGCTGCCCCAAACTTTACGTTGAGGACAACATCGACCCCGAGAGAATGGAAGCGCTTTTTGATGTTATCGACATTAAAAAGACCTGTATAAACGTAATTTCAAAATCGGGAAGCACAAGCGAAACCATGACGCAATATCTTGTGCTGTGGGATATGCTTACAAAACATTTGGGCAAGGACGCGGCAAAACACGTTATTGCCACCACCGATAAGGAAAAAGGCAACCTTATTAAACTTGCCGACCGCGAGGGCTTCAAAAAATATGTTATTCCCGACAGCGTAGGCGGCAGATTCAGCGAAATGTGCCCCGTAGGTCTTGTTGCGGCGGCAGTTTGCGGTATTGACATTAAGGCCATGCTTAAAGGCGCGGCTTATGCCGACGAACTTGCATCGTCACCTGACCTTTACAAAAATGCACCTCTTATGGCAGCGGCAATGCAGTACATTGCAATGCAGAAAGGTATGAATATATCTGTTATGATGCCTTATGCCGACAGCCTTAAATATATGTCTGACTGGTATTGCCAGCTTTGGGGCGAATCTTTGGGCAAAAAGCACGATTTGGACGGCAATATCGTAAATGTGGGGCAGACTCCGGTTAAAGCGTTGGGCGTTACCGACCAGCACAGCCAGGTTCAGCTTTATACCGAAGGACCTTTTGACAAAGTTATAACAATTCTCGGCGTGGATTCGTACCGCAAAGAAGTAACGATTCCCGAGGGTTGTGAGGATATTCCCGCAGTACACTTCCTGTGCGGACATACGATGAACGAACTTATCACTGCCGAGCGCACCGCAACGGAGTATGCGCTTCTTAAAAGCGGACATCTTAACCACACGATTATGCTTCCGGAAGTAAATGAGTTCACTATCGGCGAACTTATGTATTTCTTTGAACTTGAAACCGCCTATTGCGGGGCAATGCTCAATATAAATACATTCGACCAGCCCGGCGTTGAAGAGGGTAAAAATGCCACCTATGCGCTTTTGGGACGTCCCGGTTACGAAGAAAAGAAAGCCGAACTTGAAGGGAGACCGGAAAAGAGTGCAAAATATATCATCTGATAAAGGAGTAAAGTAATGGAGATATCACTTGAAACCGTTTTTAGGGTTTTGCGGAAATATGCGGTGCTTATAATCGTGTTTGCACTTGTGGGTGCAATCGGAGCGTATGCGGCAAGCGTATACCTTATTAAACCTGTTTATGTTTCGCAAATGCAGATAATTGTTGTTACGGGAACCGTTGAAGAGAAAACGAGTGCGTCGCAAAGCAATACCGAGTGGGTGCTTGCTCTGCGTGCCACAAAAACCTGTAACACCATTCTTTCATCGGCAGATTATTCAAAAATGATAAGGGAAAAAGCCGCTCTTGACCACGACCCTGAAATTGAATTTACATGTGACGATGAAACGACGGTAATCAAGGTAAAAGTATCCGATAACGACCCGCAGACTGCATATAAAACAGCAACCTGCGTTGCCGAAACGGCGGGTGAATGGCTTAAAGAAAAGACTTCCGAAAGCATTACGGCAAATATTAACGCTTACCCTAAACTTCCGAAATCGCCGGCGTCACCGAATCCGGTAAGGAATGCACTTCTGGCGGCTGTACTTTGCGCTGCACTGATATTCGTTATCGAACTTTTGCGCGAAGTGCTCGGCACAAAAGTCAAAGACGAAAGGGAACTTGCCAAAAGATATGCTGATATTCCCGTTATTGCGTCCATTCCCGATTTTAACGAAAGCGTAAGACGCAGCAGCAAGTACTACTATTACAGCGGTTACGGCTCAAAGGGGGAAAAGTAATATGAAAAAAGATACAAAACCTCAAAGCAGTGATTTCTTTACCGTTGAGGCGTACAAACTTGCAAGGACAAATATTTCGCTTTCCGTGTTCAAACAGGGGTGCAAACGCATTCTGTTTACAAGCGCACAGGCAAACGAGGGCAAAACAACAACGGTGTGCAACATTGCCGCGGCTTTTTCAAAGCAGGTAAATACCCGCGTTTTGCTTATTGACTGCGACTTGCGCAAGCCCTCGGTATCAAAATTTTTCCGCCTTAACAATGCGCCCGGCGTTACCAATTATTTAAGCGGAATGTGCGGGCTTAACGAGATAATTCAGCGCGTGCCCAACACCGAACTTTCGGTTATAACTGCGGGGCTTATTCCGCCGAATCCGTCGGAATTGCTGTCCAGCGAGGCTTTTTCAAAGATGCTTGATAAACTTTCGGGCGAGTTTGATTACATTCTTATAGATACTTCGCCCGTAAACGTGGTGGTTGATGCCGTTCCCGTGGCAAAAGTGTGCGACGGCACGGTGCTTGTGGTATACGAAAATAAGACCAATTACCAGGAACTTGACAAGGCGGTTGACAGCCTTAAACGGGTTGGGGCACATATTCTCGGCTTTGTGCTTAACGCAAGCAAAGCAGACGGAAGCCGGTATCAGCAAGCATACAGGCGATGAAAATCGATATTCATACGCACATTCTTCCCGCAATTGACGACGGGGCAAAGAACGAAAAAGAAAGCATTGTAATGCTTGAAATGCTGAAAAAGCAAGGTATTACAGACGTTTGTTTCACTCCGCATTTTGACCCGCGAACCCGCTCGAAAGAAGCGTTTGCCGCAAAAAGGCGTGAAGCGTACAACAGGATAAAGGACGCGGTTTTGCAGTCGGGCATAACGCCCCATTTCGGAGCGGAAGTGAAACTTTATCCGAATCTTTTCAACAATGAAAGCCTTGAACTTTTGTGCATTGACGAAAAAAAGCATATTTTAATTGAAATGCCCTTTGAACCGATAAGCGAAAACGCGGTTATCGACAGGCTTTACAAACTGTGTGCCGATTATTCCGTAATACCGATTCTCGTTCACCCGGAACGCTACAAAAAGTTCTTTAATGAGAATTTTTTGTGCGAAGCGTGCAATGCGGGCTGCCTTGTACAGGTTGATAATGAGGTTTTCGGGCATATATTTTTGCGCGGAAAGGCGAAAAGATTTGTTGAGGACGGGCTTGTGCACTTAATTGCAAGCGACTGCCACAATACTTCCGACCGCCGCCCGAATTTTGACGTTGCAAAAAAGTTTTTGGGCGAAGAATTGTTTGAGGAAATTACACAAAACAGTATGATAATAAACGAAGCACCCTGAGAAAATTCAGGGTGCTTTGATTTTTTCTTCTTCATTGTCCCAAAGTTCGGATTTAAGGTTTTAAGGGAAAAAGTAAACTGCGGATATATACCGGGCTTATTATCGGAATCTGTGTAAAGGTGGTACCAGATAATAGGGTACCTATCCGAACCCGTTCAAATGTGCAAAAAACGCACATCTGCTTCGTCAAAGCGTCTTATAATATCTCCTATATTATCTCACCGCTTTTCCTTGTATCTGCACATTTTTACGAATCTCCGACCTTAAACCGAATTATTTTTTAGTTTTTCAAGGCGGCGGAACGCAGGAATACCGGGAGTATTTCAAGTTTCGGCAACGCAAAAAAGCGGAAAAAGAATCGGTTTAAGGCGTGGCTTGGATGGGTACCGTAACCCTGGTTTGTACAGCACCGCATGGTATACCTTTGAACCGCCGTCCTAAATCGTACCTTTCGGAATGGGAATACAAAGAACAATCAGCAGCAGAAGTACGAGAACGGAAATAAAAATCACTTTTTCTTTCATATTAAAATCCTCCGTTGATTAATTCTTAAATACATTGTAGCAAAAAATCGGCAGAAAATCAATACCAAAACTCAAATTTTTTATTAAAAATGCGAAAAACAAAATTATTTGCCCACTTTTGCCCACGGCATAAATGAGCGGCAACAGGTTCCGAAAGCCCGTAAAAAGGCGGTTCGGAACTTTTTTTTGCCTTTTGAATGTTGCAAAGTGGGCAAAAGACAAAAAAATAATAAAAAAATCAATAAAAAGTGTTGCAAAGTGGGCAAAAAAGTGGTAATATATAAAGCGTAACTAACTATCACTATAAAATTTTCTGACGGGAGGTGTGAATATGGCGCTTAAAGGCTTTTTGGGGCAGTACGATGTTACGGTCGACGACAAGGGTCGTGTTCGCATTCCCGCAAAGTATAAATCGCAGTTGGGCGAGGAATTCATCATTTCCTGCGGCTCAAATGCCTGTTTGGCAATTTATCCTATGGAAAAGTGGGAAAAACTGACCGAGCAGGTTGAAGCACTTCCCGAATTTGACGAGCAGACAGCCGAATTCAAGCGCAGTATTTACACCAACGCCACGTGGGGCGAGTTTGATTCGGCGGGACGTGTGCTTATTCCCATAAGATACAGGGAATACGCGGGGCTGAAAAAGGAACTTGTTATAAGCGGCGTAGGTGACCATTTTGAAATCTGGGACGCCGAAAATTGGGCAACGGGAGAATACAATTCCCTTGCAAAGCGCAGAGATTTACAAAAAGATATAGCGCTTAAAATGTCCGGAGGGAATAAGTAATGGAGTTTAAGCACACATCGGTGCTTCTTAAAGAAAGCGTGGATATGCTGAATATAAAGGAAAACGGCATCTACGTTGACGGCACACTGGGCGGCGGCGGTCACAGCGAGGAAATGCTTTCAAGAAATAATTCGTGCCGAATTATCGGTATCGACCGTGACGACGACGCGATAAAAGCGGCGGGCGAGCGTCTTAAAAAATTCGGCGACAGGGTAACGATAGTAAAAAGCAACTTTGCAGACATTGCAAATGTGCTTGATACGCTGAATATTGAAAAAATCGACGGCTGTGTGCTCGACTTAGGTGTAAGTTCCTATCAGCTTGACAATGCCGACAGAGGATTTTCCTATCAGCACAGCGCACCTCTTGATATGCGTATGGACCAGAGCCAGTATATGAGCGCATTCAACGTGGTAAACGAGTATTCCGTAAAGGAGCTTACAAGAATAATCCGCGATTACGGCGAGGAACAGTGGGCATCGAGAATTGCACAGTATATAGTTTCCGAAAGGGAAAAAGGTGCGATAAACACAACGGGTGAACTTGTTGAGATAATCAAAAAAGCCATTCCCACCCGTGCAAGGCGCACGGGTCCCCACCCGGCAAAACGCACATTCCAAGCCATAAGAATAGAAGTAAATAACGAATTGGGCATTCTGGAAAACACGGTTCACACGGTAAGCAAACGGCTTAACACAGGCGGAAGAATGTGTGTTATCACTTTTCACAGCCTTGAAGACAGGATAATAAAGCACACAATGCAGAATCTTGCAAACCCCTGCACGTGTCCGCCGCGGATTCCCGTATGCATATGCGGCAAAGTGCCGGAAGTAAAGGTGGTTACAAAAGCGATACTGCCTTCAAAAGAGGAAACAGAGGAGAACCCGAGAAGCAAAAGCGCAAAACTTCGGGTAATGGAGCGTATTTGACATAAAAAATAAGCAGGGTGAATAAAATGAGTAAGCAAAGAACGAGCAAAACCGAATATAAAGTTTATTACGGTGTCGACAGCAATGCTGCGCTTGCGCCTCAGTTTGCCCCTCAAAAAGAAAGAAAAACAGCGCCTAAAAAAGCGCCGGACAGGAGGGCAAAGGAGAAAGCGGAGAGAAAAACCGCCGCAAAACTTTGCGCCCGCGTCGTTGTTTTAAGCGTAACAATAGCCGCAATGGGTTTTTGCGTTGTACAGCGCAATGCGGAAATCTACAAGAATACACGGACAATACGCGACCTGGCAAAAGAAAAGGTCAACCTTGAATTGCAGGTGCGCACTGCGGAAAAAGACTGTTCCGCGGGCAACGACCTTGATTCCTATTTCAATACTGCCGAAAACCAACTTGCCCTTTCTTATCCTGAGGACGACAGCGTGGTAAGCGTTGCCGTTCCCTCGGTGAGTGAAGAACAGGATGCTCGGACACAAGAGAGCGGAAACTTTTACGATACTGTACTTGACTGGTTGAACTCTCTTGAAAGGAGGATAAAAAGTTGGGCGTAAAAACAGGCAGTTATAAGTTAAGACTGTTATATGTGTGCCTCGCTATGATACTGGCTTTTTCTATCATAGTGGGCGCATTGTTTTACTGGCAGATTGTAGCAGCCGACAGGTTGCAGCGTAAAGCCCTGGGGCAGTGGACCTCAACCACCACCATAGCCGCCGCAAGGGGAACAATTTACGATTCCACCGGCGAGGCGCTGGCGATAAGCGCCGCATCAAAAACCCTTAATTCAAAGCCGAAAAAAATAAGTCAGTCCGGCTATTCCGCCGAATCGATTACAAATATGCTTGTAACGCTTTTGGGCGAAAAATATTCCTACGAAACACTTTTTAAGAAAATCAATTACGAAAAGGGCGTTACCCTTAACGAATACGTTGTGGCACGCCACCTGACAGCAGACCAGGCGGCGTACATCGAATCCCTTAACATCGACGGGCTTTATCTTGTTGACGACGTAAAAAGATACTATCCCAAGGGCGCGTCCCTCGTTCAGGTGTTGGGAAGCGTCAACGGCGACGGAGTGGGCAGCGACGGGCTTGAACTTAAATACGATAAGCAACTGCGCGGGCTCTCGGGCAAAGTAATATCTTCAACCGACGTTTCAAACGGGCAGATTCCCGGCAGCGACCAGCGATACATTGACGCTACAAACGGCGTAAACCTGAATCTTACGGTTGACTATGCAATACAGTCCTTTGTGGAAAACACTATGCGCGAGTGCCTTGAAAACAACAAGGCAAAAAACGTTAAGTGCATAGTTATGAATCCGTCAACCGGTGCGGTGCTTGCAATGGCGCAACTGCCCGACTATGACCCCAACGATCCAACGGACGAGGAAAAGAAAGAGTATTCCCGCAACGGCTGTATTCTTGATACATACGAACCCGGCTCTACTTTTAAGATGTTTACCCTTTCGGCGGCATTGGAAGAAAAGACGGTTTCCGAAAGCAGCACTTTCTACTGCCCCGGATATCATATAGTTGACGGCGAAAAAATAAAATGCTGGCGTACCGTTCCTCACGGCAGCCAGACGCTGCAACAGGCAATATGCAATTCCTGTAACCCCGCATTTATGCAGATGGGGCTTGGCTTAGGACAGAAAACACTCTATTCTTACCTGGAAAACTTCGGGTTTTCGTCAACTACGGGCATAGACTTTTCAGCCGACCAGTCAGGGATTCTGCTTGCGCCGAAATACGTAAAGAATACCGACCTCGCAAGAATTTCGTTCGGTCAGTCAATAGCGGTAACTCCGCTGCAACTTATAACCGCCGCATGTGCGGTTATCAACGGCGGAACGCTTTATCAGCCCTATTTTGTTGCGTCAATGACCGATGATAACGGCAACGTACTTGTTAAAAACGAGCCTGTAAAAGTGCGGCAGGTAATAAGCAGCGATACAAGCGCCAAAATGCGCACACTGCTTGAAGGCGTTGTTTCCATGGGCGGAGGAAAAAATGCACAGGTCGAGGGCTATCGCATAGGCGGAAAAACGGGAACGGCGCAGAAGTATAAGGACGGCAAAATAGTTCAGGGCGTGCATATCGGTTCGTTTTTCGGCTTTGCTCCGGCGGATAATCCGAAATTTGCGGTGCTTGTTACGGTAGACGAGGCGGAAATATACAACGATTACGGCAGTAACACCGCGGCACCATACGCTGGTAAAATCATTGAAAAGATACTTAAATATATGCAGATTAAAAGCGATTTAAACGGCGGAAGGGAAACCGTGGAAGTGCCTAATTTAATAGGCACTACTGTGGATTATGCCGCATCAAGGTTAAAAGATTTAGGTTTGCAGATAGAGATTGAAGGTTCGGGAAGCGTAGTTTCACAGACGCCTGCGGCAGGAAAACAGGCGGAAAAATACAGCATAGTAAAGGTAAAGGGCAATACCGCGGAAGACACAACAACTTATTACGGTATTGAATAGTGTTATGTATTTGAAGGATATTATCGGGTTCGGAGAATCAAAAACAGAAATAAAAAGCCTTACAATCGATTCACGCAAGGCGGAAAAAGGCTCGCTTTATTTTGCCATAAGCGGCACACAGGTTGACGGACATAAGTTCGTTGCCGACGCGTACAAAAGCGGTGCGGCTGCGGCGGTTGTGGAAAGAAAAGTCGATTGCCCCATTGAACAGATTCAGGTTGAAAATACCCGAATCGCAATGGCGCATATGGCGGCGAATTTTTACAATAACCCCGCAAAACAACTTACAATGATAGGCGTTACGGGCACAAACGGCAAAACGAGCATAAGTTATATGGTTCAGAAAATAGCAAAACGGTGCGGAATTCCCTGCGGAGTTATCGGAACAAGCGGGATCGTGGCAAACGATGAAAAACTTGATATTCATATTCTTACAAGCACCACGCCCGACCCCATAGAACTTCAATACGCATTAAGCGAAATGGTGAAAAGAAACATTAAGTGGGTGGTAATGGAGGTTACCGCGCACGCCCTTGATTTACATAAAACCGACGGAATCACTTTTGCGTCTGCGGGCTTTACAAACCTTACACAGGACCACCTTGACTATTTTATTACAATGGAAAACTACGCCGCGGCAAAGGCAAAACTTTTCAAAACCGCAAAAAAAGGTGTTGTGAACATTGATGATGATTTCGGCAAAAAACTTTACGAAAATGCCGAAATCCCCATGCTTTCTTATTCAATAAAGCAAAAAGCGGATATTTGGGCAAAGGACATCGAAACCGAACACAACAAAACAGTGTTTACCCTTGTTTACGGAGAAAAAGAGTTCAGGGTAACGACCCATACGGTGGGGCTTTTTAACATAAGCAATATTCTTTGCGCCGTGGGCTGCGCAGTCGAGGCGGGCGCGGATATCGGCGAGTGCATAAAGGGCATTGAAAGTTTTGTTTCCGTTCCCGGAAGATTTGAAACGGTTGACACAAAGCACAGGGGCTATACGGTTGTTGTTGACTATGCGCACACCCCCGACGGACTTGAAAATATTCTTTCCTCAATAAATACGTTCAAAAAAGGAAAACTTATCTGTGTTTTCGGGTGCGGCGGCAACCGTGACGCGGCAAAACGCCCCATAATGGGTCGCCTTGCGGGTCAACTTTCCGATTATTGCGTGCTTACAAGCGATAATCCCCGCTTTGAAGAACCGGAATCGATTATCGACAGCATTGAAGAGGGCATAAAGGAAACTTCCTGTCCCTACGTTCGCAATGCAGACAGAAAAGAGGCAATAAAAATTGCTCTTGAATATGCAAAAAAAGGCGATGTTATTGCAATTTGCGGCAAGGGCGATGAAGATTATCAGGAAATAAAAGGCGTTAAACATCATTTTTCCGACCGCGAGGCGGTAGAGGAAATCATCGAAGGAGGAAACCTGTAATGGAGGGCAAAATATCGTATCTTCTGTATCCTTTTGCGCTGGCGTTTGTAATATGCCTTATTATCGGACCGATTACGATTAAACTTATGCAAAAACTTAAATTCGGTCAGCAGGTGCGCGACGACGGACCCGCGTCTCACCTGAAAAAACAGAACGTACCCACAATGGGCGGAATAATGATTGTACTTGCAATCGTTATAACTTCCCTTGTGTTCGGCGCAAGCGAAGAGGCGCTTGTTGCATTGATAGCAACTTTCTGCTACGGACTTGTAGGCTTTTTGGATGACTTTATTAAAATAGTAAAAAAGCGCTCAATGGGGCTCAGGGCATACCAAAAGATTATCGGTCAGTTCGGAATTGCCCTTATCGTGGCGCTTTACGCGGCAAAAAAGGTCGGAACGGATATTTTTGTTCCCTTTGCGGGTCAGGTTGACCTGGGCTGGTGGTATGTGCCCTTTGCGATGTTTGTGATGATAGCCGTTACCAACGGCGAAAACCTTGCCGATGGGCTTGACGGTCTTGCGTCAAGAATGACCCTTGTTGAGGGAATCACCCTTGCGGTTATAATTGCCTGTGCGGGGCTTGATTCCGCAATTTCGGGCGGGGAAGAAAAGGATTTTAAGCAGATTGCCGAACTTTGCGCCGCAATGGCGGGAGCGTGTCTCGGATTTTTGCGTTTCAACACTTACCCCGCAAGAATATTTATGGGCGACACGGGCTCTCTTGCTTTGGGCGGGTGCCTTGCGGTATGCGCACTGTTTTCCAAAACGGCACTGCTTCTGCCGGTAATGTGCGTAATGCTTGTTGCAACGTGCGTTTCGGTTATATTGCAGGTGGGCTCGTATAAACTCCGTCACGGCAAGCGTGTGTTCAAAATGGCGCCGCTTCACCACCACTACGAACTCTGCGGATACCACGAAACAACGGTTACTTCAATGTACACACTTGTTACAATCGCCGCTTGCGTGCTTACGCTTATGCTTGCCTTTGAATTCAGGTTTTAAGGAGATAATATGAAAAAAAACGTACTGGTTATCGGTATGGCGCGCAGCGGAATCGCCGCCGCTCCGGTATTGAAAAGCCTCGGCGCACGCGTCACGCTTAACGACAGCAAAAAAGAACTTTCGGGGCTTGAAAACTTAAATAAAGACGATTATATTTTCCGTTTGGGTATGACGCCCGATTCTTTGATTGACGAAAACGACCTGATTGTTGTTTCACCCAGCGTGCCGCTTAATCTGCCTTATGCCGAAAAGGCAAAGGCACAGGGCAAAGAGGTTATAGCCGAAATAGAACTTGCGTACCGTCTTTGCAAAGGCGATACCGTAGCCATTACGGGAACAAACGGCAAAACCACGACTACGACCCTTACGGGTGAAATATTCAAAAATGCCGGCAGAGGCACTTTTGTTGTTGGAAATATCGGTGAACCGTATATTGCCCACGCGCTGGAAGCAAAAAAAGGCGACGTTATGGTAACGGAAATAAGCAGTTATCAACTTGAAGGAATAAAGGATTTCCATGCCCGCGCCGCGGCGCTCCTTAATATTACCGAGGACCATATGATAAGGCACAAGACAATGGAAAACTACATTGCCGCCAAAAAAAGAGTGTTCCTCAATCAGACAAAAGACGATTACTCGGTACTTAATTACGACGATGAAACCGTAAGGAATATGAAAGACGGGGTTACGGGAACACCGGTTATGTTTTCGCGGCTTTCCGAACTTAAAGAGGGCGTTTTCGTTAAGGACGGATATATTGTTTTTGCCTTTAACGGAAAAAACGAAAAAGTTATAAAGACAGATGAAATAAGAATAAAAGGGCCGCACAATCTTGAAAACGCACTGGCGGCAACCGCGCTTACAATGCTTATGGGCGTTGGCGCCGGGACCGTTGCGCATACGCTAAAAACGTTCAGGGGCGTTGAACACAGGATAGAAACCGTCTGCACAAAAGACGGCATTACGTACATAAACGATTCAAAAGGAACAAATCCCGATTCCACGGTAAAGGCGATACAGACAATGACAGAACCTACCGTACTTATTTTGGGCGGGTACGATAAGGGCGGAAGTTTTGCCCCCGTATTTGAGGCCTTTACCCCCAAAATAAAACATACCGTGCTTATAGGTGCAACGGCGCAAAGGTTAAAAGAAGCCGCGGACAGCGCAGGCTGGAAAAACTACACTGTTGTTAACGGCTCGTTTGAAGACGGCGTTAATGAGGCAAGAAAGCACGCATTAAGCGGATATAATGTATTGCTGTCACCGGCGTGCGCAAGTTTTGATATGTTTTCCGATTTTGAAGAACGGGGAAGAGCTTTTAAGGATATAGTCAATAAATTCTGAGGAGTGTCGGTATGGCAAAAAAGAAAAGGTTTGTGCGTAAGGGTGTTTATCTGCCGATGCTTGCGGTGGTAGTTGTTCTTACATGCATAGGGCTTGTAATGGTGTTCAGCGCATCGTACAACAGCATAGCCATAAGGTCGGATACCGCATCGGTGTTTTCGGGCGTAAAGTGGCAGGCGCTCGTTGCGGCGGTGGGCTTTATACTGATATTCTTTATGTCAAAACTCGACTATCACTTTTTTGCAAAACCCCGCGTGCTTACTACCGGCTTTGTTATTGCAATAATACTGCTTATTGCCGTATTCTTCTGCCCGTCCGTATACGACGCGCACAGGTGGATTTCCCATAAAAGCCTGCCCGTAACGTTTCAGTCGTCGGAGTTTGCAAAGTTCGTCGGTATAATCTATGCGGCGGTATACACGTCAAAAAACAAGTGGTGGTACCGCAGCCTTAACGATTGGATTCGTCTGCTTTTGCCCATAGGCGTTATCGGCGTGCTTATTATTGCCGAACCCGACCTTTCAACCACATTGTGCTACCTGGGCGCGGTAACGATAATTCTTCTCGTTTCCGGAATGCCCATAAGGTTTTTCATTATTGCACTCTGCGCAATGGCTGCACTCATCCCGGTTATGATTGCAATAAAGGGATATCAGAGCCGGCGTTTTGCGGCGTGGCTTCACGCATGGGACGACCCGAAAGACGTGGGATATCAGGTGGTACAGTCACTTTACGCCATAGGCGACGGCGGACTTTTCGGCGTAGGTTTGGGTAACAGCAAGCAGAAAATAACACATCTGCCCATGAGTGATACCGACTATATTTTCGCAATAATCTGCGAAGAATTCGGCTTCGTGGGTGCGGTAATCGTAGTGCTTCTCTATGTTGCGTTTGCGTTTTTCGGAATAAAAATCGCAATGGAAGCGGCGGATAAATTCGGCGCATATCTGGCGGCGGGAATAACCACGATAATTGTATTGCAGGCATTCGTAAATATGGGCGTTGCAACAAACGTTCTGCCGTCAACCGGGCTTACGCTTCCGTTTATTTCAAAGGGTGCATCGTCATTGCTGATAATGCTGTGGGCGTCGGGTATGCTTCTGAGCATTTCGGCGTATAAAAAACGGCCGGATTCGGCATTGAAAGAGCAAAAGTAACGGCAAAAATACTCCGCGCATATATTGAAATTGAGAAAGATTTTGATATAGAGGTGTGAGTATGAAAAAAACGGTGATTTGCGGCGGAAAAAAACTGCAAGGCGAGGTAACTGTTCACGGAGCAAAAAACTCGATTTTACCCATTCTTGCCGCGGTCATTCTCTCAAAAGACGATATATATCTTGAAAATTGCCCTCCGCTTAAAGATATTACGGCAATGCTTGAATTGCTTGAAGATATCGGTTGCAGGACGGAGTTTGAAAACGGCAGAATACATATTGACCCCCGCAACGCGGCAAATTATACGGTAGACGACGCGCTTATGCACAAACTGCGCTCGTCCATATTCATTTTGGGACCGCTTATTGCACGGCTTAAACGTGCAGAAATGGGCTATCCCGGCGGGTGCGATATAGGAATCCGCCCCATAGATTTGCACCTTAAAGGTCTGCGTGATTTGGGTGTGACCGTTTCAGAGAAAGACGGGCATATAATATGCACGGCGGAAAAACTTACGGGAAGCGAAGTTTATCTTGACTACCCAAGTGTAGGCGCAACGGAAAATATTATGATGGCGTCCTCTCTTGCCGACGGCGCAACGGTGATATATAACGCCGCAAAAGAGCCTGAAATAGTAGATTTACAGAATTTTATCAACCTTATGGGCGGCAGAATAAAAGGCGCGGGAACTGGCAGAATTGTCGTGCACGGCGTAAACAGTCTTCACGGGTGTACTTACAGCCCGATGCCCGACAGAATAGTTACCGGAACATTTATGATTGCCTCCGCTATAACCGGCGGCGAAATATTTATAAAAAACTGCATAAAAGAGCATTCCGCCGCGCTTATGGGAAAGCTGAAAGAGGGCGGATGCGTTTTTAAGGATTATTCCGACGGAGTGATAATAAAAGGCTGCGAAAGATTTTCTTCATCGCATCTGATAGAAACTATGCCGTATCCGGGATTTCCCACGGATTTGCAGTCACCGATGATGGCATTGCAGTCCGTTGCGGACGGTACATGCATTTTAATAGAAAACGTTTTTGAAAACCGTTTTCAACTTGCCGCGGAACTTAAAAAGATGGGTGCGGACATAATTATAAAAGACAGAACCGCGTTTATCCGGGGAGTGAAAAAACTGCACGGAACAACGGTGAATACTCACGATCTGCGGGGCGGGGCGGCGCTTGTGCTTGCCGGACTTGCGGCAGACGGAATAACGGTTGTAAAGGATAACGGGCTTATAGAGCGGGGATATTTCGATTTTGAAAAACAGCTCCGTGATTTGGGTGCGGAAATAGCGATTATCAAATAAAAAACGAAAGGAGCGGACTGTATGAGCAAAAAAAAGCAAAAGGAAATGTCGGGACCGAGCCCGATAGTCTTGTGGATATTTGTTATCCTGCTCGTTGTGCTTTTGTTTTTTCTGCTTAACAGTTCGCTTTTTAACGTAAGCAGTATTACCGTAAAAGGGGCGGAGAGGTTTTCCCAGCAGGACATTATAAACGTAAGCGGAATAACTTATGATACGAATATTTTCCGCGTGGACGAGCAGAAAGCAAAAGAGAATATAGAACAGACACCGTATGTTGAAGTTACGGATATCAAAAGAACGTTTCCCGCGGGAGTTGAAATAATCGTTCGCGAACGCACTCCGCAAGCGCAGATTGCAACGGTAAACGGGTATTATATAATCGATGAAATGTGCATTGCTTTGGGGCTTAATCAGGCAAAGGACGAAAGCATAATCACCGTAACGGGGCTTCCTATTGCAGAGCCCGTGTTCGGAAAGGAAATAACGTCCACGGACGAAAGCAAGGTAAATGCATTGTCCCGCGTGCTTGAAGCGCTTAAAAAGTATTCACTTGACAAGGACACGCAAAGCGTTGACATTACCGATCAAAACAGCGTATCGATAGTTTATTGCGGCGTAAAGGTGAAACTCGGCGACGCGGTAACAAGCGCGGACAAGTTAAGAGTGCTTGAATCCACTTTTAACGCCGTAAAAGATAAGATTACCGACGGCAAATGCCTTAATATGGAAACCGAGGGCGCGTATTATGTGGGCTGACACTAAAAAACGGCGCGATTTTTAAGAAAAAACAAAAAAAGTGCGGAAAACAAGCAAAAAAATTGCGTTTTGAAGAAAAAAACGCTTTAACTTTTTTGAATTTTCTGCTATTATATATAAGGAGATATTTATGTCCCCCATAATCGGAGGTTTAACCTGATGAGGCAGATTTCAACCGTAATTGAAATAGGCACAAGCAAGGTTGTTTCTATAATAAGTGAGGCGGGGCAGTATGACGAAAGTCATATTCTCGGCAGTGCAAGCGTTCAGTATGCTGGGTATAAGAACCGACACTGGGTGGACAGGCACGCCGTAGCACCCGCAATAGTAAATGCTTTGCATGAGGCTGAGCATATAGCAGGCAAAAGATGCAAACACGTTCACGTGGGAATACCGGCAGATTTTGTTCGTGTTGTATGCATGCGCGCCGAAATAACTTTTGCGGAGCATAAAACGATTGCCCGTGACGATGTTGACCGGCTGTATCAGACCGGCAGAAGCAAACTTAACGTGCCGAAAGAGTATATGCTTATACACCGCTGTCCGGTAGTGTTCATACTTGACGGCGTAAGGCGCACAATGGAGCCTGTGGGCAGACGCGCAACAAAGTTCGGTGCGATTATTTCCTATGTGCTTGCCGAAAAGTGGTTTACGGGCGGCATATCGAATATTTTGGAAAACTACAATTATTCGCCCAGTACGTTTATTTCGGCGTCCTATGCCGAGGCAATGCGCTTTATTCCTCAGGAAAAGCGCGATCACGGTGCCGTGATGATTGATTTCGGCGCAACGTCGACCTGCGTTATGGTAGCGCGGGGGGACGGGCTTATATACCATAAGGTGCTGCCTTTCGGAGGCGATAATATCACAAGCGATTTGCAAAAGGTCTTTTCGGTTGAAAAGAATATAGCCGAAGAGCTGAAAAAACGCTCAATATTCGGGCTTTCCTTAGGGGAAGACGATTATTACGAGATATGCGACAGGGAATCATACAAATTCGTGCAGTTCTCTGCAATGCAGGTGCAGATGGTTATCGAGACAAGAATGAATGAAATGCTTAACCTGATAATCGACGCGCTTGACAGGAGCGGTTGCAATCTTCCGCAGTATGTACCTGTGTTTGTAACGGGCGGAACGGCGTCAATGAGGGGCTTGCGTGAATACATTCAAAAAATCACCAACCACAATACGCAGATAATTCTTCCCCAATCCACTTGTTTCAATCAGCCGTGCTTTTCTTCATCTCTTGCCGTTACGGATATGGCTCTTGAAGCCGAAGCAGATGATGAACCGGGCTTTTTTGAAAGTATAAAAAATTTATTCGGAAAGTAAGTTCTTGAAAGGAGAATTTTTATTATGGAATTTGATCTTGATGTGGGCGGCTTTGCTCAAATTAAAGTTGTGGGCGTAGGCGGCGGCGGCGACAACGCTGTTGACAGAATGATTTCCGCGGGTCTCACAGGGGTTCAGTATATAGCAATAAATACCGACCATCAGGCATTGAACCGCTCAAAGGCAGATAAAAAACTTCAAATAGGTGAAAAAATCACCAAAGGTCTGGGCGCGGGCGCAAACCCCGAGGTAGGTAAAAAAGCGGCGGAAGAGAGCCGCGAGGATATAGCCGACCAACTCCGCGGCGCAGATATGGTGTTCATTACCGCCGGTATGGGCGGCGGCACCGGTACGGGCGCAGCACCCGTTGTTGCCGAAATCGCAAAAGGTATGAATATACTTACCGTAGGCGTTGTAACCTATCCCTTTATGTTTGAGGGCAGAACAAGGGCGAACAATGCCAACAAGGGTATTGCCGAGCTTAAAGAGTGCGTGGACAGCCTTATTATCGTTCCCAACGACAAACTTTTGCAGGTTGTAGGCAAGGGAACTTCCGTTACCGAGGCATTCCGTCAGGCTGACGATGTTCTCCGCCAGGGCGTTTCGGGCATTTCCGAACTTATCACTCACGACGCGCTTATTAACCTTGACTTTGCCGACGTTCGCACAATTATGCAGGGCAAGGGTATTGCTCATATGGGTATCGGTATCGGTACCGGCGAAAACCGCGCCGAAATCGCGGCAAAAGCGGCAATACAAAGCCCGCTGCTTGAAACCACGGTTGCCGGCGCAACGGGAATCCTGCTTAACATCACGGGCGGCGCAAGTCTTTCGCTCAGCGAAATCAACGAAGCGGCTTACAAAATCAGTCAGGAAGTTTCCGAAGACGCAAACATCATCTTCGGTGCGGGTATCGATGAGAGCCTTGACGACGAAGTGCGCATAACAATTATCGCAACCGGCTTTGAGAATGAAAAAATTCAGAAAAAGCCGCAGAAGATGAATCCCGACAGATATCGCGCTCCCGAAAAGGCTGAACAGCCCGCTCCCGAGCCCGAGCCGGAAGAGGAAGACGACGGTCTTGTTATGACAAATTTTGTTCCCAAAACAACCACAAGACCTATGGAAAGCAATATTTCCCGTCCCGCACAGCCCAAAATGGAGGCGGAAGAGGTTGATGACGACGAAATATTCATTCCCCGCAGAGATGAAAGACGCCGTCAGTACGACGATGAGGAAGAAGAGCAGCCCAGAAAGAAAGGCCTGTTTTCAAGTTTCCGCTCAAATTATGACGACGATGATGACGATAACGAGTATGACGATATAGATTTCGATATGCCCGCTATCACAAGACGCAATCGCAGAAACTGATATTTTAACAGCGCGGAGCAGTCCGCGCTGTTTTTTTACCGTTCGATAATTATATATTACATCACAAATACTTTCACTTCTTTATGGGTCTTTGCACAATAGTCAATTACAAATTTAGTACCGTGCGACCGATTATCCCAAAATGCAAGGACAACATCTGATTCATCAACAATTTGAATATTGCGTTTTAATGGTGCTGCACGCCCATATCTTTTATAAACAGGCAAAATCTCTTTTAACGATATGCTGTGTGATATGGCATATTCTTTTGCACACCGGTCAACACCTTTTGCTCCGCCGGAAATTATTTGGGTTGTCTTGGGAGGCAAGTATTTGCCTAAATCAATACCACTGATTGTCCGAGAACCTATTATTGCCACTTTCAAAAAATCACCTCAAATTTTGTGCGTCATAATAATGTATTTATTATGCTATTATAACACCATTTTTGTTTTGACGCAAATGAAATGCTATAATTATGTCATAGTAGAGTCAGAATAAAGTATTGAGGTGGTTGTGATGGACGACAAATTAGTGCGTTACACTTTGCGCGTTGACAGAAAACTGTTTGCAAAATTCCGCTATGTTGCAGAATACGAGGGGCGTTCGGCAAACAAGGAGATAGAACAGTACTTAAAAAGATGTGTTGCCGAGTTTGAAAATGAGCACGGCAAAATAGAAATTGAATAACAGTCTACGGCGGACATTGTTCGCCGTTTTCTTTTTGTTCCGCGTAAAAAGAAAAAATCTTTTCAACTGATTTTTCTTTTTCTATACCTTAAAATATCCCGTATTTACAGGCTTTTTAACAGCACAAAAGCAATTCCGTTTCAAAAAAAATTAAGTTTTATGAATTTCCGATAAATATTTTTCTTGAAATCCGTTAAAGAATATTGTATAATATATTTGCAGCGTAAAAATCATATGCTTTTAACGGTGCGGACATTATAAAATTTACTTGATATGAAAGGGGTCATCAAAATGGATTATCACGCTTCTTGCGTAAGGAATGTTGCTTTTATCGGCCACGGAGGAAACGGTAAGACGTCGCTTACGGAGGCACTGCTTTTTCTTAACGGAAATATCGCAAAGGCAGGTAAAACCGAAAACGGCGATACCGTCAGCGATTTTGACGCAGAGGAGATTAAACGAAAAATTTCCGTTTCGCTCTCGGTTGTTCCCGTTGAGGCGGACGGCTTTAAGATAAATATTCTTGACTGCCCCGGCTACTTTGATTTTGAGGGCAGTGTTATAAACGCGTTGGAGGTTGCCGACGGTGCGGTTATAGTTGCCGCCGCGTCGGGAATAGATGTTGGGTGCGAAAAGGCGCTTGCGCTTACGCGCTTAAAGAAAAAACCGAGAATTGTTTTCATAAATCAGATGGATAAGGAACACGCGTCCTTTGACAATACTCTTGCAGAACTTCGTCAGGCTTGCGGCAGCGGCATAGTGCCGATACTCTACCCTATAATGAACGGAAACACTATGACGGGCTTTGTTGATTTGGTTGACCTGACTGCCTACACCTTTGACGGCGAAAAGCGCATAAAGTGCGAAATTCCGAAAGACATTGAGGAAACGGTACATACTCAGCGTTCCTCTTTAATGGAAACCGCCGCCGAAAATGATGAAGAACTTATGGAAAAAGTTATTATGGGCGAGGAACTTGAACCCGATGAAATTATAAAGGGTCTTAAAATAGGTATTGCGGATTCTTCCGCCGTTCCCGTGCTTTGCGGCAGTGCGCTTGACTTTAAGGGCGTCAGGCTGTTGCAGGAAACCGTTAAGCGCTTTATTCCGTCAAGTGAAGGAAAGGTGTTTGAGGGTGTTGACGGAATCCGTGAATGTACTGAGAATGCACCGTTCTCGGCATACGTTTTCAAAACCGTGTGCGACCCGTTTGCGGGAAAACTTTCGCTGTTTCAGGTGCGTTCGGGCGTACTTAATGCCGACAGCACGGTAAACAACGCCAATGAATCCAAACAGGAAAAAATAAGCGGACTGTTTGTTGTGTGCGGCAAGACGCAAACTCCCGTAAAAACTCTTTACGCGGGGGATATCGGTGCGGCGGCAAGGCTTCAATATACCCTTACCGGGCAGACGCTGTATTCGGGCGAAAAAATAGAATATGTTCAGCCCGAAATGCCGTGGCCGGGTATGCGTCTTGCGGTTACGCCCAAAAAACAGGGCGATGAAGATAAGGTGTTCTCGGGTCTGCGCAGACTTATTGAAGAGGATAACACGCTTAAACTTGAAAAGAACAGCGAAACAAACGAAATGCTGCTTATGGGACTCGGGGATATGCACCTTGACGTCACTCTTGCCAAATTAAAGGCGAAATACAACGGCGAGGCGGTATTAAAAGCGCCGTCGGTTCCGTACAGAGAAACGATAAAGAAATCGGTTAAGGCACAGGGCAAGTATAAAAAGCAGTCAGGCGGACACGGTCAGTACGGCGATTGCTGGATAGAGTTCAATCCCTCGGATAAAGAGTTTGAGTTTGTGGATAAAGTTGTGGGCGGTGCGGTTCCGCGCTCGTATATTCCTGCCGTTGAAAAAGGACTTCTTGACTGTATGAAAAAAGGCGTGCTTGCGGGATTCCCCGTTACGGGAATATCCTGTACGCTTTATGACGGCTCTTATCACCCGGTGGATTCTTCCGAAATGGCATTTAAGGCAGCGGCATCAATAGCATATAAAACAGGTTGTGCCGGTGCGAACCCCGTACTGCTTGAACCCATTTATTCCGTTGAAGTCACCGTTCCCGATGAATTTATGGGCGATGTTATAGGCGATATCAACAAGCGCCGCGGCAGAATTTTGGGTATGACTCCCGTTGCCGGCGGGCAGAGAATAGACGGCGAGGTTCCGTTGGCGGAAATGTTCTATTATGCTACCGATCTGCGCAGCCTTACACAGGGCAGAGGCAAATATACAATGGAATTTGTGCGCTATGAAGAAATGCCGGCAAACCTTGCGCAAAAGGTTGCGGCAGAAAACAGTGCCGAATAAAATAAGTGTTTGCTAAAAACGCTTATTTATAGTAGAATATCATCAATGCATAGGAGGAAAGCAAAATGCAGATTACGGATGTAAGGCTGCGCAAGGTGGAAAATGCGGGCAAACTTAAAGCCGTGGCATCGATAACCTTTGATGATGAGTTCGTGGTACACGATATCAAGGTGATTGAGGGCGCATCAAAACTGTTTGTGGCAATGCCCAGTGTTAAAACCGTATCGGGTGAATTTAAGGACATTGCTCATCCGCTTAAAACACCGCTGCGCGAACGCATCTCACAACTTGTTCTTGAACAGTATAATAAGGAATGACGGGCAGGGGTCGGTAAAGCCGCCGACCCCTGTTTTACTTTGAAAACGGAGGAACTCTATGTATAAAACAGCGTTAATTCTCGCCGCGGGCGACGGAAAAAGAATGAAATCGGATTTGCCGAAAGTACTGCATAAAGTATGCGGTTATCCCCTTGTAAAACACGTATTCAACGCGGTAAAATGCGTTTCCGACGATGAACCCATTATAATTACCGGCAGGTGCGGCGAACTTACGAGAGAAATTTTCGGCGAAAGCGCAAGATATGCCGAGCAGACCGAGCGCCGCGGAACTGCGCACGCGGTTATGTGCGGAAAGCACTTTTTACAGGGTAAAGACGGTTATGTTACCGTTACCGCCGGCGATATGCCGCTTTTAAGGGGCGAAACATTTGAGAAAATGGTGAATACCGCCGTTGAAAACGATATGGCGGCGTGTGTTTTGACTGCCGTTGTTGATGATTCGTTCGGTTACGGAAGAATTATCCGTGACGAAAACGGAAACGTAAAGGCGATAGTTGAACAGCGTGACGCAAGTGAGGAAGAGCAGAAGATAAAGGAAATCAACACCTCGGTGTACTGCTTCAAAATCGACCGTTTGCTTGACGCACTTTTGAGGATAAACGACAATAACGCGCAGGGCGAACTGTATCTTACCGACGTGCTCGGGATTCTTTACAATGACGGCTGCCGTGTAGGCGCCTGCATTGTTGACGACAATACCGAGGCTATGGGCATAAACGACCGTGTACAACTTTCGCTTGCGGAAAAGCAAATGCAGAAAAGAATAAACGAAAAAGTTATGCTTGGCGGGGTAACGCTTATTGACCCTGACACAACGTATATTGAGGCGGGCGTTGTAATCGGGCGCGACAGCGTTGTTTATCCGGGTAACGTGCTTTCGGGACAAACCGTTATAGGCGAAAACTGCGTGCTTTTTTCAAACAGCAGAATTGATAATTCAAATATAGGCGACAAAACGGAAGTACAGTGTTCGGTAATTCTTTCTTCAAGCGTGGGAACAAACGCTCACGTGGGACCAAACGCATATATCCGTCCCGATTCGGTTATCGGCGACAATACACGCATAGGCGATTTTGTTGAAATCAAGAAATCCACCATCGGCAACGGCACAAAGGTAAGCCACCTTACATACGTCGGCGACGCGGAAGTGGGCGAGGACTGCAATATGGGCTGCGGCACGGTGTTTGTGAACTATGACGGCAAAAACAAACACAAAACCGTTGTGGGCGACCATGTGTTTATAGGCTGCAACGCAAATCTTGTTGCGCCCGTTAAAATAGGTGACAACGCGCTTATTGCCGCGGGTTCAACCGTTACGGAAGATGTGGAAGAAAACGATATGTGCATTGCCCGCGCACGGCAGACAAACAAGAAGGGCTGGGTGCTTAACTATAAAAACTGGAAGCGATGAAACAATAGTTATTGCGGGGCTGGGGAACCCGGGAGCGCAATATGCAAAGACCCGGCACAATGTGGGTTTCAGAGTGATTGACATCTTAACGATTGCGTTAAAGGCGTCAATGCCAAAGGAAAAATTCGACGGGCTTGTTTTTCAGGCAAAGGTCGGAAATAAAAAAGTTCTGCTTATAAAACCGCTTACGTATATGAATGAAAGCGGCAGGTGCTTAAAACAGGTGCTTTCGTTTTATAAGATTCCTACCGAAAATTTGGCGGTTATATATGACGATATCGACTTGCCCGAGGGCAAAATCCGAATCCGCGCAAAAGGCGGTCCGGGAACACACAACGGTATGCGCTCGATAGTAAGCAATCTTCAAAGCGAAAACTTTCCCCGTATCCGCGTGGGCATAGGTCAGCCGGAGAATAAAGAATATGATTTGGCTGATTACGTTTTAGGCAAATTCCAAAACGAAAAAGTAATGGAAGAAGCTTTTTTAACTGCGGCAGACGCAGCAAAGAGTTTTATTGAATGCGGCATTGACGGAACAATGCAAAAGTATAATAAGAGGTAAATAATGTTCAAACTGTTTAGCTCGCCTTTGATGGACGATGCGGTTTTCGACAGGTTGGAAAAAACCGTCCGGGATGGGGTAACACCCATCTCGGTTTTCGGCGTTTCCGACGGTCAAAAAATTCATATTGCCGCGGCAATAAAAGAGGAACATCCCCTTTTGTTCGTTGCACAGGGTGCGGTTGCCGCCGAAAAAATCAAAAACGATTTTGAATTCTATACGGGTAAAAAGGCGGTAGTGTTCCCCGAACGGGAGCAGTTTGTGGGCGCGGCGTTTCAAAGCGGCGATTCGGGCAGAAAACGAATTGAGGCGCTCTCTGATGTTTTAAGCGGCGTTGATTGCGTTATAGCCACCGCCGTGGCGGTTATGCAAAGCACCGTTCCGCCCGAAAAACTCAAAAGTCTTATAAAAACAATAAAAAAAGGCGATAACGTTGACATAAAAGACATTGCATGCGCGCTTGCCGACTGCGGATATTCAGGTGTTTCGCAGACAGAGGGCAAGGGCGAGTTTTCCGTTCACGGCGGAATAATCGATATTTTCCCGCCACATATGGAAAACTCGGTGCGCATAGATTTGTTTGATACGGAAATAGAATCAATACGGCTTGTTGACCCTGTTTCGCAACGCACGGTCGAGCGGGTAAATAAAATTGAAATTCTGCCGCTCTTTGAATCCTGCGCAAACGCAGACGACAGGGCTGCGGGCGCCGAAAGAATAAAAGAGGAACTTGCAAGATTCTGCCGCGGGTGCAAAAATCGCGAAAGCACCGCTGCGGCAACGGATAATTTCGCGCCTATGGCTGACAGACTTGAAAACGGCGTGTACCCGAAAAATGCGGTTCAGTTTTTGCCGTATATTTATCCCGAATACACGACGTTGCTTGATTATATGCCCGAAAACACACTTGTTGTGTGCGATGAACCCCGTATGCTTGCCGAACGCAGCACAACCGCGGAACAGGAAGAGGCGGCAAGAATCGCGTCGCTTATGGAAGAGGGCAAGGCGCTTGCCCGCCACGGCAATGCTTTCGGCGGATTTATGCGCTTTTGGCGTCAGGCGCTGAAACGGCAGACGGTTGCAATGCAGACCATATCGGGTTCAATTCCCGAAGCGGACGCAAAGGCGATATTCACCTTTGAGGGCAGAGCAATGCAGTCGTTTCACGGCAAGCCCGAATTCTTAATAAAAGAAACAAAGATGTACCGCGACGCGGGATACAGGGTGATTCTCTGCGCGGGAACAAAGGCGCGTCAGGACAGGCTTGAAAAGGAGTTTGCCGAAAACGGCATAGGCACGCTGCCCCTGTCACGCTTTGACTGCGCGCTTCAAAACGGGCAGACAGCAATAGTTACGGGAACCGCCGCAAGAGGTTACGAATACCCCCTTGCAAAGTTCGTTTTAATAAGCGAAAACGATATTTTCGCCTTTATTAAAGAAAACCGCAAAGCTCAGACAAAGCGGAGCAAAAACTCAATAGATGCGTTTGTGGAACTTAAACCCGGAGACTGCGTTGTTCACGAAAATAACGGTATAGGTATTTTTGACGGTATAGTAAAAATAGAAACAGACGGCGTTTTAAGGGATTATATGCTTTTGCGCTACCGTGACAACGACAAGCTTTACGTTCCGGTTGAGCAGATGAACAGGGTACAGAAGTATATTGCACCTGACGATAATGCACCGAAGCTCAACAAATTAGGTACGCAGGATTGGACAAAAACAAAGGCAAGGGTCAAAAAATCAATCGTTGATATGACCGATAAACTTGTTAAACTGTATCGTGAGCGTGAAAATACGCAGGGGATAGCGTTTGATAAGGATACGCCTTGGCAGAGGGATTTTGAAGAGGATTTCCCCTATGAGGAAACACCCGACCAACTCAGGTGCATAGCCGAAATAAAGGCGGATATGGAGTCGGGCAAAGCGATGGACAGACTGCTTTGCGGCGACGTTGGCTACGGTAAAACGGAAGTTGCGCTCCGTGCTGCATTCAAGGCGGTTATGAGCGGCAAACAGGCGGCAATACTTGCACCGACCACGATACTTGTGCAGCAGCACTATAATACACTGAAAACGCGCCTTGTAAACTTTCAGGCGGTACGGTGCGAGTGTATATCCCGTTTCAAAACCGCAAAAGAGCAGAAGAAAATTTTAGAGGACTTAAAAAAAGGACAGATAGATATAATTGTGGGCACGCACAGGCTGCTTGCAAAAGATGTGCAGTTCAAAAATTTAGGCTTGCTTATTGTTGACGAGGAACAGCGGTTCGGCGTGGCACATAAGGAAAAAATCAAACAGTTGAAAAGCAATATTGACGTGCTTACTCTTTCGGCAACGCCTATACCGCGAACGCTGAATATGGCGCTTTCGGGGATAAGGGATATGTCGCTTCTTGAAACTCCGCCGGCGGAGAGATATCCGGTACAGACATACGTTACCGAGTATTCCGACACCCTTGTCCGCGACGCGATTGTGCGCGAAATGCAGCGGGGCGGGCAGGTTTATTACCTGTATAACCGCATACAGGATATAGACCTTGCCGCATCAAGGATAAAAAAACTTGTGCCGGAAGCACGAATAGCCGTAGGTCACGGGCAAATGGAGGAAAAGGCGCTTGATGAGATGATTACGGGGTTTTATAACGGCGAATACGATGTACTTCTCTGCACTACGATAATCGAAAACGGCGTGGATATTCCCGGCGCAAACACTCTTATCGTTGAGGATTCGCAGCGGTTCGGGCTTGCGCAGTTATATCAGTTGCGGGGGCGTGTGGGCAGGTCAAACAGGCTTGCGTATGCATATTTCACCGTGCCCGCACGGCGCAGTATCGGTGAGGATGCGGTAAAGCGACTCAGCGCCATAGAAGAGTTTACCCAAATGGGATCAGGCTTCAAAATTGCTATGCGCGACCTTGAAATCCGCGGTGCGGGAAACCTGCTTGGGGGCGAGCAGCACGGACATATGTCGAAAATCGGCTACGAACTCTACTGCCGTATGATTAAGGAAACCGTCGACGAATCCTTGGGTAAAAAGAAAAAAGAGGAAAAGAAAACTGCGGTTGAAATTAAGATAAACGCCTATATCAGCGATGAATATGTTCCCGATGAGGCGGTCAAGTTTGCGCTTTACAGAAAGATTTCCGATATTATGTCCGTTGAGGATGCAGAGGATATCCGCGAGGAAATGCGCGACAGATTCGGCGAAATTCCCGCAGAGTGCGAAAATCTTATCCGCATTTCCTATATCCGCGCGGCAGCAAGCGGCGCGGGAGTAAGCGTTATAAGGGATGAAAAGGGCAATATAGTGCTTTTGTTCCCCAATCCCGACCTGTCGCGTATTTCCCGCGGAGCGGAAAAACTAAGGGATAAGTGCATTATTACGGCAGGGACAACGTTTGCGGCGGTGCTTAAAACAAAGGGGCTTGCCGATAAAGATAAACTTGAATTGCTTCAAACGTTCCTTGATAATATTGCGTAAACCTGAAAAAACAGTGAAAACGGAAAAAAATGCTTGATATTAACCGTTTTTTAATGTATAATATATTTACTTGCATCACGGAGGTTTTTTATGAAAAAATTTATTTCGGCGGCTCTTGCCCTTGTAATTGCAATCGGCTTGTTTTCGGGCTGCACTCTTGTTTCAAAGGATGACAGTAAGGTTGTTGTTGCAACCGTAAACGGTGTGCCGATACTTAAAGAAAAGTATAACGAAATGTATAATTACAGTATATATATGTATACTTCGTATTACAAGCTTGATTCCGCTACTGCGGCAAAATACATAAACAAAACAAGCCTGCTGGAACAACTTGTTCAGGATGAACTTTTAAGGCAAAAGGCGGAAGAAGCCGGATATTTTAATTTTACCGACGAGCACAGGACGGCAGCACAGGAAACGGTCGACAAGGACAAGCAGACCTATATCGACAATCTTGTTGAAGAGTTTACAAAAGCGTTTGAAGGCAAAGAAGTAAAAGGCAAGAATGAGGGCGAGAGCGATAAGGACTATTTTGTTCGCATTGCAACCGAAAAGTATCTTAAAAATCTTAAAGAGAACGGCACAAGTGAAGAAGAGATGTTGCAGGAGCAGCTTAAAACCGATGCCGTTCAGCGTTTTAAGGACGATAAACTTAAAGATGTTACTGTGCTTGATGCCGATGTTTTAACAAAATATAACGAATTGTACGAAAGCCAGAAACAGGAACTTACAACCGATAAGTTGTTTGTTTCGGGCTGGAATCAGGGATACGTAAAATCGTCTTCCGACAGCAATAAACAGGTTTCCTGCGACCCGATGATTTACTATCGCGCGGGATATTCGCTTGTAATGCAGATTCTCATTAAGTTCGAGGAAGACGATGTAAAAACTCTTCAAGGGTATGTTGACAGCATTTCTAACTGCGACGAGACCATTGAAGATAACAAAAAGAAAATAGAAGAAGAAACCGATGAAGCCAAAAAGGCTGAATATCAGCAGCTCATAGACAACGCCGAGGCGGAAAAGAAGGGCTTGCAGGACAAGTATAACACTGCTTTGACCGGCGCAAAGTCCAAGATTCAGTCAAAGACCGACGAAGTTTATAATTCGGTTAAGGACGCTGACGAAGCAAAATTCATCGAGGTTATAGTTGATAAGAGTGAAGATACCGGTATGCAGACCGAAGAAGCGGCTAAAAAAGGTTATCTTGTAGGTCCAGAGGACGGTATGGTTACCGAGTTCTCGCAGGCGGCAACCGCACTTAAAGCGGGCGAGGTAAGCGAGCCTGTTGCCACGTACTACGGATATCATATAATCCGCTCAATTAAAAACCTTAAAGAGGGCAAAGTTGATTTTGAGGACGTAAAAGACGAAATCACCGAGCAGCTTACCACCGAAAAGAAAAACACCGAGTGGAATTCAATGATTGAAACGTGGAAGTCGGAATCAAAGATTAAGACTTACGAAAACAAACTGTAAAACCCAAAAAGAGCCTTTCGGGGCTCTTTTTTTATTGCGTAAGGGGCGACGGGTAGAACGGCGAAACGGCAAATGAATTCTGCGTTTGCACGGATCGCACGGCTGCCGAATTGTATTCTATGGGACCTGCATAGAGCAGTGAAACGGGCATACAGGCTGTAATATAGCATATTACCACGCCGTCGGTCAGGCACGTAAATAAGCCGGAAGAAGCGCTCTCAAAATTATCGGAAAAATAAGAATAATGTACAGTAAAATCAAAGGGCCATACGGAATCTTCCGGCAGTTTCATACGGGCGCAGAACGGCACGGACAGATTTCCCGCCGCAGTGCGGCTTGAACCCTGGTAAACGTATGTCAGGGTGCCGGGAAGCATAAGGTCGCCGCAGACGTCCACAAAGCCGTCACTGTAACGGGGCGTAAGCGAAACAGAAGTTATGCCCGATGCAACGCCCGTTCCGCCGGCATAAAGGGGCGTGATAAGCGATTGGTCGTAGGGGAGCGCGGCAATAAAGTTAAATCGGCTTCGGTCAAAATCCTCACGCACATTGTCAAAAATCCTTGTAGCAAGTATAGGCACCGTTACCCGGTTGTCGTTTATTCCTCTTGAACAGTTACTCATATTTTTACCCTCCGCAAATTTATATTACCATTATATGCGGGAAGATTAAAAAGATACAAAGAAAAGACCCCCGAAAGCGTTCAGCTCTCGGGGGTCAGTCAGTTATGCATCAAGATTATTTCTTTTTCTTAACAATTATAAAACCTGCTGCACCGGCTGCGATAAGTACGCAAACGGGAACGAGAATGTAAACAAGCAGATAACTGTTACCGCTTTTTGTTGCCGGGGCGGGTGTTGTGTTTGTGCCGCCGTTTGCCGTGCCGTTATTGTTATCGGGAGCGGGAGTAACGATTTCTGTCTTTTCGGCTGCGGGGAATGCTTTTGAAACAGCATCTTCGGTAAGATAAGAAATGTCAGTCTTGACCATTTCTTCAACTTCTTCGTTGGGGTCTTCAAATTCGTCGTCACGGTAAATTCCGAAATCATCAAAATCAAGCGTGGTATCTTTTTTCAGCGTATCAACGCAGAACCACCAGGAGTGGTCATCTATAAGTGACTCCGGGTCAACGTCAAAAGGCGTCGAAACAAAGAGAATCCACTTGTTTTCGTCGGGTTCGCCGCAAGTTGCCGAAGTAGAACCGTAAAAGTTGCCGCTGCCTCTGTCAACAATGAAGGGGAACACGTCGGTTCCGCTGATATCCGCTTCTTTGCCGCGAACGACAAAGGCACTCTTGCCGGCGAAAGAGGGGTCGCTTGAACGCATATAGACCGCAATGCGGTAAGTGCCCTCGCCTGCTTCCTTTAAGAACGGATAAATGTTGATTGCGGGGGAATACCATGACTGCTCAATTTTTGCCTGAATATAATTCTTTCCCGTGTGACCGCCGTCGGTCTTCAATTCTATTCCGTTCGTATCTCCGCCTGTCGAGCTTACCAAACGAAACCATCCTGTGTCGGTTATTGACTTTGCGTCCTCAAAACCGCTGTTCTTTGCGTCAACATAATTTTCGGCTGTTATTCCGCCTTCCTTTTCCGCAAAAACGGGCAGACAACTTAAACTTAAAATAAGTGCTGCCGCAATGACTGAAACAAATTTCTTCATACTTTCCTCCTTGAAAAAAATTGATGTTTGTTCATCATATGCAATTATTATACCACATCAATATGACGTTTGTAAATACCTAATTTTTATTTTTTTAAGTAATATTGTACTTTAACCGGCTGTATAATATAGAAAAACAGAAAAGAGGTCTGATTATGAAAAAAATTATGCCGGTTTTAATTGCTTTATTGCTTGCATTTTCACTTTCCGCGTGCGGGAGAAATACGGCTGACAGCACGGAGCGGGGCAGTGTCGTTTTTACCGTTGTTGACGGAATTACGGGTTTGCCCATTGAGGGAGCAAGGGTCGTTTTGCCGGAAAACAAGTGCGAGTTTACAACCGATGATTTAGGCAAAACCGAAGAAATGAATGTTGCGGTTTCCCGCGACGACAGATATACATATCCGCAGGAATACGGTACGTTTTCGGTGCTTGCGTTCAAAGAGGGATACAGCGATTACGCACTCTTTTATGCTCAGATTCGTCCGGGCGAAAAGCGCAATATGAAGATATTTATGTTTTCTTCCGATTCGCCCCTGTCAAAAGGTCTGCCCATTGCGATTATAGAAAGTCCCGATGACGATTGGGTGGGCGAGTACATTGTGAGGAATAAATGAATGTGTATAACAATGAATAAATATGCATAAAAAATATGCCGAAAAACATAAAAAACACTTGACAGACGATTTTTTGCAAGATAAACTGCAACAAAAACGAGTTATCCACACCTGTGGATAACTTTTTGTTTATCTGTGGACAAGTGCATTTGTCCCATAAAATGGGGATAATAATTGTGGATAACTTTTTCGCCAAAATCGGAGTTATCCACAGTGTGATGATAAAAACCCCATTTTAACGGCTTTTGCCTGTGAATTATTTTGTTGATATTCGTTTATTAAAATAGTGTTACAGACGAAAAGAATTTGAATCAGCCTTCAAAAAGTTTAAAATTATAAAATGAATATTATTCAGTGTATGCATTTTTGAAAGAATAAATAATATCTCAGTAAACAGTGAATGTCAATGCAACATTACTGTTGATTTTTATAAAAGAAAGTTGTATAATAGGTGCACACGAGACTTTGGAGATACAGGGGGCGTAATATGAACGAGTACAGATTTCAATATTCTTTTCCTGCAAAAGAGTGGAGAGAAACTTTGCCACTAGGCAGCGGCCGCATCGGTGCGTGTGTGTTCGGGAGATATGACAGAGAAATTATCAGACTCAATCACGAAGAAATGTGGTCGGGCTGTGATTTTTGCGGAGATAATCCCAAGGGAAGCGAACATATAGAAGAAATTCGTCGACTGATTTTTGAAAATAAAACCGATGAGGCGGCGGAACTTGCGGATAAGTATTTGGGAAGCCGCGGCGGTTTTGAGGGCACGCGGGAGTACGGTACGTTCAAAAACACGGGTGATTTAATAATAGAGTATGCGAAACCGACGAAACTGAAAAAACGCAGTCTTGATATTTTAAGCGGTATATCAACAGTCGATTGCGGGGAATATAAAACCGAATGTTTTACGCCGCTTGATTCGCAACTTCTGCTTATAAGAATAAACACCGATATAACGCTGCGCTTTAATAAAGAAGCGGGGGAAAAAACATTTTGTATCAGCGAAGAAAACGGATTTTCTTTTTTTGCTAAAAACGAATGCGAAACGGGTTTTGCGATTTTTGTTAAAGTAAAAACCGACGGCGAAGTTTTGCATTTTGACGACGGCGTAAAGGTTTCCGGAAGTACAAAGTGCGATATTTTTGCTGCGGTCTGCACGGACAGATTCATGAATAATCCCGAAAACAGGGCAAAGGAAGAAGTGCTCGGCGCGGTAAAAGCGGGTTACGATACGCTGAAACGGCACCATAAAAAAAGATTCAAAGCCCTTATGACCGAATCGGTTTTGAGCCTTGAAAGTGACAGAAAGTTAAAACTGCTTGATACAGACGTGCGGCTTGAACGGATAAAAGAAAATAAGACCGATACGGGCTTTTTTGAACTGCTTTATAATTACGGCAAGTATCTGCTTATTTCGTCCTCTTCAAAAGAGAGCCGATTTCCGGCAAACTTACAGGGAATATGGACGGAAAACAGCAATCCGCCGTGGAGTTCGGATTTTCATACAAATATCAATCTGCAAATGAACTACTGGCACGCCGAAACCTGCGGGCTGGGCGAATGCATAAAACCTCTTGCGGAATTTATTGCGTTTTTGAGTAAAAACGGAGAGCATACGGCAAAGACCGTTTACGGCTGCCGCGGATGGCTTGCACATCACGCAGTGAATGCATGGGGGAACACTTCGCCGGCGGCAAAACCGTCTGCGTCGTACGGCACGTTTGTTTCAGGCGGCGCGTGGCTCTGCCTTGCCTTGATTGAACATTACAGATACACGCTTGATAAAGAGTTTATAAAAAAGTACTATCCGGTAATAAAGGGCAGTGCGGAATTCTATCTTGATTATTTGCGGGAATACAAAGGGTATCTTGTTACCTGTCCTGCAACGTCGCCTGAAAACGAATATATTAATCCCGTAACGGGCAAAAGTGCGGCTCTTTGCGCAGGTCCTTATATGGATACCGAAATAGTGCGGGAACTTTTCAGCGGAATAATTGAAATCAGCAGCGTTACGGGAGATACGGATTTTGCTGATATCCTGCGTGAAAAAATAAAAAAACTTCCGCCTTTTAAGATAGGCAGGCGCGGAAATATCTGTGAATGGTTTGAAGATTATGACGAAACCGTACCCGGACACAGGCACATTTCACATCTGTTCGCCCTGTATCCCGCGCGGCAGATAACAAAGGAAAACGATAAATTTTTTGCCGCCGCAAGAAAAACGATAGAACTGCGCCTTGAAAACGGCGGCGGTCATACCGGTTGGAGCCGTGTGTGGATAGCCTGTTTCTTTGCACGCCTTTTTGACGGTGCGGAGTGCGAGAATCAGTTGAATTTACTGTGCAAACAAAGTCTGCACAGCAATCTTTTTGACAGTCACCCGCCGTTTGATACACGTGACACGCTGTTTCAGATAGACGGAAATTTCGGCGTATGCACGGCAATAAACGAAATGCTTGTGACTTCCGATACAGGCGAACTTCTGCCCGCACTTCCGCCGTCGTGGAAAAACGGCGAATTCAAAAATTTTAGAATTCATAATAACAGGCGTGTTTCGTGCAAGTGGGAGAACGGCAAAGTAATTTCCGGCAGTATTGAGTAATAAAAGGGGGCGAGGAAGTCGGATAAAACGTATATAGCCATAGACCTTAAAACTTTTTACGCCTCGGTTGAATGCGTCGAGCGGGGGCTTGACCCGTTAAAGACGAATCTCGTTGTGGCGGATTCATCACGCACGGAAAAGACTATCTGCCTTGCGGTTTCACCGTCCCTTAAAGCATACGGAATTTCGGGGCGGGCAAGGCTGTTTGAAGTGGTTCAGGCGGTGAATTTTCAGAATTCATTAAGAAAAAAGGGCAAATTCACAGGCGAATCATTTGACGATGATGAACTCAAAAAAAACAGGAATCTTAAAATCGGCTTTATCATTGCTCCGCCGCAAATGGCAAAATATATGTCAAAAAGCACGGAGATATATTCAATATATCTTAAATACGTTGCGCCGGAAGATATTCACGTGTATTCAGTGGACGAGGTGTTTGTTGACGCAACGGATTATCTAAAACTCTATTCGCTTTCTGCCCGCGAATTTGCGCAAAAAATGATTATTGACGTATTGAAACAGACGGGAATAACCGCCACGGCGGGTATCGGCACAAATTTGTACCTGGCAAAAGTCGCGATGGATATAGTCGCAAAGCATATTCCGGCAGACAAAAACGGCGTGCGCATTGCCGAACTTGATGAAAGAAAATACAGAGAGCAGCTGTGGGCGCATACTCCGATAACGGATTTTTGGCGAGTGGGCGGGGGAATTGCAAAGCGCCTTGCCAAAATGGGAATTTACACGATGGGCGATATTGCCCGCATATCTCTTGACGGGGAAAACGCCCTGTACGGAACTCAGTCGCTGTATAAGGAATTCGGCGTAAATGCGGAACTTCTTATCGACCACGCATGGGGGTGGGAACCCTGTACGATAAAAGATATTAAGGAATACAGGTCGGAAGAAAAGTCAATCGGCACGGGTCATGTACTGCACTGCCCGTATTCTTTTGAAAACGCAAGGATAATCGTTAAGGAAATGGCGGACAGTCTTGCCTTTGATTTGTTTGAAAAAGGGCTTGTTACAAACAAAATTGTTCTTGATATCGGGTTTGATACGGAAAATCTGATGTTTGACGGCGGCACATATAAGGGCGAAACCGTGCTTGACAGATACGGTCGGAAATTGCCCAAACCCGCCCACGGAATAGGGAATTTAGGGGATTACACGTCCCTTTCGAGCAAGATAATTGCCGCGGCAGCAGAGGTTTTTGACAGAATCACCGACAAAAACTTGACCGTACGCAGAATAAACATCGCCGCAGTGGGTGTAATATCGGAAAATGAAGCGCCGGCAAAGCAGTTGGATATGTTTTCGGGCGGTGATGAAAAATCGGAAACAAAAGAAAACAGCGTTCGCAAAGCAATGGGCGAAATCAAGAAAAAGTACGGCAAAAATGCATTGCTCAAAGGAATGAATTTACAGGATTCGGCAACGCAGAAGGACAGAAACAGTATGTTGGGCGGGCACAAAGCGTGAAAAATTCATTTAATAAAAACGGATATGCCGACATAATTGATATGATGCGGCCGAAAGCGAAAAATCCTATGCCGATTTCAAATCGGGCGGCGCAGTTTATGCCTTTTGCCGCGCTTACGGGCTACGGTGACGCCATAGACGAAAGCGGAAGAATTACGGAGGAAAAACACGGTCTTGATGATGAACGACTGAAAAGCATAAATGAGGGACTTGAAAAATTATATGAAAATCAAAACAGACACCCGTTTGCGCACATCGAATACTTTGAAAGAGATAGCAGGAAATCTGGCGGAAAATATAGGGCAATAAGCGCAAAAATCAAGCGCATTGAACCGACGGAACAGTTCCTTGTGACGGAAGATAATAAGAAAGTATACTTTTGCGATATCTATTTTGTATCTTTGGAGGAACAAAAATGAAAGAGCGTATGTATACGGGAGAACTGTATCTGCCCGGAGACGGTGAAATAATGAAAGAACAGTTCAGGGACATTGACTTGTTGAAAAAATATAATTAACCTTTGCCCAGACAGCAGAAAAAGCGTGAAAAACTGCTTAAAAAATGCTTGGCGATGCGGACGAAAATTGCTATATCGAGGCACCGTTTTACGCCAACCGGGGCAGAAAACACGTACGCTTGGGTAAAAATGCGTACATAAACTTTTTCTTTACCGCAGTTGACGACACGCATTTTTATATCGGCGATCACACAATGATTGCGCCCAATGTTACCGTAGCAACGGCGGCACACCCGATTTTGCCTGAATTGAGGGAAAAGGCGTATCAGTACAATATGCCAGTGCATATCGGCAAAAACTGCTGGATAGGCGCGGGTGCGGTTATTCTGCCGGGCGTAAACATCGGAGATAATTCCGTTATCGGCGCGGGCAGCGTGGTAACAAAGGATATTCCCGCAAACACGGTTGCTGTGGGCAATCCGTGCCGTGTTTTAAGAGAAATAGGCGAGCGTGACAGGGAATATTATTATAAGCAAAATAAAATAGAATGGGACAAACTGAACGGAGATGAATAATATGATAATCTCGTGCCTTGGCGACAGTATTACTGAGGACGATTACAGAATAAAGGGCAAAAGGGATATCGCTAACGTTAATAGTAAAAATTACCTGTATTTCCTCAGGTAAAATACAGGCTGGGAAGTGCGCAACTTCGGAAAATGCGGATACCGTGCTTCCGATGCATTAAAATATTACGAAAGCGGCAATGTAAACGTTGAAAATGCAGACTTCATTTTAATAATGCTCGGCGCAAACGGGGGATTTTCCGGTAGGGTTACGTTACCCATCTGAACCCGTTCAAATGCGCAAAAAACGCACATCTACTTCGTCATAGCGGCTTATAATATGTCCTATATTATCTCACCGCTTTTCCTTGTATCTGCACATTTGAATTGATGCATAAGGGAACCGACGCCTGACGCCGAAAACGGTTCTTTTTGCTGATATTCCGTTTCGTCCTCCTTGAAATACGCCCGGTATTCCTGCGTCGTCCTCAACGAAGCTCAACAAAAATAATCCGTTTTCGGTGCACTAAGATTTAACAAAAGCAGATTTTTGTCGGAACAAGAAAAGGGTAATATCGGGCATATTTCCGAGCCGTCCGCCGCAGGACGAAAATATGTCCGTTAAAACCGTCAGGCGTTCGGCTCTCTTATGCATCAACCTTAAACCGAATTTTTTTCGTTTTTCAAGGCGGCGCAACGAAGGAATACCGGGAGCATTTCAAGTTTTGGCAACGCAGAAAGGCGGAAAAAGAATCGGTTTAAGGCGTGGTTTTGTTAAGTATCGTAAACCTAACGGTTTTATCGAAAAATAATTGCGAAAAATAATGTAACAGCTTGTTTTTGGGCAATATTTGCTTGCTAATATCAGAATTTGTAGTATAATTGTATAGTAATTTTTTGTTCAGAGGCAAAAGTATGGATTTTGATGTTATGAGCGTGCTGCTCGATTGTGCAATTATTCTGATTGCCACCAAGGTGCTCGGAATGCTTACCCGCAAACTGGGCTTGCCGCAGGTGGTGGGTATGATTATAGCCGGAATTCTTATAGGTCCGGCAATTTTTTCGCGACTGAATATCGGCTTTTCGGGGCTTGTAAACCCGGGAAAAGTCGAAAAGGAAGTGCTTCACACTTTTTCGCAGATAGGCGTTGTGTTTATTCTGTTTTCAAGCGGGCTTGAAACCGATTTCAGGGAACTTAAACGCAGCGGGCTTGCTTCAACGCTTATTGCCCTTGCGGGCGTAATTGTTCCTATTGTTCTCGGAACGCTGGGCGCACTTTTCTTTATGGATGGTTTCGGCGAAAACGCAAGCCGTGCAAAACTGATGAATGCGCTGTTTGTCGGTACGATTCTTTCGGCTACGAGCGTGGGAATCACGGTTGAAACGTTAAGGGAACTGGGCAAACTCAATTCAAAAGTCGGCACTACCATTTTGAGCGCGGCAATAATTGACGATGTTTTGGGAATTATCGCATTAAGCCTTGTTTCGGGGCTTAACGGCGGCGGAAACGTATGGGTTACGCTTATTAAAGCAGTGGGATTCTTTGCTTTCACCGTTGGAGTAGGTTTGCTTATGCGTCTGCTGTTCAAAAAACTCGTTCAGCTTTATCCTCACAAGCGCCGCACAAGCATTTTTGCCCTTGCAATGTGTTTCATTTATGCATACTGCGCCGAAAAATTCTTTGATATTGCGTCAATTACGGGTGCATATATGGCGGGCCTTATGCTTAGCGGGCTTGATGATACAACCTTTGTTGATAAAAAAGTCATTGTAAGCGGTTATATGATTTTCACTCCCATATTCTTTGCGTACATAGGCATAAGTGCTGATTTCTCGCAGGTAACGCTGCAAGGACTTGTTTTTGCACTTGTGTTTGTGGCTTTGGGCATAGTAGGAAAGATAATAGGCTGCGGCGGCGTAGCGCGGATTTTTGGGTATGACGGCACCGATTCGATGACAATCGGGTGCGGTATGATTGCCCGCGGCGAAGTTGCACTGGCTGTGTACTCTGCGGGAAGCAGCCTTATTTACCGTGAAAACGGCGTTGTTATGGGCATTGACCCGCTTGTGGCGACAATATTTTTGATTATCATTTCGTCGATTCTCTGCCCGATTTTGTTAAAGATTACGTTTAAGGGACACCCGCATATTGACGAACCCGACGTTAAAGTAAAAAACAGCATTCACGCACAGGCGATAGAAAATGCTGCTGAGCACCCAGAGGGAGAAAAATAGAATAAGTAAAATGTAACATTAAGGAAGTGCCGCGCACTTTGCAGTGTGGGCGTTGTATGCGATAATATAGCGGGAGCGCAATGCGCTCCCTGATTTATTTTCAGATTATAGCTGATAACGATAACCGCTGCAATATTGGGATAATTTGTGCTGTTTGATGTGATTGTTTTGTGTTCTGTGTTTGTTTTTCGCGGTAGGGCG
>CAKRZX010000008.1 GCA_934434555.1 uncultured Clostridia bacterium
CAAGGTAGAGGACGGATATATTCTTAACCTGAAAGGTGAAAAAAAGAACAAGATACCTTACGATTACAGGTCATAAGTCAGATGTTTGTAAAATTGAGGAGAAAAGACAAATGCAGTGGTTGGATGAAGTAAGAATAACAACGGACAAATACGAAAAAGACGGAGTAAAAAAAGGCGCAATCGGAGTAATTATTATGTCGGAAATAAGAGCTGAAACATTTGAGGTTGTTTTTAGCGACAAAGACGGTTACGACTATGCGATGATGGAGATATATGTAGGAGATATGGAATTTGTCAGTGGTGCAGGCATCTCTGACGAAGATATATTAGAGGATTTACCTGCACATAACCCGGCATGGTGGTGCAAGGTAGAGGACGGATATATTCTTAACCTGAAAGGTGAAAAAAAGAACAAGATACCTTACGATTACAGGTCATAAGTCAGATGTTTGTAAAATTGAGGAGAAAAGACAAATGCAGTGGTTGGATGAAGTAAGAATAACAACGGACAAATACGAAAAAGACGGAGTAAAAAAAGGCGCAATCGGAGTAATTATTATGTCGGAAATAAGAGCTGAAACATTTGAGGTTGTTTTCAGTGATAAAGACGGTTACGACTATGCGATGATGGAGATATATGTAGGAGATATGGAGTTTGTAAGCAGTGCAGGCATCAGTGATGAGGCGATTCTGCGCGATTTACCTGCACATAACCCGGCATGGTGGTGCAAGGTGGAAGACGGATATATTCTTAACCTGAAAGGTGAAAAGAAGAATAAGATACCGTACGATTACAGGTCATAGCGACAACAGAATAATACCTTTGCATATTAAAAAAGGCGTCCGTTTTAATTTTGGACGCCTTTTTTAGTTTTTCCGAATTACAGTTCAGCGAAGTACTTGATTGTACGTACCATCTGGCTGGTGTAGGAGTTCTCGTTATCGTACCAGGAAACAACCTGTACCTGATAGGTATCGTCGTCAATCTTGGCAACCATGGTCTGAGTAGCATCAAACAGTGAGCCGTAACGCATACCGATAACGTCGGAAGAAACGATCTGCTCTTCGTTGTAACCGAAGGATGCGGAAGCCTGAGCCTTCATAGCGGCATTGATGCCTTCAACGGTAACGTCCTTGCCCTTAACAACGGCAACAAGGATTGTGGTTGAACCGGTGCAGGTGGGAACACGCTGTGCCGAACCGATAAGCTTGCCGTTAAGTTCGGGAATAACAAGACCGATTGCCTTTGCGGCGCCGGTGGAGTTGGGAACGATGTTCTGTGCGCCTGCACGTGCACGGCGAAGGTCGCCTTTGCGGTGAGGACCGTCAAGAATCATCTGGTCGCCCGTATAAGCGTGAACGGTGGTCATGATACCGCTCTGAATGGGAGCGTAATCATTAAGAGCCTTAGCCATGGGAGCAAGGCAGTTTGTGGTGCAGGATGCAGCCGAAATAATCTGGTCCTCAGCGGTAAGAGTGTTCTCGTTTACGCTGAAAACAATTGTTTTAAGGTCTTTGCCGGCGGGAGCGGAAATAACAACTTTCTTTGCGCCTGCGTTGATGTGAGCCATTGACTTTTCTTTTGAGCAGTAGAAGCCGGTGCATTCAAGAACAACGTCAACACCGATTTTGCCCCAGGGGCAGTTAGCGGCATCTTTTTCGGCATAGATTTTGATTTCCTTGCCGTCTACGATAATGGAATCCTCAGTGGCTTCAACAGTGTGTTTGCCCTCACCGATATGACCGAGGTATGAACCCTGAGCGGTATCGTATTTAAGAAGATGAGCAAGCATTGCGGGGCTGGTAAGGTCGTTGATGGCAACTACATCATAGCCTTCCGCGCCGAACATCTGGCGGAAAGCAAGGCGGCCGATACGACCGAAACCGTTAATGGCAACTTTAACTGACATAATGGTATTCCTCCATATAATTTTTTTGCGCTTATATTTTATACCATTATCGATTTTTAGGCAAGCAAATATACATTTTTTTTGGAAAATTTTATTGTTCCGAGTGTTAAAAAAGATGGTTTTTTGCTTAAACCGCCCTGAAAATCGGTGCAAAGCGCAATTTGAACGCACTGTTTTCGGACTTGACAATTATGAGAATAGAATATATTATTTATATATCAAATTCGAGCGAGAGGGAAGAAAATGTCGGTTACTCTTGAAAAGAAAAATTCAAAATTTTCGGCGGCGCTTGACGCACTGCTTCCGGTGGAACTTTCAAAAAAAATCGCTTTTGAAAAAGCGGTTATATCGGACGACGCCGCGCTTTGGCAGATTTTCTTTGCGTCAGCCGTTCCGCTTAAAAGGGATGAAGAGGAAGAACTGCACGCCGCGGTAGGAAAAATAATTCCCGCAAACGTAAATTTTGAATGCATAACCGGGGAACGCTCGGAAAACGCGCCGGAAACTCCCGATATTCCCGACAGGTTTGAAATGCCCACCGCGCACCCGTGCGAGGATTTGTACGAGGATATTCCTTTGCCTGACTGTCCGCCGCCGGAAGAGGAATACGCTGATTTTTCAGAAATTCCCCCGGGTTCGGGCGAAAGTGCGGAAGACAGGTACAGGCGCAAAATGGAAGAAATGTCCCGCGAGGCGGCAAAAGAGGCGGCATCACGCCCCAAGGCGGCACCGGTTGTGCAGGTAAAAAAGGGCGGACTCTCAAAGGACGGCATTGCGCTTGTGGGCAAGACCTTTGAACTTAAAAACGTAACGCAGATTAAAGATATTGCCGAATTCAGCGGCTTTGTTACCGTTGAGGGCGACATAATAAGCAAGGAAGTTAAATTGATTAAGGACGGCAAAAAGGGAATTTTTATTTTTGCCGTTACCGACTATACGTCCTCGATAACCTGCAAACTTTTCCTTGATGCGGCTGTGGCAGAAGAGGCGGAAAGTACCGTTTCGGGACACGTGGCAATCTGCGGCAGATGCAAGGCGGATGATTATTCGGGGGAAGTTATCATTACTCCGCACGACATAATATCAATCAAACAGGCAAAGAAAACCGACGATGCGCCGGTAAAACGCGTTGAAATGCATCTTCATACAAAAATGAGCCAGATGGACGGCGTAACAGACGCGAACCAGCTTGTAAAACTTATGATGCAGTACGGACACGACACCGTTGCAATTACCGACCACGGCGTTGTTCAGGCATATACCGATATGGAGGCGGCAATAGCCAAAAACAAGGCGGATATCAAACTTATTTTCGGTATGGAGGGATATCTTCTTGACGACGACCCGGTTATAAGCGGCATTGACCCGAACACGGAACTTAAAAACATAAAATACTGCGTTTATACTCTGCGGGCGTCGGGGGCAAGCGCATTAAGCGCAAGAATTCTTGAAATAGGCGCCTGCATTTGGGAAAACGGCATTCTCAGCCACGAGACGTTCCATTCATTTATCAATCCGCATATATTCGTAAGCGGAGAATTACTTTTTGAAAACGATATTTCCCAAAACCAACTTGACACCGCTCCCGAAGAAATTGACGTGATAAAGCGCTTTTATGAGTATTCAAAGGGCTGTGTGCTTGTTTCGCATAACGCAAAAGCATCAATCCCGTTTTTGCGCACGGCATTTTTCCGTGCCGGGCTTGGGTTTGATTTTCCGTTTATAGACACGCTCCGTGTTTCAAGGGAGATTATCCCAAACATTAAAAGCGGAAAATTCAATAAAGTGTGCGACGCACTTGAAATCAAAACCGGCGAAATGCAGGGCGCGCTTAAAGAGGCGGAAATAACGGGCGTTATAATGCAGCGTCTTATTGAACTTCTTGCTTCAAAAGGCGTTGAAACCGTGGGCGGACTTAATAACGAAATAAATTCCGATAACGGTGACAGTTATCATATAATCATCTACGCAAAGAATAAAAAGGGATTGTTTAACCTGTATTCACTGGTAACGGAGTCGCACCTGCACCATTTAAGGCGCAAACGTCCCCAGATTCCGCGGTCAAGCCTTGTTGCCCACCGTGAGGGACTTATTCTCGCCTCTGCCTGTGAGGCGGGCGAGCTCTATCGGGCAATGCTCCGCGGCGTTTCCGATGAAGAACTTGAAAAGACAGCGTCTTTTTACGATTATCTTGAAGTTCAGCCTTTGGGCAACAATGAGTTCCTTGTGCGCGACGGTATTCTTCACGGACGGGAGCAACTTATAGAACTGAATAAAAAGATTATCGGCTTGGGTGAAAAACTGAATATTCCCGTGCTTGCCACGGGCGACGTGCATTATCTTCTGCCGCGGGACGCCATATTTCGCTCAATCATTCAGTGCGCCGAGGGCTATCCCGACGCAGACAAGCAGGCGCCGCTGTATTACCGCACGACACAGGAAATGCTTGACGAGTTTTTCTATCTTCCCGAAGAAAAGCGCAGAGAAATTGTAATAGAAAACCCCCGCAAGGTGGCGGATATGTGCGAGAAAATGGAGTCATTCCCGCGGGACCACCTGTACACCCCGGAAATGGACAATGCCGAGGAAGAACTGCGTGAGATGTGCGAAAGAAATGCTCATGACCTCTACGGCGAAGTGCTGCCCGAAATAGTTGAAAAACGGCTTGAAAAAGAACTTACGGCGATAATCAAGCACGGTTATGCGGTGCTGTACTTAATCGCCCACAAGGTTGTTAAAAAGTCGCTTTCCGACGGATATCTTGTAGGTTCGCGAGGCAGTGTCGGCTCGTCTTTTGCCGCCACAATGGCGGATATAACCGAGGTTAACCCGCTTCAACCCCACTATGTTTGCCCTGAATGTAAATTTTCCGACTTTGATGTGGATTTATCGAAATATGACTGCGGTATTGATATGCCGCAAAAAAACTGCCCGAAGTGCGGACACGAAATGAAGCGGCTGGGCTTTAATATACCGTTTGAGGTGTTTATGGGCTTTGACGGCGATAAAGTCCCCGATATTGACCTTAACTTTTCGGGCGTATATCAGCCCGTGGTACATAAGTATATTGAAGAACTTTTTGGCGAGAAGTATGTTTTCCGCGCGGGTACAATAGGCGGTGTTGCAGAGAAAACGGCAATAGGCTATACAAAAAAATACTGCGAGGAATATCATCTGGGACACCTGCGTATGGCGGAAATCAACCGTCTTTCGCAAGGGTGCGTAGAAGTAAAGCGCACCACGGGGCAGCATGCGGGCGGCATTGTTATTCTGCCCAAAAAGTATGATATTAATGAGTTTACACCCCTGCAATACCCGGCAAACGACCCTAACTGCGGGATAATAACCACGCATTTTACGTTCCATTCGCTTCATGATACACTGCTTAAAGCAGATATTCTCGGCCACGATGACCCCACGGTTATAAGAATGCTTGAAGACCTTACGGGCATAAACGCCAAACGGGATATTCCGCTTAACGACGAAAAAGTTATGAGTCTGTTCCTTTCGCCCGAGGCGCTTGGCGTAACGGAAGAGGATATCGGCTCAAAAACGGGCACGTTCGGTATTCCCGAATTCGGCACTGGGTTTACACGGAAAATGCTTGAAGAAACAAAGCCTAAAACGTTCTCCGACCTGGTAAAAATTTCGGGGCTTTCCCACGGAACGGACGTTTGGACGGGCAACGCACAGGACCTTATCGCCCAGGGGACGGCTACAATCAGTGAGTGTATCTGTACCCGTGAGGACATTATGAATAATCTTATTCAAATGGGAGTGGCAAACTTTACGTCATTTGACACAATGGAAAAAGTGCGCAAAGGCAAGGGCATACCCGAAAAGTATCTTGACGAAATCCGCGAACACGACGTTCCGGAATGGTTTATAGATTCCTGTAACAAAATTAAATATATGTTCCCTAAGGCTCATGCTGCGGCATATGTTATGATGGCTTTGCGTATTGCCTGGTTCAAGGTTTATAAGCCGCACCAGTATTACGCCACGTATTTTACCGTCCGTGCCGACGATTTTGAAATTGCCATTGCCCGTAAAAATATTGACGAAATAAGGAAAGATATAAAAAATATGCATGAGCAGCCCTCACTTAACCCGCGGGAAAAGGGAATACTCGTTATGCTTGAAATGGTGCTTGAAATGAAGTGCCGCGGCATTAACTTTACCGATATCGATATTTATTGCTCCGAAGCGATGAACTTTACCGTAACCGAAGACAATTTTATCCGTCCGCCACTGAACGCCGTTCCGGGTCTTGGCGAAAATGCCGCCCATTCCATAGTGAATGCCCGCCACGAGGAAATGTTCAAGTCACAGGACGATTTGCTTGCAAGAACAAAACTTTCCTCAACGCTTCTTAATGCGCTTGAAGAATGCGGCTGTCTGCGCGATTTGCCCAAAAGCCAGCAGATAAGTTTGTTTGAGGTGTAGTGGAGAAAGGTTTTGAAAAAACGTTGCAAGCGGTAGGGCGGCTTGCTCCCGCCGGAAGTTTGTTTCTCTGAAAAAGTTTGTTGTAAGCGGTAGGGCGGGCGGCTTGCTCCCGCCGAAAACAGAAAGGACGGTGCTTTTCGGTAAATATAATGTTTCCGAAACCCGTCGCACAAAAGGAAAAATAACTGTTATTAAGATACGGCAGGAGATAAACCCCTGCCCTACGGCGGGGGAGAAATAAAGCACAAAGAATAAACAGCGCAAAATACAAATTGTCAAATACGTTTGTTTCTCTGAAAAGTTTGTTGCAAGCGGTAGGGCGGGCGGCTTGCTCCCGCCGGAAGCGGAAAAGACGGGTACTTTGCGGTAAATATAATGTTTCCGAAACCCGTCGCACAAAAGGAAAAATAACTGTTGTTAAGACGCGGCAGGAAATAAACCCCTGTCCTACGGCGGGGGAAAGATAGAGAGTAAAGAATAAAAAGCGGAGCAAATATGAAAGACACATTGCCCAAAAGAAAGCATATTCGACTGAACAACTACGATTATAGTTCTGCCGGAGCATATTTTATAACAATATGCACGCAAAACAGACGCTGTTGCCTGTCAAACATAGTAGAGCAGAAAAATCAACAGGATAGAACAGTCGCCCGGACTGATTACACGTTGTTTGGGCGTATTGCAGAGGAACAGTTAAAGAATCTTGGCAAAAGATATTCCAGTCTTACTGTGGAAAGTTATATAATAATGCCGAATCATATACATATGGTTCTCTTATTGAATGAAAGATTCAAAGATAATCAGGTATCAATCAGTGACATTATATGCACATATAAGTCACTGACAACAAGAGAAATAAGAAAATACAGCACGGTAAATAAAGTGTTTCAGACATCGTTTTACGAGCATATAATCCGGAATGAAAGCGATTATGCCGAAATAGCCAAGTATATTTCCGAAAATCCGTTGCGTTGGCGGCTTGATGAATTGTATGTGCCTCAAAATGACATTGTGAAAAGATAAATAATACGTCGGTTTCTCTGAAAAATTTGTTGTAAGCGGTAGGGCGGGCGGCTTGCTCCCGCCGGAAGTTTGTTTCTCTGAAAAGTTTGTTGTAAGCGGTAGGGCGGGCGGCTTGCTCCCGCCGGAAGCAGGAAAGACGGAGAATAGCAGCGATTGTAATGTTGCTGAAATCTGTTGCGCGGTGAATAAACCTATCCTGCATCAAAACAAAATTCAAAACGGCGCAGAATTATTTGCGCCGTTTGTTTTGATGTCTTTTTACTTAGAAAATTTACTTTTCAAAAAGAAATCCTGTTTCAAAATAGTTTATCTTCATTGCGTCGCGGACCTCGTGCAAGGTCTGCTCGGCGGTCTTTTTCGCTTTTGCGGTGCCCGCTTTAAGGATATCCTCAACGTCGCCTATGTGATTTTCCCATTCGCGGCGTTTTTCGCGTATGGGGGCAAGGGTGGACTCCATAACGTTTACAAGGAATTTCTTTACCTTAACATCGCCCAGACCGCCGCGCATATAGTGGGCTTTAAGTTCGTCCAGGCAGGAATACTCGGGCAAAAACTCGGCAAAATGTTCGTTTGTGCAGAACGCATCAAGATACGTGAACACCGTGTTGCCCTCAACCTTGCCCGGGTCTTCAACGCGGATATGGTCGGGGTCGGTGAACATTGACATAATCTTTGTTTTAACTTCCTTTTGGTCATCGGAAAGATAAATGCAGTTGCCCAAAGATTTGCTCATCTTCGCCTTGCCGTCGATACCCGGCAGGCGCAGACACGCCGCATTTGACGAAAGCACAATTTCGGGTTCAACAAGGGTTTCGCCGTAAACGGAATTGAACTTGTGCACGATTTCTTTGCACTGCTCTATCATCGGCATCTGATCCTCACCTGCGGGAACGGTGGTCGCTTTGAATGCGGTGATGTCCGCCGCCTGACTTATGGGATAGCAGAAGAAACCTACCGGAATGCTCGCCTCAAAGTTGCGCATTGCGATTTCTGCCTTAACGGTTGGGTTGCGCTGAACGCGGGATACGGTTACAAGGTTCATATAATAGAACGTAAGCTCGGTAAGTTCGGGTATCATTGACTGAATAAATATGGTGGATTTATTCGGGTCAAGTCCGCAGGAAAGATAGTCAAGCGCCACTTGAAGTATATTCTGCCTTACCTTTTCGGGGTGTTCGGCATTGTCGGTGAGCGCCTGCGCGTCGGCAATCATAATATAAATTTCGTCATACACTCCCGAATTCTGAAGCTGAACGCGCTCGCGGAGCGAACCCACATAATGCCCAACGTGAAGCCGTCCCGTGGGGCGATCGCCGGTTAAAATAATCTTGCTCATAAAAATTCCTTTCAAGAAAATAACAATTCGATACAATCTATTATATAATTTCCCGCGGATTAAGTCAATGCTTTTTAATTGACGCGCATTTATTCTTGTGATAGAATAATTTTATTAAATTTTCGGAGAACGTACCATGAGCCTTGATAAAGTAAAACAGTATCTTGCACCGTTCGGGCTGGATAAAAGAATAATTGAATTTGACGAAAGCACCGCAACCGTGGCACAGGCGGCGCACGCACTTAATACCGAGCCTGACAGAATCGCCAAAACACTTTCGTTCCTTATTGACGAAAAACCGATTGTAATAGTTATGTCGGGAAATTCGAAAACGGATAATCATAAGTATAAATCGGCTTTTAATAAAAAGGCGAAAATGATAGGCGCCGATGACGTGAAGCGCCTGACCGGGCATCCGGTGGGCGGCGTTTGTCCCTTTGCCCTTAACGAAAACGTTGACGTGTATCTTGACACTTCGCTTAAAAAGCACTTGACTGTGTTTCCCGCGTGCGGGTCAAGAAACTCGGCAATAGAACTTACGATAGCGGAACTTGAAAATGCGTCAAAGCCAAAGGGTTGGGTGGACGTAGCCGCGGAGGTAAAAAATGGAGATAACGCCTGAAAAACTTGAAGAACTTAAAGACGCGGTTATAATCGATATCCGCAGCGAAAGCGACCGTGCATACGGCTTTATTCGCGAATCGGTTTCCATGCCCGAACACGTAAGTGCCGACGGATTAGATAAGGATAGGCCTGTCGTAATCTATTGCGCACGGGGCGTTTACAGCATTGAAGAGGCGGAAAAACTTAAAAATTCGGGCTTTGAAGCATACAGCCTTAAAGGCGGCTATCCCGCGTGGATGAGATATTCAATGAATAAGCGCAACGAAAAAGAAACCTGTTTTAAGGTTGAACAGAGCCTGAGAACAAAATTCCGTTCGTCAATTATGAGCCCCTTTACGCGGGCGATAAAAGAATATCAACTTGTGCGCGAGGGCGATAGAGTCGCCGTATGCATTTCCGGCGGCAAGGATTCAATGCTTATGGCAAAACTTTTTCAGGAACTGAAACTTCACGGAAAAGTGAGCTTTGACGTTGAATATATAGTTATGGACCCCGGGTATAACGAACTTAACCGCAAGGTTATAGAAGATAACGCCCGCACACTGAATCTGCCGATAAAAATTTTTGAATCGGATATCTTTGAATCGGTTTACGCGGTGGAAAAATCGCCCTGCTATCTTTGCGCCCGTATGCGCAGGGGGCATCTTTACTCATATGCAAAAAGTCTCGGGTGCAACAAAATAGCGCTTGGGCACCACTATGATGATGTTATCGAAACCGTGCTTATGGGGATGCTCCACGGGGCGCAGATTCAGACGATGATGCCTAAACTTCACAGCACGAATTTTGAGGGTATGGAACTTATTCGCCCCCTGTATCTTGTGCGTGAGGACGATATAAAATCGTGGCGGGATTATAATAATCTGCAATTTATTCAGTGCGCCTGTAAGTTTACCGATACCTGCACCACATGCAACAACGGGCAGAATCATTCAAAGCGTCAGGAAACGAAAGAACTTATAAGAATGCTGAAAAAATCAAACCCTGACGTGGAAAAATGCATATTCAAAAGCGTTGAAAACGTGTGCCTCGATACCGTTATCGCATATAAAAAGGACGGTGTGCGGCACAGCTTTTTAGATGAGTACGAAAAAGGATAATCACATCAATATGTGGCTATGAGCATATATGCATAAACACGCTTTAACCGCGTAAAACAAGGTGAAAACATGTATAAAATTTTTATTGTGGAAGATGACCGGGGGATAGCGGAAGAAATAAAAAAATTAAGCGAAGCGTGGCAGCTGGAAGCAAAGATATGTGATGATTTTGCAAATGTAACAAAGGAATTTGTTGAGTTTGCGCCCCACATAGTGCTGCTTGATATTTCCCTGCCTTTTTTTAACGGGTTTTATTGGTGCGGCGAAATCCGCAAAGCGTCAAACGTGCCCATAATCTTTATTTCTTCGTCATCGGACAATATGAATATCGTAATGGCAATGAATATGGGCGGCGACGATTTTATATCAAAGCCTTTTGAAATAAATGTGCTTATTGCAAAAATTCAGGCATTGCTGAGGCGCAGTTATGACTTTGCCGTTTCACCGCCGCTTCTTGCACACAGGGGGGCCATCCTCAATACAGGCGATAATACACTTTTGTTCAATAACGAAAAAATTACTCTAACAAAAAACGAATACCGAATTCTTTTTTGCCTTATGGAAAATAAGGGGAGGGTCGTTTCAAGGGAAAAACTTATGGAACGCCTTTGGGAAACGGAAATTTTTATTGACGAAAACACTCTTACCGTAAATGTTAACAGGCTGCGCAGGAAACTTGATTCCGCAGGGCTTAACGGTTTTATAGAAACAAAATTCGGCGAGGGATATATTTTGGGGTGATTACCCGTTAAAAGACAGTAAGATATATGCGTAGGGGGCGGTTTGATGAAAGATTTTTCCGTATTTTTTCTCAGGTATCTTGCACAGCATAAATTTTCCGTTCTTGCGTTTTTCCTGTTTCCTTTGATTTTTATAATGGTCTTTTTCATTTACGGGATAGACATAACGGCGGTTTTTTATCCGTTTTTGCTGTGCGGAACACTTACACTGATTTGCGTTGCTTTTGATGCGGCAAAAAAGTACAAAAAGCATCTGGAACTTAACAGGGCAATCAATCTTATCTCGGTTAACGAATTGCCCGAAACGGAAAGCATTGACGATGCGGATTATAAAAAAATTATTGAAAACCTTGTAAACACCCTTGCTTTGCATGAGGAAGAGTTTTGTTCCAAAAGCAGGGATTTGACTGACTATTATACCGTTTGGGTGCATCAGATCAAAACACCGATTGCTTCCATGCAGCTTTCACTGAAAAACGGGACGGAGACGGATAAAACAAAACTGCGCAGCGACCTTAACAAAATAGAACAGTATGTTGAAATGGTGCTTGCGTATTTAAGGCTCGGGTCCGACAGCACCGATTACGTCTTTGCCCGATATGATATTGACGAAATAATTAAAAGCGCGGTAAAAAAGTTTTCGGTTGATTTTATATGCAAAAAATTAACGCTTGAATATGAACCGGTTTTAACGGATAAGGTAACCGACGAAAAATGGCTGACATTTGTGTTGGAACAACTGATTTCAAACGCCGTCAAGTACACTAAAAAGGGAAGCGTAAAGATTTTTGAGGCGGAAGAAAACGTGCTGTGCATAAAAGACACGGGCATAGGCATAGCAAAAGAAGATTTACCGCGTATTTTTGAAAACGGTTATACGGGCTTAAACGGCAGACTGGACAAAAAAGCCAGCGGTATAGGGCTGTTCCTGTGCAAAAGAATCTGCGATAATTTAGGCATAAAAATTTATGCCGAATCGGCTGTGGGCGAGGGAACGGCGGTATATTTAAAGTTTTTACCTGACGAAAAAACACCGAAAGAGTAAATCTTACAAAAACGTAAGAATTACATGGGGAAATGTAAGCTTATACGATTGGCTTCGTTTCCCCTTTCTGCTACAATAAAGGCGTAAAAATAAGGAGGCAGAAAAATGGAAATATTAAAAGCGGAGAATTTAAGAAAAGTGTACTCCACGCGCCTTGGCGGAAATAAGGTGGAGGCGCTTAAAGACGTCAACTTTACCGTTGAAGAGGGCGAATACGTTGCCATAATGGGCGAATCGGGGTCGGGTAAGACAACGCTTCTTAACATTATAGCCGCTCTCGACAAGCCCACAAGCGGCAGTGTGTTTTTGGAAAACAAGAATCTTGCAAGCATAAAAGAGAGCCATATGGCATCGTTCAGGCGCGATAATTTAGGGTTCGTTTTTCAGGAGTTTAATCTGCTTGACACTTTTTCGGTTGAGGATAATATTTATCTTCCCCTTGTACTTGTGGGTAAAAATTACAGGGAAATGAATTCAAAACTTAAACCGATTGCCGAAAAACTTAACATAACCGATATTCTGAAAAAGTATCCATATGAAATTTCGGGCGGACAGAAACAGCGCGCGGCGGTAGCAAGGGCACTTATAACAGACCCGAAGATAATCCTTGCCGACGAACCTACCGGCTCCCTTGATTCCCGCTCTTCCGACGAACTTTTGAAAATGTTTTCTTCAATAAACAGGGCGGGGCAGACGGTTTTAATGGTAACACACTCGGTTAAAGCGGCAAGCACGGCAGGCAGAGTGCTTTTTATTAAGGACGGAGAAGTGTTCCACCAACTGTACAGGGGCGATGAAACCGACAGCGGAATGTACCAAAAGATTTCCGATACCCTTACCATGATTGCAACGGGCGGTGAGATAAAATGAGCTTCTACCCCAAACTCGCTTTTGCGGGAATAAGCAAAAACAAACGCCTGTATCTGCCGTATATCATTACCTGTATCGGCACGGTCATAATGTATTATATAATCTGTTATTTAAGTGTAAGCCCGGTAATAACCGGGGCACGCGGCGGAAATCTTATCTCTTCGGTAATGGGGTTCGGCTCGTGGGTAATGGCGCTGTTTGCGTATCTGTTTTTGTTTTACACAAATTCATTTCTCGTGCGCAGGCGCAAAAAGGAATTCGGGCTTTACAATATGCTCGGCATGGGTAAAGGGAATATTGCAATCATTCTTTTGTTTGAAACGCTTTTTATATGGGCGGTTTCCGTTGCGGCGGGTATTTTATTGGGTACGGTATTTTCAAAACTGGGAGAAATGTGGATATTGAAGATGACGGGAAGCCCCATAGGCTACGGGATTACATTTTCGCCGTTCGCCGCGTTTATGACGCTTGCAATCTTCACACCCGCATTTGTGCTTTTGTTTATAAACTCGGTTCTTCGGGTAAGGTTTTCAAGCGCGGCGGCGCTTATCAAAAGTGAAAATGCAGGCGAAAAACCGCCGAAGGCAAATTACTTTTTCGGGCTTATCGGCATAGTGCTTTTGGGGGCGGCATACTATCTTGCAGTGGTTGCGGCTGACCCGACAACAGCATTGTTTTGGTTCTTTATTGCCGTTATGCTTGTAATTTCCGGCACGTATCTTTTGCTTATTTCGGCATCGGTAATGATATGCCGCATATTGCAAAAATGCAAAAACTATTACTATAAAACCGGGCATTTTGTAACGGTTTCGTCAATGGCATACCGTATGAAACGCAACGGCGCGGGCCTTGCATCAATATGCATTCTTGCCACCATGGTGCTTGTAATGGTATCAACAACAACCTGCCTGTATTTCGCGGGCGAAAAATCGTTAAATCTGAGCAATCCGGAGGATATAAGCATTTCGGTTGTGTTAAGGGACGAAGAGAGCCTTTATAACGGGCAGATCGGTAAGCTTGAAGCCGAGATCGCCTCGGTTGCCGAAAAATATAACGTAAACGAAAAAAATATCCGCTCATGGAGGCAGATTTCCTTTGAGGCGCTTTCCTGCGGAAACGAATTCAATGTGATTTCCGGGGATGCGGCAACAACACAGGGTAACACGAATATATACCTGATCCGTGCCGTTCCTTTGCAGGATTACAACAGACTTATGAATACATCCGAAACCCTTGAAGACGATGAAATAATCCTGCATATGTTTAAGGCCGATTATAATGAGCGGGAGTTTATAACAAAGAACAAAGAATATAAAGTAAAACATAAAACGGATGCTTTTGTATCCGATAACAATTCCGTTACATATATGATGCCGGTGATGACGGTGGTATGCAGAGATATTTCCGCTTTTGTGCGCACATTCGGTATAGGCGATACCGATGCCGGGCTTGATTCGTATTTCAGTGTAAGGTGGAAGTGCGCTTTTGATACCGATGCCGACGGAAATACGCAGGTTAATTTCAAAAACGAACTGCTGCAAAAGCATCTGCGCGGCGAAAGAAGCCGGGAGTTGGGCGTCGGCTCCTCTTCGGTTGCCGTCCGCGCGGAAGTAAAGGAAGAATGGAACAGTGCCACAGGCTCGCTTTTGTTCCTTGCAATACTTTTGGGCACTATGTTCACGGTGGCAATGGTACTTATCATCTACTATAAGCAGATTTCCGAGGGGTATGAAGATTATCAGCGTTTTGACATTATGCAGAAAGTGGGTATGACAAAGCGCGAAATCAGAAAAAGCATAAACTCGCAGTTGCTTACGGTATTCTTTATCCCGCTGTTGCTTGCAGTGTGCCACCTGTGCTTTGCGTTCCCGATGATTCAAAAAATTCTGCTTCTTTTCGGGCTGAACGATGTTACGCTGTTCTCGGTAACAACCGCAATAACGGTGTGTGTATTTGTTGTGCTTTACGGTACTGTGTATAAAAAAACATCAAATACTTATTATAATATCGTAAGCGGAATAAAAAAAGAATGAAAAGGATTCTTTCAAAAACAGTTTTTGCTTTCGGACTGGTTCTGCTTGCGCCTTTTGGGATAATAGCGATGCTTTCCTCGGGCATATGCTCGCTTATATGGTGCGGAACAGACGCGCTGAGAGACAGGCTCAAATAAAAACGGCACGGATTGACAGGTATCAGCCTTGTCAATCCGTGCATTTTTTTACGCTTCTTTTCGCCACACCGAAGGCGATTTGCCGGTTTCTCTCTTAAAAACGCGGCAAAAGTATCCCGGGTCATGGAATCCGGTTTCTTCGGCAATGTATTCTATTGAGTTGCTTTTGTCCCTAAGCAGTTCTTTTGAAAGGGCAATGCGCTTGTCAAGAATATACTTCCCGATGCTTACTCCCTGGGTTCTGGTAAACAGGTGCGAAAGGTGATATTTGTTTGTGTAACAGTATTCAGCCAGGTTGTCAAGGGTGATTTTTTCACAAAAATGCCCTTCGATATATGAAACGGCATTGTCCATAATTCTGCTTGGGTCAAGCAGAACCGCGGCGTCCTGAGTGCAGTTTATAAGGCGGAAAATGTACATCATCAGCGTCCGTGAAATACTTTGGGTAATTTCCATATAAAAGCGGTCCTGCGCTTCGAATTCTTTAATAAGTAAGCTGAAATACATTCTTAACGTGCCGTACAGTTCACCGCTTTGAAAAACGCACCCGTACGACGGCGGAAGGAGACAGTTGGGTTCAAGGTCGGTAATTTTCAGCTTGTCATAAGCAACAAAAACCGCTTCCATGGGGTCATCGGCGTTGCACTGTTCAAAGTGGGTGGTGCCGGCGTTGTATACAAGCACATCGCCTTTGTGTATGGCGTATTCCGCATCGCCTATAACCACTTTGCCGCTTCCGTCGGAAACAAGTATTATCTCTAAAAAATCGTGGGAATGCGGTTCTTCCACAAATTTATCGTCTTTACTTAAATGCCCCACATACAGAAGCCTCGGTTTAAGCTGAAAAGAGTAGTGCTGCTTTAATAAAAAGTGCTGGCGTTTATCGCTGTTGTACCGATGAATAACAATACTCATAATCTACCTCGCCTCAATACTATATTTCTTATGTATTATACCATATATGCGCAAAAAAAACAATGCTTTACGAATAAAATCTGCATTTTCTTGCGCATAAAAATGACAATAATATGACTTGAATTTTACATTTTGTTGTGCTATCATTGAAATGTAATGAGGGGCGGGCATAAAAACCGCCAAATAAAAAAGAAGTGAGCGACGGAAATATGAACGAAGTAATTCTGAGAATGACCGGAATAGATAAGCGCTTCCTGGGCGTTCACGCACTTAAAGGCGTAAATTTTGAACTGCGCGCGGGCGAGGTACACGCTCTTATGGGCGAAAACGGCGCAGGCAAGTCAACGCTGATGAAAGTACTTTGCGGAATTCATTCCCTTGATTCGGGCACGATAGAGTATTTCGGCAAAAACGTGCGGTTTAACAACATTGCCGAATCACAGGCGGCGGGAATCAGTATTATTCACCAGGAACTGAATATGATGAATCACCTTACCGTTGCGCAGAACATTTTCATCGGGCGGGAACCCAAAAAAGGAATGTTCATCGATGATGCCAAAATGGAAAGGGACGCAAAAAGACTGTTCGGGCATATAGGCATAAACATTGACCCGAAAGTAAAACTGGGCACACTTACAGTCGGCAAACAGCAAATGGTGGAAATAGCAAAGGCAATTTCACACGATTCAAAACTGCTGATACTTGATGAGCCTACCGCGGCGCTGACACAGCCCGAAGTTGAGGATTTGTTCAGAATTATGAACGACTTGAAGGCAAAGGGAATCGGTATGATTTACATTTCCCACAGAATGGACGAAATCAACCGCATATCCGACAGGGTAACGGTAATGCGCGACGGCGAATATGTGGGTACGGTGCTTACAAAGGACACGAGCAAGGACGAGATAGTGCGCATGATGGTGGGGCGCGTTATATACGGCGGGCAAAAAGAAAAGAGTTGTGTGCCCGAAGATGCTCCGGTTGTTTTGGAAGCACGGAACATTGTAAGCGGGAACACCTTAAAAGATGTAAGCTTTAAGTTGCGCAAGGGCGAAATCCTCGGCTTTGCGGGACTTATGGGTGCAGGCAGAACGGAACTTGCCCGGGCAATTTACGGGGCTGACAGGTTTGACAGCGGCGAGGTGCTTATAAACGGTAAAAAAGTAAAAATCAGCACACCCGAAAGCGCGGTTAAGCACGGTGTCTGCTACCTTTCCGAAGACAGAAAACGGTACGGGCTGCTGTTAATAAAATCGGTTACGGAAAACACCACGCTTGCGTCGCTTGAAAAGAATATCCGTTTCGGCTGGATAAACGATTCGGCAGCAGCGGCAGCGGCGGAAGAAGTTAACAAGAAACTGAGAACAAAAACGCCGTCAATGGATCAACTGCTTAAAAACCTGTCGGGAGGAAACCAGCAAAAGGTTATAGTAGCAAGATGGCTGTTAAAGAATTCGGATATATTCATTTTTGATGAGCCTACACGCGGTATCGATATCGGGGCAAAAAGCGAAATGTACGATTTGATGAGCCGGCTTGCTGCCGAGGGAAAATCAATTATTATGATATCTTCCGAGTTGAGCGAGATACAAAGGCTCTCTGACAGGGTTGTTGTTATGTGCGAAGGACGCATAACCGCCGATCTTCCCATTGAAGGCTTAACACAGGAAACAATAATGAAGTACGCAACAATGCGCAGTTCGTCCTGATAAAAAATAAAACGGAGGCAAATACCATGGAAAACAAAAAACTCCCCTTAAAACGCAAACTGCGCCGCAGCGGCGTTAAACTGGGAAATGCCCTTAAAACAAAGGGCAAGCAGAATATGATTATAATTGCGGCGCTTGCGGTACTGATACTGCTGTTTTATTTCCTTAACCCTAATTTCTTAAAACAGTATAACATAGTAAGTATGACGCAGAGTTTTGCACCGTATGCCATTCTTGCATTGGGCGTAACGTTTGTAATAGCTACCGGAGGCATAGACCTTTCAATAGGTACGGTGTGCATTGCAGCATCTGTCCTTGCCGGTCACTTCTACTCTGCTGGGATGCCTCTTTGGCTTACAATCCCGGTAATGATAGCAATCGGCGCGCTGTTCGGCACACTTAACGGCTTGCTTGTTGCAAAGCTTAAACTTCCCGCATTTATAGCAACTTTGGGTACAATGATGCTTTCCCGCGGGTTAAGCGCAATAATAGTTGCCGTGCCCAACATTTTCTATCCCACCGGAACGTGGTTCAATCAGGTTTTCTCAAACTACAATAAAATCCCCGTAGGGCTTATCTGGGTGCTTGCGCTTACCCTTGTTTGCATGTACCTTATGTATAAGAATAAAATAGGAAGATACATTCTTGCCATAGGCAGTAACGAAGAAGCCACAAGGCTTTCGGGAATAAATACCGATAAGTACAAAATGATAGCGTATATTCTTTCGGGAGTGGGCGCAGGCGTTGCGGCAATATTCTGGTCAGCATCGTTTACCACGGTTGCGTCCGCAACGGGCAGCGGAATGGAACTTGACGCAATAGCGGGCGTATATATAGGCGGCACAAGTGCCGCAGGCGGTATAGCGTCGGTATTCGGCTCTATAATCGGCAGTATGATGCTTGTGGTTATACGCAGCGGGCTTAACTTTGTGCTTGCAAAATTCAGCCTTAACATTAACGCCACATACGTAACGTACGTGCTTACCGGCATAATAGTTGTAGCAGCGGTTCTTATGGACATTATTAAGAACAAGAATGCGGCAAAAGTAAAAGTTGAAACCGAAGAGCAAAAAGCAAGACGGTTAAACAGAGAAAACAGAGAAATGCTTGAAAACGAAGTGGACCGCGTACTTTGCGACGGTACCGTTTCCGAAGCCGAAAGAGACGCAAGGGTTAATGAGCTGCGTCAGCAAATAGAACAACTTAAAAAATAAGTAAATAACCCGCAAAGGGTTAAAAATAAGGAGGATTTACAATGAAAAAAGCTTTCAAAATCATCGCATCCGTTGCCTGTATAGCGGCGCTTACAGTTGCTTCCCTTGCAGCATTTACCGGATGCGGCGGCACACAGGAGAAAACTATTGCAGTTGTTGCAAAAGGTGAATCACATGCGTTCTGGCAGTCGGTTAAAGCCGGTGCGGAAGCCGCAGGTCAAAAGTACGGATATAAAGTTACTTTCCGCGGACCTGCAAGTGAATCCGCAAAAGACCTGCCCTCTCAGAAAGAGATGGTTTCAACCGCACTTAACAACTCCCCTGCGGCTATGGTTGTAGCAACAATCGGTGAAGGATTTGTTGATTCTCTCAGCCAGGCTTACAAAGAGAAGATACCCGTTGTTCAGTTTGACAGCGGCGTTTGGGCAAATGATATTGCCGCACTTGATAAAGCCAAAACAAACCCCATCGTTTCATCTGTTGCAACAAGCAACCGCCTTGCTGCGGGGCTTGCGGCAGAAAAATTCTTTGAAGCAATTAAGGGCGATATAGCTGCGTCAGGCGAAAAGTATGTTGTAGGTATTATCCAGCACGATATGACCCAGACCGGTATTGACCGTGCCGGCGGTTTTGAAGAAAAGTTCAAAGCACTTGCCGATGCCGACGAGACCACAAAGGGCAAATACGAAATCGTTAAAGAAGCCAAGGACGGCGACGCAAACAATGCTTATAAAGATGCTCTTGAAGCGTTGTTTGAAAAGAAAATCAGCGCTCTGTTTATGAGCAATGAAGGCGTTGTTAAACAGGTTTTCGATGCAATAGGTGCAGCAGGAACCAAGTACGATAACATTAAGTTCTGCGGCTTTGATGCAGGCAGCAAGCAGATTGAATGGATGAAGAAAACATCCGGCGCAAAACTTATCGGCGCAGTTGCTCAGGATTCCTATCAGATAGGTTATCAGGCAGTTGAGCAGGCAATATTTGCTGCCGATGGCAAAACCGTTACCGCAGACGTTGCAATAGCCGGCGCATGGTGGGATGCATCGAATGTTGACGAAATGGTTAAAAAGAACCTTGTTTACGAGGGATAATAAAATTTTATAACCCAAACCCGCTGTAACAGGCGGGTTTTTTTATATAAACCAGAACAGAACGGCATTATTCCGGCAATATAAAATCCTTGTTATTTGATAAAAAATGTGGTATACTACTACGGTAATAACGGTGCGGTTTTTGCGGAGTTTTTATGGATAAATTTGTGTTAAAATCTGATTTCAAACCTACCGGGGACCAGCCGCAGGCGATAGAGGCACTTGTTAACGGGCTGAATGACGGATTGAAATCACAGGTGCTTTTGGGCGTAACGGGTTCGGGTAAAACTTTTACCATGGCAAACATAATAGAAAGTGTCAACCGGCCTACGCTTGTGCTTGCCCACAACAAAACCCTTGCGGCACAGTTGTACTCCGAATTTAAGGAGTTTTTCCCCGATAATGCAGTGGAGTATTTCGTTTCGTTTTACGATTATTATCAGCCGGAGGCTTATATTCCGCAAACTGACACGTATATAGAAAAGGATTCGTCCATAAACGAAGAGATAGAAAAACTGCGCCACAGCGCCACCTGTTCTTTGCAGGAGCGGCGGGACGTTATTGTTGTTTCGTCCGTTTCGTGCATATACGGTCTGGGCGACCCGCAGGCGTACAGGGAAATGTCGGTATCGCTGCGCCCGGGAATGAAAATGGAGCGGGACGAACTGCTGAAAAGACTTGTGGATATACAGTACGAACGCAACGACGTTGAGTTTATCCGCGGTACGTTTCGCGTCCGCGGCGACAGCGTGGAGATTATCACCGCCGAGCGCAGCGACAAGGCGATCCGCGTTGAGTTTTTCGGTGACGAAATTGACCGCATCTGCGAAACGGAAGTGGTTACGGGGCACGTGCTTTCAAACCTTGCCCACGCGGCAATATTCCCCAACACTCACTATGCGGCGGATTCCGAACAGATTCGCACGGCGATAAAAAATATAAACGCCGACCTTGAAATCAGGCTTGAAGAGTTTGAAAAAGAGGGGAAGCCTTTGGAAAAAGAGCGCCTTGAAAGCAGGACACGCTATGACGTTGAGATGATTGGCGAAATAGGCTACTGTTCGGGCATAGAAAATTATTCCCGATATCTTGACGGGCGCGCACCGGGCGAGCCGCCGTATACACTTCTTGATTATTTCCCTTCCGATTTTATTACCTTTATTGACGAATCCCACGTTACCGTGCCGCAACTCAGGACAATGTATGCGGGGGACAGGTCAAGAAAACAAATGCTTGTGGATTACGGCTTCCGTTTGCCCGCAGCGTTTGATAACCGACCCTTGCGCTTTGAAGAGGCGGAAGCCCGCTTGGGGCAGACGGTATTCGTTTCGGCAACTCCGGCGGAATATGAACTTGAACGTGCCGGAGGAGAAACGGTTGAACAGATTATCCGCCCCACCGGTCTGCTTGACCCGGAAATCGAAGTGCGCCCCATAAACGGGCAGATTGACGATTTGATAAGCGAAATCAATAAGACAACCTCCGCCGGATACAGAACCCTTGTTACAACTTTAACAAAGAAAATGGCGGAAATGCTTACCGATTATTTAACCGAAGCGGGAATAAGGGCAGAGTATATGCACTCGGAAATCCACACCCTTGAACGTGTGGAGATTTTAAGAAATCTGCGCATGGGCAAGCATGACGTGCTTGTGGGAATAAATCTTCTCCGAGAAGGGCTTGACCTGCCGGAAGTTGCGCTTATTGCCATTCTTGACGCGGACAAGGAGGGGTTTTTGCGCTCAAAACGTTCGCTTATCCAAACAATCGGGCGCGGCGCCCGAAACGCGGACGGCAGGGTAATAATGTATGCGGATAATATGACCGACTCGATGAAAGACGCCATAGGCGAAACCCGCAGACGCCGCAAAATTCAGCAGGAATATAACAAAGAACATAATATCACGCCTAAAACAATAGTCAAACCGATTGCCGATTTGATAGAAATTACGGGCGAAATAAAGGAAAAGGATATTTCAAAAGTCGATACAAAAACGCGGATCAGGCAACTTGAAGAGGAAATGCTGCGCCTGGCAAAGAATCTTGAATTTGAAAAAGCGGCAAAAGTGCGCGATACGCTTAAAATTCTTTACGGTGAAGAATAGATGAGAGATAATATTATTATAAAAAACGCAAAAACCCATAATCTTAAAGGCGTAACGGTGGAAATACCCAGAAATAAACTTGTGGTGTTTACCGGGCTTTCGGGGTCGGGTAAAAGTTCGCTGGCGTTTGATACCCTTTATGCCGAGGGTCAGCGCAGATACGTGGAAAGCCTTTCATCGTATGCCCGTCAGTTTTTAGGGCAAATGGAAAAGCCCGACGTGGAGCTTATAGAGGGACTTTCCCCGGCAATAAGTATTGACCAGAAAACAACAAACAACAATCCCCGTTCAACAGTGGGTACGGTAACGGAAATACACGATTATCTGCGGCTTTTGTACGCCCGCATAGGCGTTGCACACTGCCCCGTGTGCGGAAAAGAGATAAACAAACAGTCGGTTGATCAGATTGTACAGGCGGTGCTTGCACTTCCGGAAAACACAAAAATACTTGTGCTTGCACCCGTTATACGGGCAAAAAAGGGCGAGCACGTAAGAGTGATGGAAGATTTAAGAAAAAACGGCTTTGTGCGTGCGAAAATCGACGGCGAAGTGTTCGATTTGACCGACGGCGAAATTAAACTTGAAAAGAATATCAAACACTGTATTTCCGCCGTGGTTGACAGGCTTATCGTCAGGGAAGAGATACGCTCGCGGCTTACGGATTCCGTTGAGGCGGCGTTAAACGCGGCAAACGGGCTTGTTATAATCGACAGGCTTGACAAAAATACCGAAATGCTTTTCAGCGAAAACTATGCCTGCCCTGACTGCAACGTGAGCATTGAGGCGCTTGAACCGAGGCTGTTTTCCTTTAACTCGCCTTTCGGCGCCTGCCCCGAATGTGCGGGCATAGGCAGCATTATGTCCCTTGACCCGTCGCTTGTGGTAAGCGATGAAAACAAGTCGCTGCGCGAGGGCGCAATTCATGTGCCGGGCTGGTTCGTTATGGGCACGGACACGATGAATTTTATGTATTTTTCGGGACTTTCAAAGCATTACGGGTTCAGCCTTGATGTGCCTTTTAAGGATTTGAGCGATAAAATAAAGAACATAATCCTTTATGGTTCGGGAGATGAAGAAATAGAATTTTCCGTTACCACAAGCCGCCATTCAAGAAGTTTTGTCCAGCCCTTTGAGGGGATAATTCCGCAAATTCAGCGCCGCTACAACGAAACGAAAAGCGAGGGCGTAAAGCGGGATCTGGAACAACTTATGGTACAGTCGCCCTGCCGTTCCTGCGGGGGAAAACGCTATCGCCCCGAAGCACTTGCGGTAACGGTAAACGGTAAAAACATATTTGAACTTTCCGATATGCCCGTAAGTGAAATGCATCGGTTTATTAAAGAACTTGAACTCTCCGGCAAGGACGAAATAATCGCCGAGCGAATACTGAAAGAAATCGATTCGCGTCTTTCATTCCTTGAAAACGTGGGTCTTGAATATTTAACGCTTACCCGGTCCGCCTGTACGCTTTCAGGCGGCGAGGCACAGCGAATACGCCTTGCAACCCAGATAGGGGCAGGGCTTATGGGCGTCCTTTACGTGCTTGACGAACCCAGTATCGGGCTTCATCAGCGGGATAACGAAAAACTGCTTGCTTCGTTAAAGGGCTTGCGGGATTTGGGCAATACCCTTGTTGTGGTGGAACACGATGAGGAAACAATACGGCAGGCGGACTACGTTGTGGATATCGGACCCGGTGCGGGTTCGGGCGGCGGCGAGATTGTCTGTGCGGGTACGCCCGATGAAATCGCCGCGTGCGAAAAATCAATAACGGGCGCGTATCTTTCGGGCAGAATGACCATTCCCGTGCCGGGTGCGAGAAGAAAGCCCAAAAACTGGATCACGGTTGAAAAAGCCTTTGCAAACAATCTTAAAAACATCACGGTAAAATTCCCGCTCGGCGTAATATGCGCGGTTACGGGTGTTTCAGGTTCGGGCAAAAGCTCGCTTGTAAATCAGGTACTTTATACAACCCTTGCACGCGAACTTAACGGCGCACACTTCCCGCCGGCAAAATGCAAGGGCGTTTCGGGGCTTGAAAACCTTGACAAAGTCGTGGTTATCGACCAGAGCCCCATAGGCAGAACACCCAGAAGCAACCCGGCAACATATACGGGAGTGTTTGACCATATCAGGAATCTGTTTGCCCAAACGCAGGATGCGAAAATGCACGGCTACAACAGCGGCAGATTCAGCTTTAACGTTAAAGGCGGCAGATGTGAGGCTTGCAGCGGCGACGGCATTATAAAAATCAATATGAACTTTATGCCCGATATTTATGTTCCCTGCGAGGTTTGCGGCGGCAAAAGATACTCAAAGGAAACGCTTGAAGTGCGCTATAAGGGTAAAAACATCTTTGAAGTGCTTGATATGACCGTTGAAGAGGCGCTTGCGTTTTTTGAAAACGTTCCGCAGATTCAAAGGAAAATACAGTTGCTTTTTGATGTGGGACTCGGGTATATCAAACTCGGTCAGCCCTCAACAATGCTTTCGGGCGGTGAGGCGCAAAGGGTGAAACTTGCAACCGAACTTTCCCGCCGTGCAACGGGCAAAACGGTGTATATTCTTGACGAACCCACAACGGGGCTTCACACTCACGACGTAAAACAACTTATCGGCATTCTTGACCGCCTTGCAACAGGGGGCAATACGGTTATTGTTATTGAACACAACCTTGATATTATAAAAGTAGCCGACTGGTGCATAGATATGGGTCCTGAGGGAGGCAATGCGGGCGGAACGGTTATCGCACAGGGTACGCCCGAGGAAATAGCGGAAAATCCCGTAAGTTACACGGGTAAATTTATAAAGAAAATTTTGGAGGGACAAAAATGAGAATCAGGAACAGAATCAAGAATCTTATCTGGGGCTTGGCGGTTATTGCCGTAGGAGTAGGCTTTCTGGGCGATAAAATGAATTTCTGGGGCGAAAACTTTGTTTTCGGAGAGTTGTTTTCAAAAATCTGGTGGGCGGTGCTTATAATCTTGGTGGGAATATCGTCTCTAATTGACGCACTTTCGGTGTTCGGTGTGGTGGTATCGGGAGTGGGTATATACCTGCTTATTTCCCGCTTTACCGATGTGCTTGACATCGGCACGATTATTGTTCCCGTAATTATAATCATTATCGGCTTGGGCATTGTGTTCGGCGGACGGAACAGAAAGCACAGATACGTTAAGCCCGAAACCGTAAGCGGCGAGGCAACGGCTGAATATAAGTGTGTATTTTCAGGCAAGGATATAAAGTTTACGGGCAATATGGCTGACGGAATAAGCCTTGAAACCGTTTTCGGAGGCATGTCGGCTGACTTTTCCGCCTGTACGGCGACAAATGACGTTACGCTTTTTGCAAAGACCGTTTTCGGCGGAATAAATATAATTCTGCCCGCAAACGTGAATGTAACGCTGTCAGGAAAATCGGCCATGGGCGGAGCGGACAGCGAGCGCAAAACCGCTTTTGAAAATGCGCCTGCGGTACATATTGTTTACGACTGCGCTTTCGGCGGGGTAGACGTTAAATGACCGTTCTTTAACAGGACGATAACATATAATTAATATATATAAATTCGCTTGCCTTAAAAATAGGATAGTGGTAAAATATACAAGTGTGCTGAATAGGTTCGGTACGGGAGGCGAATTTATACTATGAAGCGCAGAAAAACCGGATTCAAAAAGCGCATTACGATGGGCGTAATTGTGCTGGGATTGATTCTTGTGTCCGTAAGTGCGGTGTTCTGTATATATTGGTCGAAGTACGAGGTTCACGAAAACGCGGTTATTATAATGGATGCGGCACTTGTACTGTGGCTTGTGGCAGTGGCGGCATTTGTCGCCGTCTCGGTGCTTGCTTCAAAATATGAGCAAAAGATATATGAGCAGGACAAAATGCTGAGCGAGTTTCTTGACGTTTTCAGCAGTTTTGTTGACGCAAAGGACAGTTATACGTACGGACATTCCCGACGCGTTGCAGAGTATTCCCGCGAAATTGCCGGGGAACTTGGTTTTTCGGAGGAAAAATGCAGCCATGTTTATCAGGTTGCGCTTCTGCATGATATAGGCAAGTGCTTTATTCCCGATGAGATTCTTAAAAAGGCGGGGGCCCTTACCGAAGAAGAAGTTGCGGCAGTAAAAATGCATCCTGTAAAAGGCGCTGAAATGGTTAAGGGGCTTTCCCTTGTTCCGGGGATTTACGACGGAATACTTTACCATCACGAGCGGTACGACGGCAAGGGTTATCCTACGGGCAAAAAGGGCAAAGATATTCCGCTTATAGGCAGAATAATCACCGTTGCCGACGCCTATGACGCAATGACAAGCGATCGCGTTTACAAAGGTAAACTGACGCAGGCGCAGGCGGAAAAAGAATTAAAAGATAACAGAGGCACGCAGTTTGACCCGGAGATAGTAAATGTGTTTTTAGCTGTGTTGGAACGAAAACAACAGCAATAATACAGGCGGCACGGATTTTTCCGTGCCGCCGCTTGTTTTATTCGCCTTTTTTGAACACTGCAAGTTTTGTTAACTGCAATGCATCGGGATAGTCGGAAGAGTTGATAAACAACTTAATGTAGCGGTAATTGCCCTTTATCGGGTCATAGAACGATGTGTAAGGACCGCCCACCGCAACACGCCTGCCTACGCGCTCCGCAAGCAGAGTATAGTCTTTGCCGTCATTTGAACCGTAAATTCTGAACTCAATAAAGTGCATATCTTTTTGGTTGGAATTTATGCAAAGATATCCCACATCTTCGGGCTTTCCTAAATCGATAACAAACGTTTGGCTTACTCTGGGGGCAAACGCACACCAGAAAGTATCAGGATTGTTGTCCGTAAGGTTAGCCAAAGGTGTTTCGGGGTTATCGCAGAGTACCGAGATATTTTCCGCCTTTATCTCCTCGCCAAGTTTTGCCGTATCGGGAGAAATAGGATTGATATTTTCGGGATATTCCTCGGTTTCATAAGCACCCAAATCATAAGAGTTAAGCAGGAGAACCCAGTCACGCTCACAGGGCATTTTGGGAATATCCATTGTTCCGTCGGCAGAAATAACATCTGGCAGGTCAATAAACTTACCGTGAATGGGGTCATACCAACGGGCCTGATATTTAACGTTCTTTTTAAGGTTAAATATTTTGCCTGTTTCATTGTATTTGCCGAAGAAATAGAATACGAAAACATCGTCGTCTATGTGGGAGATTGCCACATATTTGCGCATTTCAAAGGCGCCGTATTCGTGATCGAAAGAGGGAACAAGTTTGCCCCAGCCAACATACTCATAGAATTTGCGGAGATATGTCATCTCGGTTGAACCGGGTTTGTTCATACCTACGTACCAGGGCTCAGGTGAATAAAGCAGCCAGCCGCGGTCATCAGTCTGGTTCCAGCCCATAGCCCATACACCGGTAACGCCGTATGTAAAGCCCGCGCTTCCCGCCTGAACGGCCTGCCATGCGCCGATTCTTGACGGGTCATAGCCGTTATAGCCGCCGCAGAAGATATCTTCGTACTGACATTCGGTTTCAATAAAAGGCTTAACTTTCGGGTTGTCATAGTATCCCTCATAGAAAGAACGGGGCTGTAACGAGGGGTATCCGCCGTGACCTGCCTGCAACGCAAACCACTGATGCCAACTTTCATTATTAAGTTCCTGCGCACGGTCGTCGCTGAAATACATGGGATACATATGCGCGCCGTTGGGGCGGTGATAGCCGTCAAGTTTGCCTACAAGAGCACCCGCCTGTTTGTAAATTTCAAAGGTGTTAAAGCGCCTGTCGGTAATTTCCTGCCCCGTAATCCATACAACGGGATAGCACGCATAACGGGCAACGCAGTAGCGCACAAAGGCAAGCATCGGTTCGGGCTTGCTGCCGAAACGGCAAATTGAATTTGTGTGTACGCCGAAACCCATTGCTACGGTCATGCCGATAGAGGCAAGGTACTCCATCATAACGTCCATGCTCTCATTAAATGCCTGAGGATTGATGAGGGTGTACTTTTCGCTCCACCAATGATGAACACGCTTGTTGCCGCCGCCGTCGGATTCGGCAGAGTCAAAATAAGTCTGATAAACGGTAAAGCCCTTTTTCTTACGGTCATCGGCAAGGTGCTTGAACTGATTGCCGCAGTTGCAGCCGGGGCAGTTGCACTCGTGCAAACGTTCGTAGTCGGGCATCTGCCAATGGGTATCGCCCAAATAGAAGAAAGGCGTGCCGTCGGCATAGCAGAGGAAGTGGCTGTCCTTTTTTGTTGTAACGTAGCCGTGCTTTTCAAGGTCGGTTTCCGGCTCTGCGCTTACGCAGATTACCGTGCCGCTGTCGGAAAGGGAAACGTTATCCTTATCGGAACAGGTAACGGTATACTCCCACTTTCCTGCTTCGTCGGGTGAAAAGCGTACTTTCCATTCATTTCCGCCGTTCCAGAAACCGGGCAGAGTTATTTTTCTGCCGCTCTCGTGAGTGAAAACCGCATCAATTTCCGTATCAAGGAAAGGGTTTTCGTAGGTCTTGGTGCTGCTTAACACTATTTCACAGCGCTTAAAGACCTTTACTTCCATGTTCATTTTCATACTCCTCCTAAAAATCGTGAGTTGATTTTAAGCAACCGTTTTTTCGATTGCTTTGACTATTGTACCATAGTGTAAATAATATTTCAATACCCAAAATGCATTTTTTTTGAAAAAATTTTTCAGAATAAAGGAACAACGTCTTCGCTTTTCCTTGTAAGATATTCACCGTGAGTAAAATCGGGCATAATCTCCACTGAATTCTTTAATATCGACTGTTCGGAAAGCACCGAAACCGCCTGCCACACCGCACCGTCATAAACGTCAATAGGCATGGGTTTGTTGTTTTTAAGGGCATCAATAAATGCACCGTAGCAAAACAGGTCCATTCCGCCGTGACCGTGTTCCCTGTCTTCCTGGGTCACATTCCTCCAAATTTCAGGGCGAAGTGCCTCATATTTCTTTGCATTGTCCATATATTCCTTTGCACATTCAACCGTGCTCCAAAATTCTTTATCCCCGTCAAAGAAGAAAGAGTTGGTGTCCATAAAATATGAACCCTTTGTTCCGCGAACGGTAAATGCGCGGGAATAGGAGCGGGGGAGTGTGGTATCAAGGGTGGTGCGGATCAATTCGCCGTCAGCGCATTTAATAAGGGTTTCAACTATATCGCCCTGCGAAAAACGGGTGGATTTCATCTCCTCGTCAGCGTCGGGACGGGAAGTGATATATTCTTCAAGCCCTGCCGCCTTTGATGCAACCGACATAACCGAAACAATTCTGTTGCCGCGGTTTATATTAAGTAAACGGGATATGGGGCCGAGTTCGTGCGTGGGATAGTTTTCAAGGCAGCGTGTCTTATAATTGTCAAAACGGTAATGCCTGTTTTTGTGCCCGTATGCAATTTCCTGGCGCAGGTCGTGCCCGTATGCACCGGAACAGGACACGATACTGCCTAACATACCGCGGCGCACAAGAGAGGTTGCAAGAAGTTCTTCCTCACCGAAGCAGCAGTTTTCCATAAACATATAGGGTGTTTTTGTTCTTTCGTGGGTGCGTACAAGTTCAAAGCAGTTTTCAAGCGAATACTCACATCCCACTTCACTTCCTACGGCAATGCCCTTCTCCATGGCATAAAGCGCAACCTCGCAGTGGCTGTCCCATGATGAGAGGACAAGAACCGCATCAAGCCCGCCTACTGAAAGCGCCTCCCTGTAATCAGTAAATGCCTTGGGTGAAAAACCGTATTTTTCAAGGTCGGCTTTTGCCTTTTCGGCACGTTCGGGATATTTGTCACACACGGAAACAAAATTTACATCCTTTAATTTAGTTAAAACATTAGGTACAAGGTCGCTGGCACGCTGACCGTATCCTACAATAGCAACATTCATTTTTGTATGCCTCCTTTTTTTCTGTATTATACTTTGTTTTTTGCGTGCGGACAATGGCACAAATTATCTGTTATATGTGTTTTTTTATCATTTACAAAACATATCCCTTGTGATATAATAAAAATCAGGGGGAGTTATATGTCACAATTTATAAAAACACCGGCACTGTACAAACAGTATACTTCGGAAAGTGAACCGAATATTATTTCAATAGGCTATAACGATTTTTCATTTGTTGCACCGTTAAAGTGCTATCGGATGCAGGAGTTCTGGACACTGCATCTTGTTTTAAGCGGTAAAGGCGTTTTTTTTACCGAAAAAAACAAAACCTGCATTTCGTCAGGGCAGGCATTTGTAACGTTTCCTGATACAAAAATGATGTACTACCCTGACGAAAATGACCGCTGGGAATATATGTGGTTTTCTTTTTCGGGAGGCGAAACAATAGCAAAAAAACTGGGCGTAAATGAGGCCGACCCGGTATGTGCGGGCAATATACTTTCGCTGCTGCCTGAAATTAAAAACCTGCTGATAAGCGCACAGGACAATACAGAAAGTAATTTTTTTGTTTTGTCGGTATTCTATTCAGTGCTTGACGCGCTTACCAAAACACAGGCGGCAGGCAGCCGCGGCGCAATGGAAATGATAGCCTCCGGCTTTTGCTCGCCTGATTTTTCAATAGACAGCCTTTGCGGAAGATGCGGGGTAAGCCATGCTAAACTCTGCCGCGATTTCAGAGCATTTGCCGGTACCACACCTCAAAAATATCTTGAAAAATGCCGGATAGACTACGCTTGCCGCCTGCTTGAAAGCACCGACCTTACCGTAAACGAAGTTGCTTATTCCTGCGGATATTCCGATTCGGCGCATTTTATGAAAACGTTTAAGAAAACAATGTCGGTTACCTGTACCGAATTCCGAAAAAAAGAGAAAAATAAAACATTTACAAATTAGTGCTTGAAAAAAATCGAAAAAGGTGTATAATATAATTTTGAAAATATTAACTTGGAGGACTGCGAAATGAGTCAGTTACACGTTATCGACCACCCGCTTATACAGCACAAACTTACCATTATGAGAGAGGTACAGACCGGACCCAAGGATTTCAGAGAATTGCTTAACGAAATTACCACACTTATGGGGTATGAGATTACCCGTGACTTCACTCTTTGCGAGAGAGAAATAGAAACGCCCCTTTGCAAGACTGTCGGCAAGACAATTGACGGTAAAAAAGTTGCCATTGTACCTATTTTGAGGGCAGGTTTAGGTATGGTGGACGGGCTTCTTTCGCTTATTCCTGTTGCAAAAGTAGGCCATATCGGACTTTACCGCGACCCTGTTACCCACAAACCCGAAACATATTATTGCAAAATGCCCGTTGACATCGAGGAAAGGGACGTAATCATCGTTGATCCGATGCTTGCTACCGGCGGCAGCGCCTGCGATGCCATTGAAAAAATGAAAGAAAAGAATGTTAAAAGAATCCGCCTTATGTGCCTTGTGGGCGCACCCGAGGGCGTTAAGAAAGTACAGGCAGAGCATCCCGACGTTGATATCTACATTGCCGCACTGGACGAAAAACTTAATGAAAACTGCTACATCGTTCCCGGTTTGGGCGATGCAGGCGACAGGCTTTACGGAACGAAATAAACGGATACGGTTTTGCCGCACAAACCGCAAAGGTGTTGCCGGCTGCATAAATATTTTACAAACAAAGAGGGTCTGTACCCTCTTTTTTTATTCGATCGATTGACAGAAAAATATACATAATATATAATTATATTCATCAGAATAATTTCTGTGGGGGAATTTTATGAAAGAGTTTTTGAAAAAGATAAAGGTCAATAAAATAGCACCGTGGATATTTTTGCTTTTTGTTTGCGTGTACGATGAACTGCTTCTGCATTTTTGGACAAACGAGAACTTTACCGTCAGCCGCTTTTTTGCAGTGCTGCTGTTTTCTGTTGCCACGGGATTATTTCTGTCGTTCTTTTGCACACTCGGCAAAACCGAAAAGGCAGACAAAATCACTGCCCTTGTAATGAGCATTGTTTTGGGTGTTTTCTGCCTGCTTGAATTCTTTATCAAGGACTCGTTCAACACGTTTATGTCGCTCAGGGTGGTTGCGACCACAACCGGCGACGTGGCGGGGGAATATTCTGGACTGATTTTCACCATTATTCTCCGTCAGTTCTGGCGAATTCTGATTGTTGCACTGCCTATAATCGCATATTTTATCACCTGCAATTATAAAAAGCAGGGCAGACAAAGGCAACTTGTTTTAAGAATTTTTATGGTTATGGTATGCCTTGCATCGTATTTTTCAGGCGACGTGCTTTCACTTGCCGGCGCAGATTCGGGCAAGTATACCGATGAATATAATTTCAACGATGCCGTTCAGGCTTTCGGGCTTGCCACGGGGACAAGGCTTGACGTCGCCGATATGCTTTTCGGGCATAAAGGCTCGGATTTTGTTGACGTTGCCACGCCCGAACCGGAAGAAACGCCAACGCCGGACCCGCAATCCACGTCAACACCCGCAGTTTACGGCGACAACGTTTCGGATATCGATTTTAACGCCCTTGCCGAAAGCACGTCGGATAAGCAACTTGCCGCAATGCACAGTTACGTTGCATCGCAGACGCCCTCAAAAAAGAACGAGTATACCGGGCTTTTCAAGGGCAAGAATCTTATATTTGTTACCGCAGAGGCGTTTTCAAAGGAAGTAATCGACCCGAATCTTACGCCTACGCTGTACCGCCTTGCAACAAAGGGAATCAATTTTACCGATTATTATCAGCCCGCGTGGGGCGGAAGTACTTCGTCGGGCGAATACTCGAACCTTATCGGGCTTGTTCCCACCGAGGGCGTAAACAGCATTAAAAAGACAATAGGGCACAATATGTATTATACGCTGGGAAATCAGTTTACGAGAATAAATTACACCACCCTTGCGTATCACAATAATTCCTACACATATTATGACCGTAATAAAACACATGAAAATCTGGGCTATTCCAAGTTTATGGGTATGGGAAACGGTATGGAGCAGGGAGTAAAAAAACTTTGGCCCGAAAGCGACCAGGAAATGATAGACTTTACACTTCCCCAGTATATAAACAAACAGCCGTTTTGCATATACTATATGTCGGTAAGCGGTCACTGCCGCTACACCCGCAGCGGAAATTCAATGTCGTCGAGAAACTACGATAAAGTTAAGGATATGAACTGTTCGGAAACCTTGAAGTGCTATTATGCGGCAAATCTTGAACTTGAATTTGCTATGCGCGACTTGGTTGCGGGGCTTGAAGAGGCGGGAATCGCGGACGATACGGTTATCGTTATCGGTGCCGACCACTATCCCTACGGCTTGGATAAGAGCGACACTTGGGATAACAAAGAGGACTATCTTGCCGAACTTTACGGCTATACCGCAGACACCGTTTTCAAGCGCGACCATTCGGGACTGATTATTTGGAGCGGCTCAATAGAGGATAAGAACATCACCGTTACCGACCCCGTTTACAGTCTTGATTTGATTCCTACTTTATCAAACCTGTTCGGGCTTGAATACGATTCCAGAATGCTTGTGGGAAGAGATGTGTTTTCAAATCAGATGCCGCTTGCGTTGTGGATGAATTACAGTTGGAAAACCGACAAAGGCACGTTTGATGCGTCGAAAAATAAATTTACTCCCGCCGACGGCGTTACCGTGGACGAGAATTACGTAAAGAATATTTCGGCAATAGTAAAAAATAAAATCAAGTACTCAAAATATGTACTGCAAAACGACTATTACGGCACGGTTTTCGGGAAAAAATAAGGCGTGGAGCGCATTGCGCTCCACGTTTTTTACACGGGACAAGGCGTGATAATTTGCATTTCGAAAAATGCTTTTTACTTGTTTTACACGGTAGGACGGGTGGCTTGCTTTCCGCCGGATTCCGCAACGGTATTTTTTACGGGTGCGGCTGTATCATTTGCAAACCCACAATTTTTCAACGCGCGCGGCGAAATATATGCCCTTGCTCTACAATGTTGAAACAGCTTTGCGGATAAAGATAAAAGCTGCGGTTAAATCGTTTTTTTGAATTACTTTTTTATGCTTTTTATTTATTCTCTACCGTAGGGCAGGGCTTTATGTCCTGCCGTCTTTCGGAGAGATGATTTTTTGCAAAATGACAGGCGCTTTGCAGCATTATGTCCCTTGCAATTCGCAATCTTGAAATGAATTGCTGAAATAAAATAAGCCTTGCAAAAATATACTTTTTCAAGGCTTGTTTATGTTATTTGTTTTACATCGTATGGAAATTTGCTCCCGCCGTTTTAGACCGGTCAGTAAAGAACAACGGATTCCTTTATATTGCCGCAGATTGCGATGATTTTTAGCGGCAAATCGCTGTTTGTACGAACGACCGCACGGGCACGCCCCTGATATGCCGGATGTGTAGGCGAAGAATAGGGGATACGGGTTGACAAATCGCCCGTTCCGCAGCCGGCAAGATATCCGTTTTCCACGGTAAAGGTGATATTGCTGTTTTCGGCGGCGCAAATGTTGCCGTTTTCGTCAAAAAGACAGGCGTCAACGGCGACGGCGTCGTTGGGCGCGGGCTTTTTTGTTGATGTGGGTATAAGGCGGATATACCTTGCCTCCCTATGTGTTGTAAGGCTGTGCCTGATTATTTCCTCTCCGTTTTCGTCATAGCCAACGGCAATAAGCGTTCCGGGGGCAAAAATCACGTCTTTGGCAAACACGCAGCAGCCCGCTTTTTCGCATTCACCCAAAGGACGGTTGTTAAGGAATAAACGGACTTTTTGACAGTTTGAGTACACAAGTATATGCACTTCTTCGCCCTCTTGCCAATTCCAGTGGTCAAAGATCTTGTTATGGATAAGGCTTACGTCGTTCCATACAACCGTGTCGGCTTGCTGCATAACAGCGGCATGAATAACGGGAACGGGCATAAATGCCGCCTGCACCTGGTAGCAAATCGACTTTTTATTGTCGCAGATGTCGATAAAGCCTCTTGCCCAACCGCGATACTCGGGTGAAATTGCCTCGCCCAGATATTCGACGCCGCCCCAATAGAACTGCCCGCAGGCATTAAGCCGCTTAACCTCTTCCAACCCGCAAAGATTCGGGCTGCCGACGTGCGCTTCACTTTGGATAAACACTTTTTCGGGGAAAAGAGCCATATCTTTCTCGAAGAAATTGAAAGTATAGTTATAACTGCACACATTCGCAGATGTGCATACATCAGACGGCGCAGAACTGTTCCAGTCAGGCGCGGTCCAGTTTATGCCGTCCTTGCGGCAGGGATACTGGGCAACGGTAACGGGGCGGGTGGGGTCTATGCTTTGGGCAAAGTCAACAATTTTTTTAATATATTCGGCGCCCTCTTTGCCCATTAAACGCTGCTGATTGGTTTCGTTGCCTATGCTCCAAACATAAACGCAGGGATGATTGATATCCCGAAGAATAAAATCGCGAAGTTCCTGCTGCCAGCAGGATTCAAAAGAATCAAAGTACTGGTCTTCAAGTTTATCAAAGCACTCGTCAAAAATGAGAAAGCCAAGTTCATCGCACATATCAAGAAGTTCGGGGGTGTGAGGGTTATGCGAAAGGCGCAGGGCATTTACCCCGATACTTTTCAACAGTTTCAGCCTGCTGTAAATAAGCGAATCATATGCCGCCGTGCCGCAAACACCCAAGTCGTGATGAATATTGAATCCCTGCGGGAAAAAGGGCTTTCCGTTTATAATAACGCCGTGTTCGCGGGTAAGTTCTATTTTTCTTATGCCGAATTTCCTGAATATTTTCCTGCCTGCAACGGTTATTTCGGCAGTGTAAAGGTAAGGTAAATCCGGCGACCAAAGAATGGGCTCGGGAATTTTTATAACCGTATCGGAAGTAAACTTACCCTCTGCAATAACTTTGTTTTCGCCGTCAAGCACACGGATTTCGCCGCTGCCGTCAAATTCGCTTTTGATATGCACTTCGCCGCCGTCGGCATTTATAATTATATTCTTTACGTAATTTTTCGGGCGGACATCAATAAATGTGTGCCGATATATTCCGGTGCCCGTGTACCAGCGCGCAAAATGCAAAAGCCCTTTTCCCCGGGGAGTATTGTCAACGGTTATGTAAAGTTCGTTTTCGTCTTTAAGATAGGGTGTGATATCGATTTCAAAGCCGAGGTTTCCGTTTTCGCGCCCGTGAATTTCGTGTCCGTTTATATTGATTACGCTTTTACGGCAGATTCCCTCAAATACAAGAAAAACAAGCTCGTCTTTTCCGTGTTTAACCGAAAAATTCTTTCTGTATGCGCATTTTCCGTAGGGAAGATATCCGCTTGCGTCTTCCTCTGACGACCATCTTTCGGGGCGGAATCCGCCGCAGTTATCGGCAGAAAGGAATATAGAGGCATCGTGCGGCAGAGTAACGTCAGCCCAATTTTCGCCGTAGGTAAATTGCCAGTTTTCATCAAATGATTTCATAAAAAAATACCCTCCTCATTTACGGAGAGTATAACATTGAGGAGTATAAAAGTCAATATAATTATATTGCGCATATAACTATATTGCTATCTTTTGGCTTTTGTGACCTGACTTGCACCCCGCTTTGCGTCAATAACCGTAAGGTACGCGCAGGCAACAAAGAAAAGAATCGTGATTCCGCGGGGATAGTACATATAAATCAAATCCTCGGTAATTCCGGCAGTGTAGTACGTTACAAGCACGGTAAACGGAAAAATGTACAGCCTGCGTGATGCAAGGCAGTAGCGAACCGAAAGAATAAGCATTATTACGCAAAAAACAAGGAACAGCACAAATGCAAACAGCCCGTAATGCCCCAGTATTGCAAGGTATGAGTTGTGTGCCGAACTTTGGTCGGGGGTAAGAATCCCGGGCGCAATGTAGAAATTCGGTCCGTTGCCGAAAAGGCGGGCATGCTCAAAAGTGTATTTCCAGATCATGCCGCGGTTTGAAAAGAAATTGCCGTTTTGTATTGACAGGATAAATTTAGTAAACGCATCGGTATTTTCTATGGACGCGGGTCCGTCGGGCGGAACTTCGCCTGCGGAATCAATAACAATCGCTGCCGATACGGTTAAAACGATAAGCATAATCACGGCGGTAATTATAAATGAGTTTATTACGCGGTTTGAATATACAATGCTTTTCTTTGCCGAAACAAATTTTACCGTTACCGCAATTATAAAAAAGAATAAGGTTGCTATGATGGTTAAAAAGCCCGTTCTTCCGCCGGATATTCCCGAAAAATAAATAAGCGCGGCGCAAAGCAGCACCGAAACCGTAAACAGTGATGAATAAAATCGCTTTGTGTTAAGCAGAACCCACGCAATAGCGCACAAAAGTACGGGCATCATACCAGCAAAAGCCACGGAAAGGCTGTTGCTTATTAAAGGATAAAAGATTGCCGATGCAGCCAAATCAACCGTAACGGCTATGCCGCAGGACGCCAGCACAAGGTTTACAAATCCCTCTTCGCGGCACATAACAATCAACGCCGGGTAGATTAAAAGCATAACTAAAAAATTGCTTGAAAACCCGTTTATCAGTGATGAAATCAGGCAGCAGACGCACAAAAGCCCCCACAGAATAACGGGAAGTTTTGAAAAGGCAATTTCCCCGCCATGCCTTAAAACACATATGATCTCAAACGTAAGAAAAGTTACGCCCGATGCAACAAGCAAAGCAACCATAGCCGCAAAAGACGGCGAATCCGTAAATACGCGCGAAATATCGTTTAATGCAAACAGCATTCCGAGAGAAATAAATCGCACATAAAAAAAAGGCATAGACCGTAATTTGTTCAGTTCATTAATAAATCGAGTTTCGCCAGCCATAAAAACCTCAAAAAATACAAACATGCTCTCTGTTAATGCCGCACTGATACCCGGCAAAACAGTAATGTATTCAACATACGCGTTTATTATAACAAATAAAACGGTAATAGTCAATGTTCCGATAATGATTGACACGAAAAGCAAAAGTACATTATAATAATATATAATGCTTTGATAAATTTGACTTTCTTTATATTACGGAGGATTTATGAATTTAGACGAAATACTTTCCCGTGTTGACAAACCTGCTCGGTATACCGGCGGCGAACTTAATTCGGCGTTTAAGGAAAACGCGGAGGTTAACTTCGTTTTTTCGTATCCGGATACGTACGAAATGGGTATGTCGCACCTTGGCGGAAAGATAATATATCACCTTTTGAACAGCCGTGAAGATACATTTTGCCAACGTGCGTATGCGCCCCTTAACGATATGGAAGCACTTATGCGCGAAAATAATATTCCCCTGTTTGCACTGGAAACGAAAATGCCCGTAAAGCAGGCGGATATATGGGGCTTTACTTTGCAGTACGAGCTCAGTTATACAAACATTCTCAATATGCTTGATTTGGCGGGCGTAAGCATAAAAAGCGCGGACAGGGGAGAGGACGAACCTCTTGTTGTTGCGGGCGGTCCCTGTGCCAACCATGCCGAAATGCTTTCGGATTTTATCGACTGTTTCCTTTTGGGCGACGGCGAGGAGGAACTGAACGAACTTGTTGAAATATATAAACAGTGGAAAAAGAACAAAACGGGCAAAAAAGAACTGCTTAAAATGCTTTCCGAAAATCCGGGAATGTACGTACCCGGCCTTTACAGGCATGAAGTGAAAGACGGGCATTTGACGATTACTCCGCTTGACGGTGCGCCCGAACACGCTGTCAGACGAATGGTTACGGACTTTGAACATACTTTTGCGCCTGAAAAACTTATTGTACCGCTTGTTGAAGTTGTGCACGACCGTGTTATGCTTGAAATAATGCGCGGCTGCACCCGTGGGTGCAGGTTCTGTCAGGCGGGGTTCTTATACCGCCCGGTAAGGGAGAGAAGTGTGGAAAACCTTTGCCGTATTGCCCGCGCGTCGGTTGACGCCACCGGGTACGACGAAATTTCCCTTACTTCACTTTCAAGCGGCGACTATTCTCATATAAAGGAACTTGTTAGGCGGTTAGGCGAGGAATTCAAGGGCGAACACGTTGAAACCGCTCTGCCCTCGCTGCGTATTGATTCTTTTGACCCGGACTTTGTGGGTGAACAGATGAGAAAAACATCGTTGACGTTTGCGCCCGAGGCGGGCAGTCAAAGAATGCGCAATATCATAAACAAAAATGTTTCCGAAGAGGACCTTTTGCGCACGGTGCGGGGCGCATATGAGGCGGGATACACAGCAATAAAACTTTATTTTATGATGGGTCTGCCCTTTGAAACAATGGAAGATATAAAGGGCATTGCCGATTTGGCGCAAAAGTGTTCGGACGTTTACCGTGAGGTTTACGGCAACAATAAAAATATGCGCATAACCGTAAGCACATCGGTGTTTATTCCCAAGCCCTTTACGCCGTTTCAGTGGATAGGTCAGGACAGGGAAGAAAACGTAAGGGAAAAACAGCGGTATCTTTCCGACCTTATCCGCAAAATGCGGGGCGTGGAATATAAATATCACGATTCGGTCACTTCAAAACTTGAAGTATGCTGCGCCCGCGGCGGAAGAGAAATGTGCGCGGTACTTTTTGACGCGTGGAAAAACGGCGCAAAGTTCGATGCATGGAACGAGCATTTCAAACTTTCCGCGTGGGAAGACGCATTTAAGAAAAACGGAATCGATATGGAAGAAATGGCGCAGCGGGAAATCCCGATAGACGAAACTTTGCCGTGGGATACCGTTGATGTAGGCGTTACAAAGGAATTTTATAAACTTGAACTTGAAAAGGCAATGCGTGCGGAAACCACCCGCGACTGCCGTCTCGGGTGCAATAACTGCGGACTTATCAAAACGTGCAGGGAGGTAAAAAAGGTATGAAACTGCTTCTGCGCCTTGAAAAGGGAGAAAGGGTAAAGTATATTTCACATCTTGATATGCAGCGGCTTTTTCAGCGTGCGTTAAGGCGGGCAAAACTGCCCTGTGCGTATTCACAGGGGTTTAATCCCCATATGCTTGTAAGTTTTGCCTGTGCGCTTCCCGTGGGCGTATGCTCAAAGGCGGAGTATGCCGAAGTGGTGCTTGAACGCTTCGTTCCGCCGACGGAATGTATGGCGCGGCTCAATGAAGTTCTGCCCGACGGCGTGAAAATTCTTAATGCCTGCGAACCCAAGGACACCGACCCGACGGTAGGTTCGGTTATAGCGCTGGCGGAATATTCGTTTATGCTTAAAGACAGCGGCTCGGTTCAGGATAAACTTGATTCAATGCTTAAAAAAGAGGAAATCTTAATAGAAAAGAAAACGAAAAAGGGCTTTGCGACGGTAAACGTAAGGAATATGATTCACAGCGTAAAGCAAAAGGGCAATATGCTTTATGCCACGCTTTCGTGCAGCAATTCCGAAAATCTGAGGGCGGATAAATTCAGGGAAATTCTGCTTGAATCGGGCATAGAAACGCTTTCGGCTGTGCGGGAAAAATTGTTTATCATTTCAGACGGAATGCTGAAAGAGCCTTTGGAGACTGAATAATGAAAGAAATTGTTTTTAACTGCGGGGTTCTGCAAAAGAGCGCCGCGGTGCTGCAAAACGGCGAACTGTGTGACGTGCTTGTTGACCACCCGTCCCAAAGCGGCGGGGTGGGGAATATATATAAAGGCACGGTAACAAACGTTATGCCCGGTATGCAGGCGGCGTTTGTGGATATAGGGCTTGACAAAAACGCCTTTTTGTTTTCCGATGATATAATAGGCGACAAAAGCACGGATATCAGAAAGAAAATCAAACAGGGTCAGGATATTACCGTTCAGGTAACAAAAGAGGCGCAGGGCGTAAAGGGCGCAAGGGTAACAACCGATATCACGCTGCCGGGGCATAAAACCGTTATGCTGCCGGGCTACGATTATGTGGGCGTTTCAAAAAAGATTTCCGATGAAGAGGAAAAGGAACGTCTGCGCGGCATTATGCAGAGGATAAAGCCCAAAGAACACGGCTATATCGTGCGCACCGACGCTTTTAACGCAAGCGAAGAAGAGTTGAAATATGAAATCGACTTTTTGGAAGAAACTTGGAATAAGATAAGCAAACAGGCGAAAATCAAAAACGCGCCCTGTCTGCTTTACGGCGAGGACGGACTTCTTTTGACCGTTGTGCGGGATTATCTTGACGACGCGGTGGACAAACTCATAATAAACAGCGAAAAGGATTTTGAAGAGATAAAGCGTATTGCCCGCGTAATGGCACCGGGTGCGGAAAACAGGATTTTTTATAAAGAAGGAAATCTCTATTCAATTTACGGAACAGAAAACAAACTGCGCAAACTGCTTGAACGGAAAGTATGGCTTGATAACGGTGCGTATCTTGTTATCGACTATACCGAGGCGCTTACCGTAATAGACGTTAATACCGGCAAGTTTACGGGCGATTACGATTTTAACAGAACCGTATTAAAAACGAACATTGCCGCGGCAAAAGAAATTGCGCGGCAGTTGCGTTTGCGCTCCGTGGGCGGAATAATCGTTGTGGATTTTATCGATATGGAAAAGGAAGAGGACAGACAGGAAGTACTTAAAGTGCTTAAAGAAGCCGTTGAAAGCGACAGGGTAAAAACAAACGTGCTGGGCTTTGCGGCACTGGGACTTGTGGAAATGAGCCGTAAAAAAACGAAACTCTCGCTTTCACAGGCAATGCAGCGCACCTGTCCCTATTGCGAGGGCGACGGCAGAATCCTTAACGGAATAAGCGTGCTTGATATGCTTTTAAGCGAACTTAAACGCACAAGGCGCGAAAACACAAAGGCGATTCTTCGCCTTAACCCGTATGTGCTTAACGACCTTAAAAAGTACGGCGACGTGCTTTGTGAAAATTTCGACGGATTGGAAATCTACGTTCGCGAGGACGCGGGTATGCATATCGAAGACTACAATATCCGCTTTGTTGATAATATATCTGATGAAGAGGGACTTATAAGGCTTATATGAAAACAGAAATACTGAAACTTGACGAAGCCTCATCAAAAAAAGCCGCCGAAATAATAAACGGCGGCGGAATAGTTGCATTTCCCACCGAAACCGTGTACGGTCTCGGTGCGTCGGTGTTTGATGAAAAAGCGGTAAAAAGCATTTACGCCGCAAAGGGCAGACCGTCGGACAACCCCCTGATAGTTCACGTGACGGATAAGGACCATATTGAACAGGTTGCCCGTGAAATTAACAATAATGCACGTATGCTCATAGATAAATTTATGCCCGGACCCATTACAATAGTACTTCCCAAACGGAAAGAAATACCCGATTGCGTTACCGGCGGCATAGATACGGTGGGCGTAAGAATACCGGAACACGAGGGCGCAAGAATGTTCCTTAAAGCCTGTAATGTTCCCGTGCCGGCACCGAGTGCAAATTCTTCGGGCAAGCCATCGCCCACGACGGCAAAGCACGTTTTTGACGATTTGTCCGGAAAAATCCCGCTTATTCTTGACGGCGGAGCCTGCACCGGCGGTGTTGAATCCACGGTAATTTCCCTTTGCGGCGAAAAGCCTATGCTTCTCCGACCCGGTCTTGTTACCCACGAAATGCTCGAAAGTGTTTTGGGGCACGTGGATATTCACCCCGCCGTGCTTGAAAACGGCAAAGTTGATAAGGCGGCAAGCCCCGGAATGAAGTATAAGCATTATTCGCCCAAAGCCCGCGTACTTATTATCGACGGCGACATTTCCGACGGCGAAAAGGTGTACAACCTGTGCGTGAAAATGAAGAGAAATCCGCTTATTTTGTGGAACGGCGAGGAAATAGCAAACAGCAATATGCATGCGGACACGCTTATGAATCATAACGACACTTCCGCGGCGGCAAGAAACCTGTTTGCGCTTTTGCGCCGAGCCGACGATTCGGGCTTTGATACGGTGCTTATTTCCGCGGTTGACAAAAGCGGTGCGGGACTGTCGGTTATGAACCGTATGCTCCGCGCGGCGGCGTTTACCGTACTTACAAAAAACGAAATTGCTTTTCTTGATGAAAATAAATTAAAAACCGTACTTCAAAACAGTTGAAAATACGATTTGTTTCGTCACGAAACCGCAAAAAAAGCGCGATAAAGATATGCAAATGGAAAAATATGGCAAAAAATGGAACACGGTTGACCTTTACGGACAGCCGTGTTTTTGTTATCATTTATATATCAAACAAAAAGGCGGCGAAAAAATGAGAGCGGGACAAGTTTACATAAAAGTACCCATAAGCGCGATTTCGTATGATGAAACCGACAGCGACGTAAGCAAGTTAAAGGAAAGCATAAAAACCTGCGGACTTTTGCAGCCTGTGGGAATCGTGCTCAGGGACACGGGATACAAACTTATATTCGGGCACAGAAGAATAAAAGCGTGCCGCGAACTTGATATGCAGTATATCCACGCGGTTCTGCTTACGGTGCGCGAGGGCGAAGAGGAAATGTTTGCGCTTAATGAGAATATTCACAGGCGGCAGATGCCCGTTTCGGAAATTGCGCAAAGGGTGCTTAAAGCGGGCAGCGGCGGAATAGAGGAAATGCTTTCACTTTCAAGAGAACAGGCGCAGGACATAAAAAACTATCTTGTGCTGAACACAAAGGCGAAAGAAATGCTGAACGAGAACAACGAACAGTATCTTTCCGCATCAAAGGGCGAAAGCGAGTATTTTATCCGTATGTGCCGCCTTGCCCGGCAGATTCCCGTTACGGCGGCGGAGCACGTGCGTGTTTCGGTAATGTCGGATAAGCGGATTTTCATAAACGAGATAGAAAAAATAATAAAACTTATGCGTCAGGGCGGCTACGGCGCAAACGTAAGCGAGGACGAAGAAAAGATAATAATCCAAAAACGGGACAGGGCGGGATAACTAAAACTTTATATCGTCCCTTGCGGCGGTAAGAGCGTAAATCTTTCCCGCGCCCGCTTTCTTCAAAATGCGGGAAACGGCACGGAGAGTTTCGCCGGTGGTACAGATATCATCGACCAAAAGAACCGTTTCACCCGAAAGGGTTCCGCTTGCGGAGTACAGACCCCTTATGTTTTTGCGCCGTTCTTCTTTGTTAAGCTGATACATATTGCTCCCGCCTGACGATTTTTCCAAAATATCGCGGACGGGTTTGTTTATCAAATGCGAAAGTTCCTTTGCAAGAAGCATTGCTTGATTGTAACCGTAATCTTTTATTCTCTTTTTGCTTGATGCAACAGGCACAATCACGCTTATTTCATCAATAATTTCTTTCGGCAGCGCGTCACGCATAAGCAGTGCAAGCGGGTGTTTAAGATATCGGGCGTTATTGAATTTGAACGCGTGAAGCAAATCTTTGTAAATTCCCGAATACGTTTTCGGCGCAAACAGCCTTTCATAATCGGGCGCTTCTTTAAGACAGGCGGCGCACAGACCGCGGGTGTTTATCCTGTCAAGGCATATTCTGCACCTTTCACCCTCTGAATCGGATAAAGAATCAAAACAGGATTTACAAAATCCGTACTTATAAACATTTTCATCTTTACAGTATACACAGCAAACGTCCCAAGGAAAGAACATTTTCTCGAAAAAATTCATAAAATTCGCCTTTTTCTTATTGATTTTATACTGATTATATCATATAATATTGCCTGTGAAAAGGAGAAAAAATGAAAATTATACTTGCAACAAACAATGCCCATAAAGTAAGAGAAATAAAAGAAATCCTCGGCAATAAATTCGATACGGTGCTTACGCTGCGTGAAGCGGGTGTGGAGCATGAAACCGTTGAAGACGGTAAGACTTTTTATGAAAACGCGCTTAAAAAAGCCCGTGAGATAACAGAAATTACGGGCTGCGCCGCTCTTGCGGACGACAGCGGGCTGTGCGTGGATATTTTGGAGGGCGAACCGGGAATATATTCGGCGCGGTATGCCGCAAGCGAAAACAGCGGTAACGCCCTTGACGCGGACAACAGAAAAAAACTGCTTGATAAATTAAAGAATGTAACGGAAGTTTCCGACCGCACGGCGCACTTTGTAAGCGCGGTCGTACTTACTTTCCCTGACGGCAGAGTGCTTTCGGCAAAAGGCACTTTTTCGGGATATATTGCGTTTTCGGAAAAAGGCGAAAACGGTTTCGGGTACGATTCGATATTCTTTGTTCCCGAAAAAAACAAGACCGTTGCGGAAATGAGCGAAGGCGAAAAGAATTCGTTAAGCCACAGGGGCAAGGCGTTAAGAGCCTTGGAAAAGCAGTTGTGAAAATTCTTGCTGTAAGCGACAGCCACAATGGCTATACGTTCGGCGGATTTTTTGATAAAACAAAGAATGCCGATATCGTTGTACACTTGGGCGACGGCGACAGGGACAAGGCGGACTTGGCGGCAGTGCTTATGCATAAGAGAGCCGAACACCTAACGGTTTTAACGGACAGATTTTTGCCGGATACTGCGGCAGGCGTCGGTTCTCTTATGCATAACATTCCGTTTTACGCTCTGCGGGGGAACTGCGATTTTTCGGGGCTGCCGGAAGTAATCTTTCAGGCGGGAAATTTTAACGTACTTGCGCTCCACGGCGACAGGTTCTTTGTAAAAAGCGACTTGTCGTATTTAAGGCGCTATGCGGAAAATAAAAACGCGGATATCGTGCTTTACGGGCATTCGCATATTCCGTCAATCGACTGGTTGGACGGGCGGCTGTTTGTAAATCCGGGTTCGCTTTGCCGACCGCGGGACGGTTACAAACCCACATATTGCGTTATTGATATTGACGGGGATAAAATTTATCCCGAATTAAAAGAGTATAAATAAAAAAAGGAGAAAATATATGGAAGAATTCAGATTATGTAATGCGCTTTGCGACCATATGGTTTTGCAGCGGGACGAAGAAGTCCGCATATGGGGCAAAGGCAAAAAAGCAGGCGATTTTATTAAAGCCCAGATAGGTCCCTATGAGGGCGGCACGGTGGTTGATATCAACCTTACGTGGCAACTTTTTCTGCCGGCTATGCCCGTAAACTGCGTGCCGCAGACGCTGACCGTTACCGACGGCGAAACTACGGTTACGGTAAACGATGTGCTTATAGGCGACGTGTGGGTGGTAAACGGACAGAGCAATGCCGAAATCACAATTGCCGCGGCAAACAGCAACGGCAAAGGAATTTATGATGAAGAAATCAAGGATATTCACGCAAGCGACAATATCCGTATTCTGGAACAGTACCGCGATTTGGCGTGCGTAAAGCACCCTGAAACAATGAACGAGCCCCAGTTTGACCTTATCGACCCGGAAATAAGTTCGTGGCGCAAACCTGATAAGCAGGAAGACATTATGGACGTTTCGGCTATGGGATTCTTTTTTGCAAAATATATTTCCCGAACGCTCAATGCAAGCGTGCCGATAGGTCTTGTGGTAATTGCCTCGGCAGGCTCTCCCATGATGGAACTCATTATGCCCGAACTTGTTGTGCCTATGGGGTACACCAAAGCGGAAAAAGAAAACATTCCGCTTGCGGGTATGTATAACGCTCTTGCCGCGCCCATTCAGCCTATGACAATCAAAGGTATGCTTTTCTACCAGGGCGAAAGCGAACAGTGGAGGTGTGATAAATATCCCTATCATCTTAAATGGTATGTTGATGAACTTCGCCGCCGTTTTGAAAAGAATTTCCCGTTCTATTTTGTGCAGATTTCTTCCCACGTGGGCGACGGCTTTGAAATGTGGAAACGTATTGAAGAAGTCAGATACGCACAGTTTGATATGCTTGATTTAATTGATAACAGTTATCTGATAGTTTCAATGGACGTGGGCGGCAGAAAAGAAAACGCCGACTGGGCGCACCCGCCGTATAAGAAACCCATTGGCGAGCGCTTGGCAAAATACGTGCTTGCAAACGAGTACGGAGTGGGCGATGTTGAGTTTGCGGCAAGTCCCGTTCCCGTTGACTGGGATTTTATTGACGATGCCGTATACGTTTACTTTGAAAACGTGGGCGACGGTCTTAAATGCGCCGCGGGCGATAAACTCGTGGGCTTTGAGGCGGCAGGCGAGGACGGAGAGTATAAGCCCGTTGACGGCGAAATCGCAGACAATGCAACCGTGATTTTTACGGGCGTGAAAAATCCGCAAAAACTCCGCTATGCCCATATGCACGACGCGTATATCGAAAACGCAAACCTTGCGTCTTCATCCGATATGCCTTGCGCGGCATTTGAAATCAAAAAGAAAACAGGTTTAAGATAAGAATAATCACCCCGAAAAGAGAGTATAATTCTTAATACGGGGTGATTTTTTATGAAAAAAATAAATAAGCGAATGATTGACAGCGTATTGTTTGCGATTTTGCTTGCGGCGGTTACCGCGTCGTGTGCAATGCTGTTTACCGATACAAAAAGCGCGTGGTACGAAAACCTTATCAAGCCGCCGTTTCAGCCGCCGGCATTCGTGTTTATCGCGGGCTGGTCGCTGATTTATCTGCTCTTTGCGGCATCATTTTCGGTTGCGCTCTATTTTAAGGCGGGCAAAAAGGCGTATTTTCTTTATGCGTTGCAATGCGTCTTTAACGTGCTGTGGTGTTTGTTCTTTTTTACGCTTCATATGCCGCTTTTGGCGTTTCCCGCGGTGCTTGCCTATCTTGTAACAACGTATCTTACCGTACGCGTTATGTTCACGGTAAACAAAAATGCCGCGTATCTGTTGCTTGTGCAGATTCTGTGGCTCACTTTTGCATCAGTGCTTAACTACACTATAATTCTTTTGAATTAAAGGTTGAAAAATCTCCTTGACAGTGGTACAATATGAAAAAAAGGAGATGAGTTTATGGCTGATATAAGGGAAAATACCGTTTCGGCGGAAAATCAACTTAAAAGAGAAGATTCCGTTTTCGGAAAAAAAGGAACGGGCAAAAGAATACTGTTTTTGGGCAATTCAATTACCCGCCACGGACCCAATGCGTCGCTTGGGTGGCTTAGTGACTGGGGTATGGCGGCGTCAAGCGTTGAAAAAGATTACGTACACCGCACAATGGCGCGAGCCCTTGCAAAAGACCCGGACGTTTCATTTCTTGTGGGACAGATTTCACCTTGGGAAAGGCATTACTGGGTAGAAAATTTCTTTGAAGAGAGATTTCCCGAACTGATTGAATATAACGCCGATATAATCGTGCTGCGTGCGATTGAAAACGTGCCCGCGGAGGAACTTGAAAATCACGATTTCCGCGCCGCTATAAAATCGCTTATTGATACGCTTAACCCTGACGGCACGGCAAAGGTTGTGCTTACGTCGGCTTTTTGGCCCGCGGGCGAAAGGGACAGAGCAATGCTTGATGTTGCGGCAAAGTACGGCTACCGTTTTGTTTATTTGGGCGATTTGGGTGTGCGCGACGAGTATACCGCAAAGGGATTGTTTGAACATTCCGGCGTTGCGGCGCATCCGGGCGATAAAGGTATGGACGAAATCGCACGGCGCATTTTCTTTGCGATAGAGGACTGGATTTGAAAAGCGGGAGCGAGGCTCCCGCTTTTCAGATTGTGCATATATTGCGACCGATGGTCGCCGCTGCAATAATGAGGGGTGCTTGTGCTTATTTAGAAACGATTGTTTTGTGTTCTTTATTGATTTAGCACGGTAGGGCGGGGCTTTATGTCCCGCCGAATTCGGAAAGGTGGATTTTATGCAATAGGATAGGTGTTTTGCGGCAGTATGTCTTTTGCAAAAATGCAATCTTTTTTCGCTCGCGGCAGGAGATAAACCCCTGCCCTACGGGGGAAAAATGGGTTTTGGGATAAAATAATTTTTGCGGTAAAATAATATTTTCGCATTGTTTGTTTTTCACGCTTCGTTTGTTTTGCCCGGTAGGGGAGCACATTACGCTCCCGCTTTTGCATTATGTAATTATTGCGACCGATGGCCGCCGCTGCAATAATGAGGGGTGCTTGTATTTATTTAGAAACGATTGTTTTGTGTTCTTTGTTGATTTAGCACGGTAGGGCGGGGCTTTATGTCCCGCCGAATTCGGAAAGGTGGATTTTATGCAATAGGATAGGTGTTTTGCGGCAGTATGTCTTTTGCAAAAATGCAATCTTTTTTCGCTCGCGGCAGCAGCAAGCCGCTGCCCTACGGGGGAAAAATGGGGTTTGGGATAAAATAATTTTTGCGGTAAAATAATCTTTTCGCATAATCTTGCTTTTGCTCTTTGTTTATCTTATGTCATTTGCACAAAAGCAAAGAAGCCACAATATTAAAGGTTCAAGTTCTTTGCCCCGCTTTCTTTTAAGAAAGCGGGCGGGGTACGGGGCAGCGCCCCGACAAGTAATGCCCGCATCGCGGGCATTAAAACTACCTGTTCAAAAATTCTTCGATAATATATCGGGGGCGCGATTTTGTTTCGTTGTATATTTTTCCGATATATTCACCGATAATGCCCAGCGAGAGCAACTGTATACCGCCTATCATCCAGATAGAGCAGATAATTGATGCCCAGCCACTGTCGGCGTGACCGGTTATTTTGATAATAATACTGTATATAAGCATTGCAAGGCTTAAAATGAAAATAATAAAGCCGAGCGAGGTTATAAGCCGTATGGGTTTTATGCTGAATGATGTTATACCGTCAATCGCAAAGGAAAGCATCTTTTTAAGTGGATACTTGCTTTCTCCGGCAAAGCGCTCACTGCGTTCATATTCCACAATTGCGGTCTTGAAACCGATAAGGGGAACAATGCCGCGCAGAAACAGATTCACTTCCCTGAATTCCGCCAAAGCGTTAAGGGCACGCTTGCTCATAAGGCGGTAGTCGGCATGATTGTACACAATGTCAACGCCCATTTTGGCCAAAAAGCGATAGTACGCCAGAGCAGTGCTGCGCTTAAAAAAAGTATCTTTTTTCCTTGACGAACGAACGCCGTAAACGATGTCGCAGCCCTCGTTGTATTTTTCTATAAAACGGTCAAGAGCGTCGATGTCATCCTGTAAATCCGCGTCCATTGAAACAACAATGTCGGCGTATTCCTTTGCAGTCATAAGCCCCGCAAGCAAAGCGTTCTGATGTCCCCTGTTATGGGCAAGTTTTATGCCCGAAAACAGTTCATCGCCTTCGGTAAGACTTTTTATAATCTCCCATGTCTTGTCCTTTGAACCGTCGTCAATAAAACATACGCGGCTTTTTGAATCGATTGTTCCGCCGGAGATAAGCGATGTCATTTTTGCCTTTAAGCGCTTGCTTGTTTCCGGCAGAACCGCTTCTTCATTGTAGCAGGGAACGGTAACATACAAAATCATTTTTTTATTCTCCGATAATAAGTTCTTTCGCGTAGGGCAAAGAGGTTATCCAGTCGGCAAAAACGTGCCATTCGTCCAATTTATGATTCCTGCGCGCAAAATACATATTGCGCAGGTTTTCGTAATTCATAGTAACGGTGCGCATTTGGTTGTAACTTGACGGAAGCAACTGAATCAAATCGTACCACAGCGCCTTGTCCTTCGTCTCTATGTATTCTTTGCGGAGTTCTTCCATAAAATCAATAAGCGTGTCCGCAACGTGCAAAGAGCGTTCGTCAAGTTTGTCAAAGGAAAAATCCTCGCGGGAAAACTCTTTTGAATGAATCTTGTGCATTGTGGAGGTGGAGTTTGCAACAGTGCCCACTTTATAGGTGTCGAATTCTTTCCACCAGTAAAGAGGCGCGGTAATATCGACCGAAACGAAAATCATACGCACGAATTTCCTGTGGTCACTGCCCGCTGCGCAAAGGCGTTTTGCCAAATCCAAATCGTTCGGACCGAAAACAAAATTGCCGCTTTCGTCATAAAAACTGTCGCTGCGCGCCCAGCTGTTCATAGGGTTGCGGGCGCCGCGCATAGCATTTTCAAAATTCATTACTTCAAATCTTTCAAGCTTAATCATATTTTTCTCCTATTTATAAATGCAAATGTAGAACCATTGCCCATTGATATCAAGAGCGTCGCTCCACTCGGTATAATTTATTTCCCACGCTGCGGGGTAATTGCCCGAAGGTATATAGGCGTAACCCTCAACGCGGTCTTTGGTGTCCAAAGTATAAAAGAACACAACATCGCCCAAAACTTCAACTTTCTTTGTGGGAACAATGAGGGAGAGTTCCTCGGACATCGCTTCTGCATCGCCTGTTTCCGAAATTGCCTGCGCGGAATGATTGAATGCCGTTTCGTGCTTTAAGAAATCGCCCTGAATTTTTGCGTTTGACGTGCCGTTTGACAGCATAAATGCCGCAACAAGAACAACAACCGACACAAATGCGAAAATAAGGAATACCATATCGCGCTTTTTATATGAAAGCACAAAATATACAACAGCCGTGATAACGCAAAGCACGGGGAAAATAAGCACTACGGCGTTTGCAGCAGAACCCAAGTACGAATAAATAAGATTGTTGTTTATCAGTGCCAGCAGCGACAATGCGGCAAAAACTACGGGGATAAGACCCAAAAGCCAAAAAAACGGACTTCTCTTTTTCTTTTCCATAAAACTCTTAACAATATTTTTCGTTAATTCTAATCATTTCGTCCCAGTGCTTTTCCATTTCGGAAAGCAGCCTGAACTGGGTGCGGCAGCGTACAAGATTGTGCTCTTCGTATTTTGTTTTGAAGTACACATTGCCTTCAAGATAGTCGGTTAAAAAACGCATACCGCATTCAAAAGTCATCATTTTTGCGCCTACCGGCATAAGGCGCATTTCGTCCTTTGTCAAAAGCCCGCCGGTGCCCTCGGCAAAACCGCGGCAGAATGCTTCAAACAAAGCTAAATCTATTGTCATTTTATCGGTATCGGGTTCATCTTCTGCCGCAGTGGCGGCACCGAAACGAATCGAATCACCGAAATCGTTAACCGAAAAACCGGGCATAACGGTGTCAAGGTCAATGACGCAAAGCGGATTTCCGGTTGTTGAATCAAGCATAATATTATTGCACTTTGTATCGTTATGTGTAACGCGCAAGGGCAGTTTGCCCGCGTAAAATGCGTTATAAAGTTCATGGCAAAGGGACTCGTGCTTCTTTGCAAACTCAATTTCCTTTGCGGCATTTTTTGCCCTGCCGAATTTGTCTTCCGACAAAACGGTCATAAAACGCTCAAAGCGCTTTGGCGTATTGTGAAAATCGGGAATGGTTTCAAACAGTTCTTCCGCGGGAAAATCCGCAAGTTGCTTCTGAAAAGTTCCGAATGCCTTGGCACAGCGGTAAAATTCCTCAGGTGAATCTATTCTTTCGGGCGAAAAGGCATTTTCTATAAAATCATACATACGCCAGCAGCCGGACTCGTTGAGAAAATAGTTTTTACCAGTTTTTGTTTTAACAAATGAGAGGGATTCCCTCTTATCCTTAATATTTTTTGATATGTGTTCAAGCACTTTTTCTATGTTGGAAATAACTTCGAGCGGGTGTTCAAAAACCCTGTCGTTTATCCTTTGCAGGATATACTTTGAATCTGCTTCAACAAGAAAAGTGTCGTTAATATGCCCGTTGCCGTAAGGGGTGATTTTTTTTGCAGTGCCGTTAAGAAGAAAATGCCCGGCAACCGTATATTGAAGTTCCATGCTGTATGATACCTCTCAGAAATATTTTGCAACGTATATTCTATCACACTCTCGACCTAAATGCAAGACAAAAAAATCAGACGGACGTACAACCCGTCTGATTTGTATATTATTCGCTTCTCAGCGCCACAACAGGGTCTTTGCGTGCGGCTATTTTTGAGGGGACAAGTCCTGCAATGAACGTAAGCAGCATACTTATAACAAGCAGTATTGCGCCGCCTGCCGCGGGCAGATAAGCAGTAATGTCGTTTATACCGGAAAGCGAGCGGATAATTGCATTTACGGGAAAACACAGCGCCACGGTGATAAGGATTCCAAGCAGTCCCGAAATAAAGCCAACGATAAGCGTTTCGGCATTGAATACCCTTGAAACGTCTTTTTTTGATGCGCCGATGGCACGTAGAATACCTATCTCCTTTGTCCGTTCAAGAACGGAAATGTAGGTGATAATTCCTATCATTATTGACGATACTACCAACGAAATAGATACAAACGCTATCAAAACGTAACTTATTGCGTCAATTATCGTTGTAACCGACGACATAATAAGGGCAACGTAATCAGTGTATGATATCTGTGCCTCTTCGCTTGCGGAATCGTTATAGCGGGCGATCATATCGGCAACGGCGTCCTTGTCGGCAAAGGAGGAGGCATAAATGCTTATCGCAGAGGGCGAACCCGTGTCCGCCGCACCCAAAAGCGTAAGATTATCCTTTAATGTTGAAGAGGAGGTTCTGGGCGGCATACAGTCGTCATAGAGTTCGGAAAGCCGTGCTTCCGAAAGGGTTTTAACATATTCATCAAAGGCAAGGGCGGCTTTTTCGTCCGCTTTTGACGCATCGCCGCCGGACTGCGCATACATATCCTTTGCCTTTATTCTTGCTATCCTGTTTACTTCCGTGTCAAGAGATGCATCGTCAAGGGCGGCAAGGTAGGCATAGATATTTTCCTTGGGCATTGCGGTGCTTTCGGTGTAGTCGGCAAGCACGTACATCATCTTTGAATTTCTGTCGGGAAGTTTTGAAAGAATCTGTGCGCAGATTAGATTAAGTTCCTCTTCCGACGGCTGTGCCTTTATTTCGGAGAGTGTTTTCTCCGCCGCGACCTCCCGCTGCGATTTTATCATATCCCGAATCCGTTCTTCCACCATATCGCGGAGTTCGTCATCATCGTAACCGTCAATAAACGACCGTATTGTAGCTTCATCCACATCGGCATTGGCGGTATAAAAGTCAAAAATCATCTTCTCCAAAGACGCACGGTCGGGGTAGTTTGACATATACTCTTCAACCGTTTTTTCCGTTTCGGCTTTTATCGGAACCGAAAGCACTTTTTTGTACATTTCGGATTTTTCGCTTGCGGAAAGGGATGCAAAATATTCTTTCAGTTCGTTTGCACGCTCGCTTGCGGAAAGTTCTTTTTCGTTTTCAAGCACAAAGGGCAAGCCCGACAGAACGTCGTAATTCCTATTTTTTTCGTCTTGTTGCTGCTTTACTATTTCGGAGGAATTCGTCTTGTCGATAATATAGTCCGTCAGTGCACGGGTGTAGTATAATGACGCCGAAGAACTCATTCCGTTCTGCCCTTTTACGGGACGGATTATGCCCGAAATTTTAAGGTCGAGCCCCTGCGAGATTATAACTTCCATTGAGGAAGAATTGCCTGAAATATCGTTCCATATGCCATTGGATTCGGTATACTTGTCCGCTTCGCATATAAGTTTGAATTTTAAGCCTAAAATATCCGCGTATTCGTAACTTTCCGTTTCCTGATTTACCGTTTCGCCCCGGCTTGACGCCGCCATATCGGCAAGGATTTTTTCTGTGGTTTTAAGCCCCAGGGCGTGAAGAGTGATATCGGTAATTTCGTTGTTTTGGTCAAGCGCAAGAAGAATGTCTTCCTTGTCCGCGGGCCACGCGCCGGCAACAAGCTCATACTTGTCCGTTATAACGTCTGAAACGCTGTTTCCGCTTGCGTCGGGAAGAATTTCAGCCCAGGTTTTGTAGCCTGAAAATTTGGAATAGAAGTTGGACATTGACGAACCGTTTGAATCCATTGAAGAGAAAACTTCCGTTATGTCCGATTTTTGATACTTGTTTTCGCTTGTCTTTGCGTAGATGTTAAGGGGAACGTTGTAGGAGTACTGTATCGCGCGGGCGTACTTGTCAAGTTCCTCTTTGTTTGCTTCAAAGTATTCCTTTAACCTTTTAAGGTCGTTGGTTTTCGTTTCGGCGTTGTTTATGCTGTTGGAAAGTTCGTACATAACACTGCTTGCGTAAACCTTGTCCTTTTCGTGTTCGGCGCTCTTATCCTGTGCACCCATTATGCCCGAGATCAGGCTTGACATATCAACCTCTTCCGCCTGAATTTCCAAAGGATATGACGAAAGAGTGTCCTCCTGAACATTGCTTATATAAAGTTTTATTCCGCTTGAAAGGGCAAGGATAAGGGCAATGCCGATTATGCCTATTGACCCGGCAAAACTCGTCAGGAATGTGCGTGCTTTTTTTGTAAGCAGATTGTTGAGCGAAAGGGACAGGGCGGTAAAAAACGACATGGACGTCTTTTTTGTTTTGCTGTCCTGTTTCTTTTCTTCTTTTCCGTCAAACGGCGAAGTATCAGCGCATATTTTGCCGTCGCGCACGCTTATCGTGCGGTTTGCGTACTGCTTTGCAAGTTCGGGATTGTGCGTTACCATAATTACAAGCCTGTCGCGGGAAACCTCTTTCAACAGGTCCATTATCTGCACGCTTGTTGCCGAGTCAAGGGCACCGGTAGGCTCGTCCGCAAGCAGAATATCGGGGTTGTTTACAAGTGCGCGGGCAATGGCAACCCTTTGCATCTGTCCGCCGGACATCTGATTCGGCTTTTTGTGAAACTGGTCGCCTAAACCCACTTTTTTAAGGGCTTCGCCTGCCCTTTTGCGTCGTTCTTTTCGTGAAACACCCGAAAGCGTAAGTGCAAGCTCCACATTTGCAAGTACGCTTTGGTGGGGGATAAGGTTGTAACTTTGGAAAACAAAGCCCACCGAATGGTTGCGGTAGGAATCCCAGTCCTTGTCGGTAAATTCTTTTGTGGATTTGCCGTTTATGATAAGGTCGCCGCTTGTGTACTTGTCAAGCCCGCCGATAATGTTAAGCAAGGTGGTTTTGCCCGAACCGCTGGGCCCCAAAACCGCAACAAATTCATTTTTGCGGAACGAAACGGAAACATCGTCAAGGGCATTAACGTTAAAGCCGTCACCGGTATAGGTCTTTTTTATATGTTCAAGAGCAAGCATTTTTTTCGCCTCCGTAAGATTAACGTGTTAATTATAGCACTTGTTTTGCCTGCAATATGAATTTTCAATAAAAATTGAGAGAAAACTTGTTTTACATTTGTCCAAAAGCAAAAAACACTTTATTTTATTGCGTCTGTGTGGTACAATATATATTGGATTTTTATAAACAAAATTCTGTGCAGAAAAAAGGGGAAACGAAAATGAAAATAGGGGTAAATTTCAGAGCAAATAATCCTATACTGTGGGAAAGAGCGTCGGAAACGGGCGCGGACTATGCGGAAGTAAGCGGCTGGTCATATATGCAGCTTGATGAGTTTGAGTTTGCCGCGGCGGAAAAAAACATGAAGGATTCCGGCATGCCCATAAAGACGATGAACGGGCTGTTTATGCCGGAACATAAACTTGTGGGCGAGGATGCTACGCCCGCGGAAGAAGTAAAGAGTTATCTTGAAAAATGCTTTGCCCGCGCTGAAAGACTCGGCGTAAAAACGGCTGTTTGGGGGTCGGGAACCGCACGCTCGTACAAGGAATCTTTCGGCCGCGAAAGGGCACAGGAGCAGCTTATAAAAACAGGAACCGCTGTGGGCGACACGGCTGAAAAATTCGGCATACGCGTTGCAATAGAGCCGCTGAATCACTTTGAAACCAATATTTTCTACACCGTTAAAGAGGGCGCGGAATTCTGCCGCAAGATAAATCACCCTGCGGTAAAACTGCTTGCGGACAGTTATCATATGCTTGTTGAAAACGAAAGTTTCGATACGCTTAAAGATTATTCCGACGTACTTATTCACGCCCATATCGCTTCCGGTGTTGCCGGCAGAAAGGACATAAGGGAAATTCCCGAAAAGAGCGACAAGTACAACATAAAAGCGTTCCTTTTTGCGCTTAAAGACGCGGGGTATAACGATACGCTTACCATAGAGGCAGGCGGAAAACAGGACTTTATTCTTGAACTTAAAGAGGGCGTAGAGGCAATAAAGAGTTGGGACAGGTAAAGGAAGAATACGTACGCACCGCAAAACTTATCGGCGAAAGCGGCGTGGATAAATTAAGCAGAAAAAGCGTTATAATATTCGGTGTGGGCGGTGTAGGTTCGTTTGCGGCGGAAGCAATTGCCCGTGCGGGGATGGGGAAAATCACTCTTGTTGACCACGACACCGTGGCAAAAAGCAATATCAACCGCCAACTTATCGCCCTTAATTCAACTTTGGGGAAACTTAAAACCGATGTGATGGTTTCAAGAATCCGCGATATAAATCCGGAAGCCGATATTTCGGGGATTCCCGAATTCTTTACCGAAGAAAACAAGGATTCGTTCAATATCGAAAAATACGATTTTGTGCTTGACTGCATTGATTCCGTGCCGTCAAAAATTGCTTTAATAAAGCTTGCAAAGGAAAAAAACGTGCCCATAATTTCGGCAATGGGGGCGGGCAACAGGCTGTGCCCCGAAAAGTTTGAAATAAGCGACATAAGCAAAACAAGTTACTGCCGCTTGGCACGGGCGGTAAGGCAGAAACTTAAAAAAGAGGGCATAGAGCACCTTACGGTGGTGTTTTCAAAAGAGCCGCCGATTCAGCGTGAGGGCACACCGGGAAGCATATCCTTTGTGCCGTCAAGCGCGGGTCTTTTAATGGCGTCGTTTGTTATTAAGGAGTTAATAAAATGAAAAACGTGCTTATTACCGGCGCTGCGGGGGATATAGGGTCGGCACTTGTCAGAACTTTTGCCGGCGCAGGGTACGGAGTGATAATTCACTTTAACAAGAATTCCGCTGCGGCTGAAAAACTAAAAAGCGTGTACGGCGGAATGTGCGTTCAGGCGGATATCTCGAATCCCGAAAGCGTAAAAGCAATGTTTGATAAAATCGGCGATAAAAAAATCGACGCCGTAATCAATAATGCGGGCGTGCAGGCAATAAAAATGTTCTGCGATACTTCTTTTGAAGAAATTAAAGAACAGATAGACGTAAATCTGCTCGGTGCCTGCTATGTGAATAAATGCGCAGTAGAACATATGATGTGGGGCGGCGGCAGTATAATCAATATTTCTTCCATTTGGGGGCAGTGCGGAGGCGCCTGCGAGGCAGCGTATTCGGCAGCAAAGTCGGGTGTTATAGGCTTGACGAAAGCGCTGGCAAAAGAGTACGGAAATATCCGCGTAAACTGTATTTGCCCCGGTGCAATAGAGGGAAAAATGAACGCGCACATTAAAGGCGATGACCTTAAAACCTTAATTGAAGATATTCCCGCAGGGCGGCTCGGCAGGGCTGACGAAGTGGCGCGCACGGCGCTGTTTCTGGCGGAGAATGAGTACATAACAGGACAGATTATAGCCGTAAACGGCGGAATGTATATTTAGGAGAGAACAATGGACTATATAAGAGTAACCGTAAAAACCACCACTGAGGGCTCGGACGTGGTGTCCGAGATTTTGGGCGAGTATTCTTCGGGCGGAGTAATAATTGAGGACGCGGCGGATATAAAGAATTTTAAGGGCAGCAAGGAACAGTGGGATTATATTGACGAACATCTTGCCGATTCCTACGATTCGGAAGTGTGTGTCCGCGGGTTTTTGGGCGAAGACGAAGACATTGACGGCATAGTCAAAGAGATAAAACAAAGACTTTCGGAATTAAAGAAAAATGCGCCTGATTTTCCGCTGGGGTCGCTTAAAGTCGAATGCGAAAAAATCAGGGACGAAAACTGGGGCGAAACGTGGAAAAAATTCTATAAGCCCTTTAAGCCTGCCGAAAAGATAGTAATCAAACCCACGTGGGAAGATTACGAGCCGCAATCGGGCGACCTGGTGCTTGAACTTGACCCCGGCGCGGCGTTCGGCACGGGTTCGCATGAAACCACCAGAATGTGCATAGGCTTTTTGGAAAAATACATTACTCCTGACTGCGACGTTATGGACGTGGGCTGCGGCACGGGCATTTTGGCAATGTGCGCGGCTCTCCTGGGCGCAAAAAGCGTGCTTGCGGTGGATATTGACGAATCCGCCGTAAAAGTGGCAAAGGAAAATGTTGAGGCGGGCGGTTTTAATATAAAAGTCGAGTGCGGAAATCTGCTTGAAGACCGATTCGGCGCGGTGGACGTTATAGTTGCAAATATTATTGCCGATGCCGTGAAAACGCTTGCGCCCGCGGCAAAAGAAAATTTAAGGGAAAACGGCGTGTACATAACATCGGGAATCATAAACGAGCGCGCCGACGAAGTGGAAAATGCAATAAAGGATTGCGGATTTACTTTGCTTGAAAGAAAAAGTATGGGCGAGTGGACCGCTTTTGCGTGGAAAAAATGAACATAGATATGTTTTCGCAGATTGATGCAAATAAAAGCGCGCCCCTTGCCGAGCGTATGCGCCCCCGAAACTTTGACGAGTTTTTCGGGCAGGAACATATTGTGGGCAAGGGCAGACTTCTGCGCCGTGCCATTGAGGCGGACAGGCTTACAAGCTGTATCTTTTACGGACCGCCCGGGGTGGGTAAAACGAGCCTTGCAAGCGTAATAGCAAACGTGTGTTCGGCGCATTTTGAAAAACTCAATGCCGTTACCGCGGGAGTAAGCGACGTGCGGGAAATCATTTCCGCCGCAGAAGAGAGGAAAAAACTTTACGGAAAAAGCACGGTGCTTTTGCTTGACGAGTGCCACAGGTGGAGCAAGGCACAGTCCGACGCGCTTCTGCCCGCCCTTGAAAGCGGCACGGTTATTTTAATCGGCTCCACTACGGAAAATCCGTATATTTCACTTACCCGCGCCCTTGTTTCCAGGTGCAGAATTTTTGAATTTAAGCCCCTTACAAACGATGATATAAGAAAAGCGCTTGAAGGGGCGATAAAGGATAAGGAGCGCGGCTACGGCGAAAGCGACGTTGTGCTTGAAGAAGAGGCGCTGAACCATATTGTGCTGACTTCTGCGGGCGATGTCAGGTGTGCGCTTAATGCCCTTGAACTTGCATATCTAACCACCAAACCCGACAGGGACGGAAAGATACTTATAACTGCCGAAACGGCGCAGGAATCCATACAGCGTCCCGTTATTGCAATGGACGAAAGCCTGTATTACGATATGCTGAGTGCGTTTTGCAAAAGCCTGCGGGGAAGTGACCCGGATGCGGCGGTGTTCTGGGCAATGCGCCTTATTGAGGGCGGCGTTGACCCGAGGATAATCGCACGGCGAATGATTGCCCATTCTTCCGAAGACGTTGGGCTTGCCGACCCTATGGCGTTGTTGCAGGCGTCGGCTGCGCTGAACGCAACGGAAAAATTAGGATATCCCGAATGCAGGCTTCCGCTTGTGCAGGCGATAATCTATATTTGTAACGCCCCTAAAAGCAACAGTGTTGTTATGGCGCTTGATTCCGCCGCGGCGGACGCGGCGAAAAACATTACGGTGCCGGAACATCTGTGCAATGCGCAGAGTTTTGATATGAAAGATTCCCGCAGGGGTAAGGACTATAAATATCCCCATAATTATGAGGGACATTGGGTTAAGCAGCAGTATCTGCCCGATGAACTGAAAGACAAACGGTATTATTTCCCCTCTGACCAGGGGGCAGAAAAAGGAATTAAAGTTGGAAAACATAATTGAAATAAAAAACGTTGAATATAAATATGAACCGGATGCACAGGACGTACTTAAAAACGTAAGTTTAAGTGTGAAAAAAGGTGAGTTTTTGTGCGTGCTGGGGCATAACGGAAGCGGAAAAAGCACGCTTGCAAAACTTATCAACGGCTTGTTTCTGCCGGATTCCGGCGACGTTACCGTGTGCGGAATGAATACGAAGAATGAAAAGGATATCTATAAAATCAGGGCGCGCGCGGGAATGGTGTTTCAAAATCCAGACAATCAAATGGTGGCAAGCATTGTTGAAGAGGACGTGGCGTTCGGACCGGAAAATCTTGGCGTTCCGAGGGAAGAACTGCGTAAACGGGTGGATACGGCATTAAAGCAGGTCAATATGGAGGAGTTTGCAAAAAGCGCACCCCATAAACTTTCCGGAGGGCAAAAGCAAAGAATAGCCATTGCGGGCGTAATTGCAATGGAACCGGAAATTCTTATACTTGACGAATCCACCGCCATGCTTGACCCGTCAGGCAGGCAGGAGGTGCTTGAATGCGCCCGCCGTCTTAATAAAGAAAAGGGCATAACGGTAATATTTATCACCCATTTTATGGAAGAAACCGTGTTCGCCGACAGGCTTATCGTAATGTCGGGGGGCGAAATAAAACTTACGGGCACGCCGAAAGAGATTTTCTCAAAGGAAGAGGAAATATCCGCACTTTCTTTGGAAATACCCGAAGTAACGAAAATCGCACGGGCGCTTTCGGACAAAGGGCTTGATATTGACCGCAACATACTTACCGTGGAGGAACTTTCAAAAGCGCTATGTCAATTTGTATAAAAAAACTTGAACATATTTACGATGAAAAATCGCCTTTTGCCGTAGCGGCAATAAAAGACGTGGATTTGGAAATACAGGATAATGAGTTTGTTTGCATTATCGGGCATACCGGAAGCGGAAAAAGTACGCTTGTGCAGCACTTAAACGGTATTTTGAGGCTGACAAGCGCCGAAAAAGCCGTTGTTGCCGATATTGATTTAACCGTAAAAAAACCGGATATGAAAAAACTGCGCAAAAAAGTGGGCATGGTGTTTCAGTACCCGGAATACCAGCTTTTTGAGCAGACTGTTTTTGAAGACATTGCGTTCGGACCTAAAAATATGGGCCTGAACGAAGAGGAAATAAAGGCGGCGGTAAAGGACGCAATGCGCCTCGTGGGGCTTGACGAAAGCCTTGAAAATGTTTCGCCCTTTGAACTTTCGGGCGGGCAGAAACGCAGGTGCGCCATAGCGGGCGTGCTTTCGATGAATCCCGAAATTCTTGTGCTTGATGAACCTATTGCGGGGCTTGACCCGAAAGGCAAAAGCGAAATGCTTGATTTAATAAAAAGATACCGGGAAGAAAAGCACGCTACGGTTATAATGATTTCGCATAATATGGACGATATTGCCCGCATTGCCGACAGGGTTGTTGTTATGTGCCGCGGCAAAAAGATAATGGACGGTACGCCCAAAGAAGTGTTTTCCCATCAGGACAGACTGCTTGAAATCGGGCTGGGTTTGCCCACCGCAAGCCTTGTAATAAGAGAACTTAATAAAACGGGCAAAAATATCCCCACGGATATATGCAAAAATGAAGAACTTGTGGATTTTATTGTAGGAGCAGATAAATGAAAGATATCACCTTAGGGCAGTATTACCCCGTAAAAAGCCCAATACACTCGCTTGACCCGCGGGCAAAAATCGTTTCGGCGATTCTGCTGGTGGTATCGGTGTTCCTGTGCGGCACGTTTTTAGGCTTGGGCATATGTGCATTTACAATATGTGCCGTAGCATTTACGGCGCATATACCTTTCGGAAGAATGCTACAAAGCCTTAAAGGCATTATGTTTCTGCTTCTGTTTACGTTTATTCTTAATATGTTCTTTACCCAAAGCGGAGACGTGATTTTTACCGTGTGGAAAATCACCCTTACGACCGGAGGCGTACTTCACGCACTGTTTATGACGCTCCGCCTTATGCTGCTTGTTGTGGGTGCCGGGCTGCTTACTTATACCACTTCACCCATTGAACTTACCGACGGGCTTGAAAACCTTATGTCGCCCCTTAAAGTAATCGGGTTTCCCGCCCACGAAATAGCAATGATGATGAGCATTGCGCTCAGGTTTATTCCCATTCTTGCCGAGGAAACTGACAAGATTATGAAAGCCCAGTCCGCCCGCGGAGCCGTGTTTGACGAGGGTAATATCTTCAAGCGGGCAATGGCAATGGTGGCATTGCTTGTGCCGCTGCTTGTAAGCGCGTTCCGCCGTGCAGACGAACTTGCTTTGGCAATGGAGGCACGGTGTTATCACGGGGGCGAGGGACGCACAAGGCTTAAAGAACTTAAATTCAGGCGCCGTGACGGAGTTGCGCTTATTATAATGCTTGCGTTTTTGGCGTTTGCAATAATCGATAAAGTGCTTATAAGGGCGTATCTTCCCTTTTTGGTGGCGTAAAAATGAGAATAGCGTTTATTGTTGAATATGACGGTACCGATTATTGCGGCTGGCAAAGGCAAAAAAATGCCGTAACCGTGCAGGAAAAAATAGAGGATGCCCTTAAAAAATTAGGCAAGGGCGATATATGCGTGTTCGGCGCGGGAAGGACTGACAGCGGCGTTCACGCCCGGGGACAGTGCGGGCATTTTGATATGGAAACAAACATTCCCGCCGAAAAATTTGCGTTTATACTCAATTCGTATCTGCCCAAAGATATAAGAATAAAGCGCTCGTGGCAGGCGGATGAAAATTTTCACTGTCGGTTTTCGGCAAAAGGCAAACGATACATCTACCGCATAGTAAATGCGCCCCACGCATCGGCTTTAATGGGCAGGTTTACTTTGCACGTGCCGGAAAAACTTGATATACCCTTAATGCAAAAAGCGGCTGGATACATAAAAGGCACTCACGACTTTGCGTCGTTCTGCGCCGCGGGCGGCAGTGCAAAAACCACCGTGCGCACGGTAACAAGGCTTGACGTAGCAAAAACGGGTGAAATAATTGAAATTACCGTTGAGGGTACGGGCTTTTTATATAATATGGTCCGGATAATCGCCGGAACGCTTATTGATGTGGGAAAGCATAAGAAAACGCCCGAACAGGTAAAAGATATAATAGAGGGCAAAGTGCGCAAGTTTGCGGGAGCCACGGCGGATGCAAAGGGACTTACCATGGATGAGGTGTTTTATTAAAAATGCTTGAAATACTTGCCCCCGCAGGGGGAGAAGAACAACTTAAAGCGGCGGTGAATGCCGGTGCGGACGCGGTGTATTTGGGTTTCGGCGCGTTTAATGCCCGCCGCAACGCAAAGAATTTTGATTTTGAGGGCTTGTGCAATGCGGTAAAGTACTGTCACGGGCGGGGCGTAAAGGTGCACGCCGCACTAAATACGCTTGTTTTGGAAAACGAACTTGAAAGCGCGCTTAACGACGCAAAAAAGGCGGCGGAGGCGGGCGTTGACGCGGTAATCGTGCAGGATTTGGGGCTTGCGAAAATGATTCATGAAAGCATTCCCGCACTTCCGATGCACGCATCCACCCAACTTACGATACATAATAAAAGCGGCGTGCTTGAAGCAAAGAGGCTCGGGTTTTCCCGCGTGGTGCTTGCCCGCGAACTTACGTTAAACGAAATAAAAGACATTGCCCAAAGCACTGATATCGAAATTGAAGTGTTTATTCACGGCGCACTGTGTATGTGCGTTTCGGGCGGGTGCTATCTTTCGTCGGTTTTGGGGCAGCGGAGCGGAAACCGGGGGCTTTGTGCACAGCCGTGCAGGCTTGATTTTAATATAAACAACCGCGACCATGCACTTTCCCTGAAAGATATGTGCCATATTGGAAAGATAAACGAACTTGAACAGGCGGGCGTAACATCGGTAAAAATTGAGGGAAGAATGAAACGCCCCGAGTATGTTTTTGCGGCGGTGGAAGCGTGCCGGATTGCCCGTTCAGGCGGCAGACCCGACATGGAAACATTAAAAAAAGTGTTTTCCCGTTCGGGTTTTACCGACGGCTTTTTAACGGGAAAACGTACGCTTGATATGTTCGGGTATCGGCAGAAAGAGGACGTAATTGCCGCGGAAGGCGTTTTAAGAGATATAGAAAATAAGTATAAAGGCGAAGTCGGACGCGTGGAAATCAGCGCCGAATTCACCCTTAAAGAAAACGAAAATGCGTATTTTACCGTTTCCGACGGTAAAAACAGGGTTGAAATTTCGGGCGATTTACCCGAAAAAGCGCAAAACAGAAGCATAACCGAGGCGGACATAAAAAAACAGATAAGTAAAACGGGAAACACGCCGTTTTTAATGAGAGATATCGCCGTCAGCCTTGACGGCGGAATCACGATTCCCCTTTCAAAAATAAATGCCATGCGCCGCGAGGGGCTTGAAAAATTGCTTGAACTGCGCTCGCAACCGTGCAGATACGAAATTCTTCCCTTTAATAAGCCGCAGTGCGAAAACAAAAAGTTTCCTCCCGAAATCTGGGTTCGCGGCGAAACGCGCGAGCAGTTAAGGTTTCTGCCGGACGAATGTATTCTTCCCTTAAAAAACGCTGAAAACTGCGTGGCGGAAATACCGTCGCTTGTGTTCCCGAATGACGAAAAACGGATAATAAACGAACTTGAAAAGGCAAAATCGCGGGGAGTGAAAAAGGCGGTATGCAATAATATAGGTGCGGTTTTCATGGCGCGGGCGGCAGGACTTGAACCCGTGGGCGGCTGGGGGCTGAATATAATAAATTCCGTTGCCGCGGCGGCACTTAAAGGCGAGGGCGTAAACGACAGCATAATTTCATTTGAAACGGGTATGGGCAATTTCAAAAGCATAAAAGCAGGCGGAAAACGCGCCCTTATAGGCTACGGATATCTGCCCCTTATGCGTATGCGTGCCTGTCCCGCGCAAAAGAAAAACGGCTGTGAAAACTGCCGTGGGATAAATAAAATCACCGACCGCAAAAATACGCAGTTTACGCTTTGGTGCCGCGATAAACGCTATACGGTACTGCTTAATTCCGTGCCGCTGTATGTGGGCGACAAGGAAAAAGCCGATATTTCGGTGCTGTATTTTACCCTTGAAAGCGCCGAAAACGCAAAAAAGATTTACGATTTATATAAAAACGGCGAAGCGCCTGATTTTGAAAGGACCAACGGGCTTTATTTTAAGACGTTGAAATAGGAAAATGAGAAAACCGGAATTACTTGCCCCCGCAGGGGATATGGAGTGTTTGAAAACAGCGTTTAGGTTCGGTGCCGACGCGGCATACCTGGGCGGACCTTTTATGCAGTTAAGGTCAAAAGTAACGGGCTTTGATTTGGAAAATATCCGCGCGGCGGCTGAACTTGCCCACGGGTTGGAAAAAAAGATATATGTTACGGTAAACTCTTTTGCCAAGGACAGCGAGTTTGACAGAATAAAATCTTACGCGCGTGAACTTAAAGACGCGGGCGTTGACTCGGTAATCGTATCGGATTTAGGTGTAATTTCCGCAATCCGGCAAACCGTGCCCGACCTTGAAATTCACGTTTCCACGCAGGCAAACTGCCAGAATGCCGAATGCGCAAAGGTGTATTACAATATGGGTGTAAAGCGCATTGTGCTTGCACGGGAAATGAGTTTGGATGAGATAGCGGAGTTCAGGTCAAAAATTCCCGATGACCTTGACATTGAGGCGTTTGTACACGGCGCAATGTGTATGGCGTATTCGGGACGGTGCTTTATAAGTTCGTATCTTGCGGGACGGAGCGGAAACAGGGGCGAATGCACCCAGCCCTGCCGCTGGCGGTATCAGCTTATGGAGCAGAAGCGCCCCGGAGAGTTCTTCCCCGTGGAAGAGGACGAAAACGGAACGACCCTGCTTTCTTCACGGGATATGAAATGCATTTCGTTCCTTGATAGACTTATCGAGGCGGGAGTAACTTCCTTTAAGATTGAGGGACGTATGAAATCGCCCTACTACGTGGCAACGGTGGTAAACGCGTACCGCCACGCCATTGACGGCACTGCCGATATCGCGCTTCTTGAAAAGGAACTTGACTGCGTAAGCCACCGACCCTATTCAAGCGGATTTTACTTCGGCGAACTGAAACGGTATATGCCCGACGACGATATGGCTTATAAGCAGGACAAGGTGTTTGCGGCTGTTGTTAAAAATTTTGAAAACGGCAGACTTACCGTAGAACAGCGGAATAACTTCAAAGACGGCGATGTTTTTGAGGTGATTTCGCCCGCATCTATCGGGCTTGCCTTCAAAGTACATAATATGGTAAACTGCGCATGCGAGCATGTTACAGTTGCGCCGCACCCGCAGGAGCTTATTACCGTTGACTGCCCCTTTGAGCTTCACCCGGGGGATATTTTAAGAAAGAGGTAAAAAGTGAAATTTGAGATATTCGGCGAATCCAGAAGCGAAAGCGTGGGCGTGAAGATTTTCGGGCTTGAAGGCGAAAAAATCGACACAAAAGCGGTACAGGAATTTTGCAATCTGCGCCGTCCGGGCTTTGATGAGCTTTCAACAAAAAGAAGAGAAAACGACGAAATAATCTTTTGTTCCGGCATAGACGAAAACGGCATTGTAACGGGCACTCTTGTTGCCGAAATAAAGAATACCGACGCTGAAAAAAAAACGGAAAAATTTGTTCCACGACCCGGTCACGCGGACTATCCCGCATACAAAAAATACGGTTATATTCCCGCGGGCGGCGGAAAATTTTCGGGCAGAATGACTGCTCCGCTGTGTATTGCGGGCGGCATTGCCTTGCAGATTTTGTCAAAAAAAGGCATAACACTTGACGGACATATACTGACGCTTCACGGTGTGTGCGACAAAAGTTTTGACCCGATAAATTTTAAGAACGAAGAAATATGCAAACGCGATTTTCCCGTGCTTGACATTTCTGCGGGCGAAAAGATGAAAAGCGAGATTTTAAGCGCAAAAAGTGCGGGGGATTCCGTGGGCGGGACAATCGAAGTCCGCATAGACGGCGTGCCCGCGGGCACGGGCGGAAATATGTTTTCGTCTCTTGACGGTAAAATAGCCGCATCTGTTTTCTGCGTGCCGGGCATAAAAGGCATTGATTTCGGCGCTGGATTTTCTTCGGCACACCTTTTCGGCAGCGAAAATAATGACGGTTATTATATTGAAAACGGCAAAGTAAAAGTGAAAACGAATTTTGCCGGCGGAATTCTGGGAGGTATGGCAACAGGCGCGCCGATTATATTTTCCGCCGCGGTAAAACCGACGCCGTCAATAAAAAAGGAACAGGACTCGGTAAATCTTAAAACAATGCAGAATGAAAAAATAAGCGTTGACGGGCGGAACGATCCGTGCATAGTAAAAAGGGCGCTTCCGGGAGTGATTTCCGCCGCGGCGCTTGCCGTGCTTGACGCTTTGGAGGACAAATGAAACTTCTTGTTATAAACGGACCGAATATAAATCTTCTCGGTGTGCGTGAACCCGAAATCTACGGCAAAGAAACTTATAAGGACTTGTGCCGCACGGTAAAACAGCACTGCAAAGAAAAGAATATAAAGGTCAGGATAATCCAAAGCAATTACGAGGGAAAAATAATTACCGAAATTCAAAAAGCGGGAAAGAAATTCGACGGAATCGTGATAAATCCAGCAGGGTACACCCACACAAGCGTCGCAATAGCCGACGCGATAAAGGCGGTGGATCTGCCCTGTGCGGAAGTGCATATTTCCGATATTTCTTCCCGCGAGGATTTCAGGAAACATTCGTTTATTTCACCCGTTTCGGTAAAAACGGTATCCGGAAAAGGCATAAGCGGCTACCTTGAAGCGATAGATTTTCTTGAAAATTCGGTATTGAAATAAGAACACACATAGTGTATAATGTACTTGTTACACTTGCTTTTTCGGAGGACGTATGGAAGAATTTTCGGCAGCACGGATATTCGGCGAAGAACCGAGAGTGCAAATACCCGTAAAACAGCCGCTTGATAAGAAAAAACTTATAAAAATGCTTGTCTCGGCAGCGGCAACGGTGCTTGTTTTTGCACTTTTCTTTGTGTTTTTAATAAAGCAGAATTCAATGGTTTACCTTGCTCACGACGATTTCGGTTATGCCACACTCAGTTACGTATATAAGGAAGAGGGCATAGAGGGGCAGAATTTCGACCTTGAACAGCTTACCCACTATTTAACGGGGCATTATAACCGCTGGGGCGGAAGAATTTTAAGTTTTGCACAGGAAATAATTTTACTGCAAAAGGGCACGGATTATATGCGCACCTATAACGCAATTTCGGTTGCCGCAATATTCATTCTTATTCTCTGCCTTGCCCAACGGGGCAAAAAATCAAAATTTCTGCCTTTGTCGGCACTGTTTACCGTGGCGCTTTTCGGTATTCTCGGGAGGGAAGCCACAATGCGCGGTATGTACTGGTACACTGCGTCAATACTTTATACGGTGCCTGTAATGTATATTTTTGCGGGAACACTTCTGTTGTATGTAACCGCATTCGGGCAGGCGGAAAAGAATTTTTCGCTGTCCAAAATACTTATGGTTCCGTTTTGTACTGTGCTGTTTTTCTTCGGGACGTTTTCAATGGAGCAGGTGGGAATCGCCGCAGTGATGATTGCGGCGGCAATGTGCATTTATTCGTGCTTTAAGCACCGCAACCCGCTTATGCTTATCTATACCGCACCGCCCTTGCTTGCCTCGGTACTTGGGTATCATATTCTGCTTATGGCGTCGGGCAACAACGTGCGTAAAAAAATGTACGGCGAGTATTATTCGCAGTCGTTTTTGGGGCAGATGCTTACCGGCGGGCGCAATATTGCCGAAACTCTTTTCAGGCGCGGAAACATTGCCTTTGTGGTGCTTATTGCAGTTGTTACTCTCCTTTGCGCCTACGCGCTTATTAAGAAGAGAAAAAAGAATGTTTTTTATAAGATTCTCGGCGGAATAACCGCACTCGGGGCGGCATTTTCGGTAATAATCGCGGCAACTGAAAAGTACTCGGGCAAAATCGACGCGCTTTTGTGGGTGTACCTTGTGTTTATGGCGCTTACGGTTTCCCTGTGGCTGTTTTCATCAAAAAGCGTGGGCGATTTCGTTATCTGGTGCGTCTTCTTCGGCGGGCTTGTTTCACAGGCGGCATGCCTTATCGCACCCGTTTATTTCGATTCCTGCTTTATAATTTTCTTTATGTCGTTTGCGGTGGTAACGGTAAGAATGTTTGCCGAAGTTTTTGATATTTTCAATAAGAAAATCGCCGTCGGCACCGTCTGCGCCGCGTGCGCGGTATGCGTTACGGCGGGGGGGATACAGTCGGCAAAAATCTATAACGGTTTTAAGTCAAACGTCAGGGTTCAGGAATATAATGAGGCGATGCTTCGCTATGCGGGCGAACTTTATGCTTCGGGTCAGGCACTTGATGAAATTCCCCTTATGCGGCTTAAAAACGAAGCGTATACTTCAAGCACGATGCCCTATGACAGGGAACTGATAAAGGATTGGATGAAAATTTACTATTCGCTTCCCGCGAACCTTACATATGAAGATTTCGTCTACGAACCCTATGACGAAACGCGGCTTTCGGAACTTGAAGAACAACTTAAACAGGCAAAACAAAAAACAGAATAAAACCTACTGTCCCGTACGGAATTTCCCGTGCGGGATTTTTTTATATAAAATGCGGCAAACTAAATATGAACAAAATACAGGGAAAAAGTTTATGCAAAAGTGAACTTTTTGCTATTTACTTTGTGACAAAATCACTTTATACTATTATTAAGAATAAAACTCGGAGGTTTTAGTTATGACAAAAATCAAAAAAGTATTGCTTTGCACGTGCGCAGTTGCGTGTACTGCGGCAATGTCAATCACGGTTTTCGCCGAAAAAGTAAATGCGGGTCAATGGAAGAAAGGTCTTTGCGGAGGAGTAAGCACAACTACCGAAAACGGCAAAACGGTTTACGTTGCAACGGGAATAGACGCATCGTATATGTCGCCGATAATAAATATCTATCCCGAAATCAAAAAGGCGCTTGAAAAGAATGAAGAAATCAGTGTAACGGTTTCTTTTGACGCAAAAGCCACGTTTGAGGACGAAGACGGCGAGTCACCGGCAATTATTACTATGCGTGCCGACGGTTTTACCGATAAAGGCAAGGCAGTTTCAAAAGATGATTTTGCCGATGTTTATAAAGGCTCGCTTTTTAAGAAAATCGATAACTCAAATGTTATGAGCAGCGGACTTTCAAATAACTCGGCAGTTCTTACAAGCGAATGGAGTTCCTATGAAATCGAACTTGATTTATACCAGGACGAAGATATGACAGACGAACTGTTTACAAAGTGGAATCTTTGCCTTTCGTCGATAAGTAAATATGATGAAATAAAAAGCATAGAACTTACCGAACCCGTTCTTACAATTGAGGCGGGCAGCGGTGCAAAAGCAACACCTACTCCCGAAGCGACACCCACCGCAACAGCAACCGCGGCTGCAACGGCAACACCTACCGCTACGGCAAAGGCAACAGCGACAGCGATTGCAACGGCGACAGCAACACCCGAACCGACTGAAAGCGGCTCCAAAACAGGCCTTATTGTAGGCATTGTAATTGCAGCAGTAGCAGTATTGGGCGGAGGCGGCGCGGCAGCGTACTTCATCATTAAAAAGAAAAAGGCAAGCAAATAATCGGAGAAAAGTATATGTCATTTTTTAAGAAAACAGTTTCTGTTATAGCGGCGGTTTCGGCGGTGGCAATGTGCTTTGGAGGCTGTAAGGACAACAATAACACGCCCACGGGAGAAGTAACTCCCACACCTTATAACGACCTGAATATTACTCCCGAACCCACCGTTACAATCGAGCCCGACCAGGCTGACATAATGGCTGAAAAATGGGTAGCGGTTGAAATTGAACTTAAAAGTTCGAAAGAGTATTCTACAACGGAAAGAGATACTTATGCCTTGCCTGTTAACGGCGTGTTCAAAAACAGAACAACGGGCACGGAACTTAAAATCCCCGCGTTCTTTGACGGCGACAATATCTGGCGTATCCGCTTTGCGGGAACGGAAACGGGAATCTGGGATTATACCGTTGAGTGCGACAGCGACGAAAGTCTTGCGGCATATAAAGGCAGTGTGGGCGTAAGTTCATATTCCGGCGATTTGGACATTTACAAACACGGCTTTGTTACCGCAAGATACGGCAAAAAGTATTTCACCTACGATGACGGCACTCCGTTCTTCTATCTGGGCGATACCCACTGGACGATGTTCAAGGAAGAATTTGATTCCGCCGGCGACCGCGCGGGAAACACGGGTGTAGCATCTCACTTTAAGTATATAGTGGATAAGCGCGTTGAACAGGGCTATACGGTTTATCAGAGTGAACCCATAGACGCACCTTTTGATTTGTCGGCGGGCAAAATCAGCCGCCGCACGCTGAACGGATTTGCGGAAGCGGATAAATATTTTCAGTACTTGGCCGAAAAAGGCCTTGTTCACGCAAACGCACAGTTCTTCTTTACTTCACAGATGAGTGATAAACTTGCTTCCGATACGGAGTATCTTGAAATTATCTCCCGCTATTGGGTTGCACGCTGGGGCGCTTATCCTGTAATGTGGACGCTTGCCCAGGAGTGCGACAATGATTTCTACTATGAAAACGGCACAAACTCGTTCAAATGGAAGTGGGATGATAACCCGTGGGTAAAAGTTGCAGAATATATTCATAAATATGATGCATATTCTCACCCGCTTACGGGACATCAGGAAGGTTCAAGCAATGTTTCCGTTACGGGAGCAGGCGCGGACATTTTGAAGAAATATTCAAAAGGCGAAGTAAGCAATAAGGGTATTTCGGCATTTGCGTCCGAAGAGGTTACCGCGCGCACGGGCCACAACTGGTACGGGGCGCAGTGGAAACAGAACATTACCGTTCTGCCGGACTTCTATTCCGCAAAGGACTATTGGGCATCAAATAAAATTGCCGTAAACTACGAGGACAGATATGCGTTCCTGTGGACAAAAGATTACGGCGCACGTGTCCGCGGCTGGATTTCGTATCTTAACGGATTCTTCGGTTATGCTTACGGCTGTGCCGACCAGTGGTATTATAAGAGCAATTTTGAAATGAACGCCGATTCGCCCAAACGTGACGGACTTGAAACGATAACCAAGGAAGAAAAGCAGATGCAGTGGTCGGAGAGCATCGAACTTCCCTCGGGCTATCAGGCGGCATATATGAAGAAGTTCTTCCGGACTTTTGACTGGTGGAATCTTGTACCCGACTTTAACGAAAATGCTCATTTTGAGCCGAGCGATGCGCTGAATACACTTTATTCCGTTGCAAGTATCGGAAGTGACGTTACGGTTCTGCTTCTTTATAAAAACGGAAGCAAGGACGGCGGAAGTGTTATCGGGCTTGATAAGAATACAAAATACACCGTTAAGTGGTTCAACCCCCGCACCGGAGAATTCGAGGGCGAGGAAAAGACCGAAAAGCCCGCGGATTTGGGTAACGGCAAGTATGGCTTCAAAGTGGAAAAAGCCGACGACCTTGATTGGGTTGTACTTGTTACGAAAGCAGGAAGATAGTATAGGAAAGGCAATATATGGAAAAGGACAATGAGCCGATAATACTCGGCGCGCAACTGTATTCGGTACGGAATCTGTTTTCTTCCGATGAAGAAACGGAACATACTCTCAAAGCATTAAAAGAAATGGGGTATGAATCGGTACAGGTAAGCGGATTTCAGTTTGACGCTGAAAAAATAAGCGATTACACAAAAAAACTCGGGCTGAGTGTGGGTCTTACTCACACTCCCATACCCGAAATAATCAAAAACACCGATGAAGTAATTAAAAAACACAAAATTCTTAACGCTCCGATGGTAGGCGTGGGCGCGCCGGTAGGTTATATGGAAGACGGCATAATCGATATTGAGCGCTTTATGGCTGAAATACAGGACGCGGTAAAGAAAATACAGGACGCGGGGCTTCTGTTCGGATATCACAATCATTATTTTGAATTCAAAGATTTAGGCGGATTCAATGCAATGGATGTGTTCATAGACCAAACCGACTGGAATTTTATTCTTGATACGGGCTGGGCATACGTGACCGATGTTGACTGTCCCGCACTTATTAAAAGGCTTCATTCGCGTATGCCGTATATTCACCTTAAAGACTTCAAAAAAATCGTGGGTGATGACGGTAAAACGTATAGTACTATATGCTCTGTGGGGGAAGGCTTTGTTGATTTTGAATTAATGCTTGCTCCCATGAAAGAATCGGGCACTTTGGCAGTATATGTTGAACAGGACAACGCCGCCGATAAACCCGAACCGCTGGGCGAAATGAAGAAAAGTTACGAATACATAAAAGAAAAGAGGTGGTTTAAGTGATAAACGAAAACAATCTTACACGGGCGGAACACACAACCGAAAAGTGGGTTGCAAAAGAATTTACTTTTGTAAGCACGAAGGAGTATTCGCCCGCAAGCGACGCATTTTACGTTGTTGCAGATGCGGTTTTTACCCACAGAATGAGCGGTAAAGTTATGCGCATTCCCATGTTCTGGTACGAAAAAAACGTGTTCAAAGCACGCTTTGCGCCTACCGAAACGGGACTGTGGGACGTTAAAACCGAATGCGAAACAGACGAATCCCTTAACGGGATAACGACGACGCTTTATGCCGATTACTATATGGGGCCATATGATGTGTACAGACAAGGCTTTGTTACCGCAAAGTACGGCAAAAAGTACTTTACCTACGATGACGGCACTCCGTTCTTCTATTTGGGCGATACCCACTGGGGAATGTTTAAGGAGGAAATGGATTGCGCGGGTCCCGATGCGGGCGGACTTAATGTGGATTCACACTTCCGCCACGTTGTAGACAGGCGCGTCCGTCAGGGCTTTAACGTTTACCAAAGCGAACCCATACAAATGCCCGACATAAAACTGAAAAATCCCGTTACCGGGGACACTATGGAGGGCTTAAAAAAAGCGGACAGATACTTTGCCTACATTGCGGAAAAAGGACTCACTCACACAAACGCACAGTTCTTTTTTACAAGCGATATGAATGACGAAATGGCACAGAATCTTCCCTACCTTAAAGCACTTTCCCGCCATTGGGTTGCCCGCTGGGGTGCATATCCCGTAATGTGGACGCTTGCCCAGGAATGCGACAACGACTTTTATGCCGAGGACAAAAAAGTCAACAGTTTTAAGTGGGGCGACGGACACAATCCGTGGATTGACGTTGCTGAATTTATGCACGGATTTGACGCTTACTCGCACCCGCTTTCAGGGCATCAGGAGGGAGCAACAAACACAACCGTCACAGGCCGCGGTATAACCGTAAAAGCCGCAAGCCGCAACGGTGAATCCGTATTCCGTTCAAAAGAAGTAACGGAGAAAACGGGACATAACTGGTGGGCTTCGCAGTGGAAACCGTCGCTTAATCAATTGCCGTTCTTTGAATCGGCCAAAGATTACTGGGAAAGCGAGAAAGTCGGCGTTAACTATGAAGGCAGATATGTGAATCTGTGGACGAACGACTTTGGCGGCAGGTCACAGGGCTGGATATCCTATCTTTGCGGTTTCTTCGGTTACGGCTACGGAATAATCGACCATTGGCTGTATAAGAGTACGTACGATATGGATAATGAAACAGCCTATCGCGACGGTGTAAGCGTTGTTTCGGTTGAGGACAAAAAAGCCCGTTGGCCGCAGGCATTGGAGTTCCCGTCTGCGTATCATATGGGATATATGCGCAGGTTCTTTGAATCGTTCGACTGGTACAATCTTGTGCCGGAGTTTGATTATCAAACGCATTTTGTTCCCGATGAAAACTGCATTTATGCCTGCGCGTCAAGCAATGACGCCGTTGTGGTATATCTCTACGGTGAGAATACTCTCGGCGGAACTTTGAAAGATATTGACCTTGAAGAATACAAAACAGTGTGGTTTAACCCGCGGACAGCGGAGACCGTAGCCGCTTTTGATGACGGCAACGGGCATTTTGCAAAGCCCGATGAAAAAGATTGGGTTCTCTTTGCAAAAAAATAAAATCAAGGAGGATTGAAAATGAAGAAAACAGTAAAGAAAGTGCTTGCGGTCGTTCTGGCGGCAGCACTTATCACAGGCTGCATTGCGATTACCGCATTTGCTGTCGCAACCGAACCCGAGTGGACGTGTACGGGAGCCTTTACTAAAACAAGTCAGGAGGCGGGAACGTATACATTTATGCCGACCGGGACGGGAAACAAGTATTATGCATCGGGAGATGGACTCGGACTTGATGTTACATCGGTATTGAGAGATGTATTAAAAGATAACGAAAAGGTTACGCTTAAAGTTTCTTTTGATTACACAATCACTCCGGCAGAAGGTAAAACAGCAAGTGTTGCTGACTTCATGCTTTGTGCAAAACCGGGAAATGCAGAATATGAAGGAACATATTTTGAAAAGGCGAGTGGCGTCTATCGCGCGAAAGTACGCGGTCCGCTTACTGCTGACGGCTCAAAGCATTCGTACACAAACGAAATAACCGTTACAAAAGCAGATATAGAGCCGTTTGACAAACTTGAACTTACCTTTTGGAGAATAGATTGCAGTACGGTTGAAAGCCTTTCATTCTCCAATACATCAGTTGCTGTTCTTAACGAAAACACTCTTGTTTGGGAAAAAGGGCATGCGCCTGCACATCCCACGTTTTATAACGATGAAAACGGCGATGTTGTTTTCAGGCAAACAGCACCCACAGCCGGATATCGAACATTACAGTGCAACCTTGTTTCAAAACTTAAAGAATTAAGGGGCGGACTTAATGAGGCTGCGGTAAAAATCACTTTTTCATTCCGGGCTGACTTAATTGACACAAATGTTAAAGTAACCGGTCATGTAACCGCAAGAACTGTGGGAAGCTATTCGGGGAATATCCTCAACGGTACAAATAATGCCATGCTTAAAGACGAGTATCAGAAAAAGAATTGTCCTATAACAGGTGAGTGGCAGACGGTGTCAATCACCATTCCCGTAACCGAGAAAGAAACGTCACTTAATTCTTTCGGACTTTGTTTCAGCGGAATTACAAATATAGGCAATATTTCAGCCATTGAGTATAAAAACGCAAAGGTTGAAACGACAAGTATGCTGAAATCACAGCAGGTGTCGGTAGGTGAAGACCTGACGCTTAACTGTACCGCTATTGTTAACGGCGATACAAACGCATTCAGCGCTCGTTTTACCCGCAACGGCAAAACCGTAACCGATAACGGAACGGCAGAAGGAAACAAAATGACGTTTACTTATGCCGGTATTACACCTCAGTGTATGACAGATACCGTTATCGTTGAACTTTTGCAGGGTGAAGATGTTGTTGAAAGCAAAACTTTCTCGGTAAAGAGTTACTGTGAAAAGGTTTATCAATTAAATCCTGACGCCAGAACTCTTGTGGCAGCACTGCTTTCTTACGGTGCGGCGGCACAGAAGTATGCGGGCTACAAAACAGATAATCCTGCAAACGTTTCAAAGGTTGTTTCGTTTGACGGACTTCAACCTGTTAAACCCGAGGACGGAATAAGAAATGTTGATGAAATCGGCGCGGATGACAATAATAGAGTAATGGCGGCAACGGTTTACTTTGACAGTGTTATAAAAATTCGCTTTAAGGTTTCAGCAGAAGAAAAGGTGCTTGTTGACGGAAAAATAGTAGCGCCAGAAAACGGATATGTGTATACTTCCGGGATCAAAGCAACGGGATTTGCAGATGAACATACAGTTGAAGTTGTCAAAGGCACAAATACCGTAAGCAAAGTAACTTATAATGTAAATGCCTACATTGCGCAAAAATGGGATTCGGAGAATATGAAGAATCTCGTTCAGGCACTTGCCTGCTTCGGAGCCGCGGCAAAGGCATATAAGTAAAGGAGAAGACTATGAAAAAGACTTATTCCGAACCGGATATAAAAATAGTTAATTTTACTTTTCAGGAAATTCTCACCGCAAGCGGATCTGATGACCCGATTACCGGTGAAGAAGATAATTATTAAGGAGGACAATTAAATGAAGAAGACAGTTAATAAGGTGCTTGCGGCGATATGCGCTGCGGCACTCGTCATCGGCTGCGTTGCCGTTACCGCATTTGCAGCCGCACCCGAATGGACCTGCACCGCCGATTTTACCAAAAAAGGCACGGCTTTTACTCCCGCAAAAACGGGCACAAAGTATGCGCCCATTACGCTTGATGTTACCGACAGCCTCAAAAATATGCTGGGTACAAAGGACAGCGTAAAAGCAGGAATCAGATTTGATTACAAAGTTACTCTTAAAGAAGGCGTAACAAGCGTAAATACCCCAAACACGATCTTAAAGGGGACGCTTGCTTCCGGCGCAACTTATACGGGTGAGCATTTTGCTTTGCAGGGCGGCACGGCTTATTGGCCTAAGAGCAGAGATAACAAAGATGCATATCCCAAACTGGTGATTGACGGCAAAGCACACACTTACAGCAACGAAATCACCCTTACAAAAGCGGATATTGAGAATTTTTCAAAAATTGAGCTTGTTCTTTGGAAAATAGAGAATATCGAAAATTTCGCTGCGATTGAATTCTCCAATACCCAGGTTTTTGAGATTGTTGAGATTCCCGAAAACACTCTTGTTTGGGTTAAGGGCGGAGCGTCCGCTGACCCGGTTGTATCTCTTGAAGACGGCAAAGCAGTATTTACCCAAAACGGCGTAACAGCCGGATACACAAGCATTTACTGCGATGTGCTTTCTGCCGTAAAAGCAGCGGCAGGCGACAAAAAAGGCGATATTACGTTGGCATTTGACTATAAAGCGGCACTTAAAGACGGCAACACTGCTACCGGCGCAAAGGTTACAATCCGTCCTGCGCTTAACAAAGATGCATATAAGGGCGAAATTTTCAAGGCTGACGGTTCGCAGATTAAAGACGATTATCAGCAAAAAGTAAATCTGACAGCCGATTGGCAGCATTATGAGTTTAAGTTCACACTTAATTCGGGCGATATAAGCGATGCGGTAACAAAGTGGAATCTTTGCTTTACGGGTCTTGAATTTGCAAAGATAGATACCATCTCGGTTAAGAATGCTTCCGTAACCTTTACAGAGGAACAGGTTATTGACAAAGCACCTGCAAGTGTTGATATTGACTGGACAAAGGGTCTTGCCGGCGGCGGCTCGGAAAACACCGAGGACGGAGTGAAATTCTTCCGTGCAACCGGAATAGATGCATCATATATGTCGCCCACAGCCGAGATTCTCAGTGCAATTAAAACCGTTATGGGCGATAAGAAACAGGGCACCGTAAATTTCAGTTTCAAGGTTCGTGTAAACGGCGGCGACACCAATGCAAAAGTTGTTCTTCGTGCCGGTAAACTGGGTGCGGATATAAAGGGTGCAACAAAGGATACGTTCAAAGATTTCTACAAGGGAAAAATCTTCTCAAAGAATGACGGATCAAATGTTATCGGCAATTATGACGGTAATAATGTAGCCCTGTATGACGGTGAGTGGGAAGATATAAACTTCTCCGTTGAAATCAACGAAAACGAAACAGACGCAAGCCTGTGGGAGAAATGGAATCTTTGCTTCTCTTCAATGGCGGGATTTAATGATGTTGAATCTATCGACGTTACTCCCGTTACCGTAAAGTTGGAGGGCAATTCGAACAGTACGGGAACCGGCGATATCGCTCTTACGTCCTGTGCGGCGGCACTTGTACTTTCAACGGTTGCAGTTATCGTAATTGCAAAAAAACGCAGGATGATATTTTAACTTTTTCGCCCGGCGGCAAAACGCCGTCGGGCAGCCTGTATATGCGCACGGCATTACATTTTCTTCATACATTTCCTTTCTTTTTTCTTTCTTCTGTGTGTAATACCGTGCGCATATACAGGCTGATTTTTCTTGTTATTTCCCAAAGTTTTGTGGTATAATATAACCGAATGAATCAAGGAGCGCGGTATGAAAGAAAAAATTGCAATTCGCAAAAACACGGGTATTGACAGTAAATTCGGATATAAACTTGACAAACACGTGCTTTCAAAAGGAAGATGCGGGTTTGAAAATGAAGTGCATACCCACAGTTATTTTGAAATCGAAATAGTTCTTAAAGGAACGCTGATTCATGAATTCAACGGCGAGAAAATCAAGGTGGGGCGGGGATACGCCTGCCTTATGATGCCCAATGACTTTCATACGCTGCACATTGAAGAAGACGAAGACGTTTATATATACAATATTATTTTTCTTGAACACAGAATAGCCAACAGCATATTTCTTGAAATGTTCAAAAGCCGCGCAAAGTCAAAAATTCAGGTTCAGTTTGACGAAGTTCAACTTGAACGGGTGAAGAAACTGTACGATATGATGTACGAAGAGTACACGCAAAAGAAACTGCTGTCCGAAATGGTTGCTTCGTCACTTCTTAACTGCATAGTGGCCGAGATTTTAAGAAATTTTAAGCCCGTTGGAGAGGAAACAGGCGAAGAAAATATGCTTAATGAAGTTCTGCTGCGAATAGAGGAAAACATATGCTCGCCGGAGTTTTCGTTGCAGACTCTGTCGCAGAAACTTCGAAAATCGTCAAAATACATCAGCGCCATGATAAAGGATGAATTGGGCGTAACTTTTAATCAGTATTTGCTCACAAAACGAATCGAACACGCAAAAAAACTGCTTCAAAACAGCAACGTGCGTGTGTACGATGTTGCCGCATACTGCGGGTTCAATTCTTCAACCTATTTTATAAAAAAATTTCGCGAGGAAACGGGAATTTCACCGAAAGAATTTGCCCAAAGAAACAAGTAACCGGTTTTTGCCTTTCCCCATAGTATGTATGGGGTGAAGATTATGGAGTACTTTGATGCGCATTGCGATTTTTTGTGGTGTAGGGCGACTGGACGCGTTTCGGCACTTGAAGAAAAGCGTGTTAACGGCAAGATAACTCTTGCCGTTTTTGAGGGCGATACGAGCCTTGATTTAATAAAGCGGCAGATCGATATATATAAAACGCAAACGACCGTCAGAAACAGCCGTATAGCATTTGAGGGGCTGAGCTGGGCAAAAGAGGGGGATGAAGCCTTTATTCTGTCCCTTGCGCCGCTTTATGTCGCTCCGGTATGGAACAGAAAAAATGCTTTCGGCGGCAGTTGCCGTGACGACGGACCCGTAACGGCACGGGGAAAAGAATTCTTACATAAATTCGATGAAAAGAATATTTATATCGACCTTGCCCATTCGGGACGGGAAATGTTTGCTTCCTGCGCAGATACCTTTGAGAACATTATGTTCAGCCACGGCTGCATTTACGATATTGTTCCGCACCCGAGAAATATTACAAAAGGACAACTTAAAATTCTTATTGAGCGAAACGCTTTTTTCGGGCTGACGTTCTATTCAGGCTTTGCGGGCAAAAGCACGGAAGATTTTTTCAGGCATATTGAATATGTACTTGATGCCGGCGGCGAAAATATCCTCGGCATAGGCAGCGACATTGACGGGTGCAACGATATTGTGCTTCCCGCACGCGGCGCCGATGCGTTTGAATTTTTGAAAAACGAAATGCGAAAAAGAAATTATCCTGAAAAAATTATTGATAATATTTTATTTGAGAATCTGAAAAAGCGCGAAACAAAACAATTTGCAGAAAAAACGCAAGAAAGTGAAAAAAACCGTTGACAAAAAATACGATTGATAATATAATAGTCCGTGCCTTGTGAGGAAAATCCATGCGGGTGTAGTTCAATGGTAGAATCTCAGCCTTCCAAGCTGATTGCGTGGGTTCGATTCCCATCACCCGCTCCAAGCCTTTAAGGCTGATTGGTGTTGTATGCGCCAGTAGCTCAGTAGGATAGAGCAACGGCCTTCTAAGCCGTGTGTCGGGGGTTCGACTCCCTTCTGGCGCACCATTAACACTCTTATGGTGGGTATAGCGCAGTTGGTTAGCGTGCCAGATTGTGGCTCTGGAGGTCGTGGGTTCGATTCCCACTACCCACCCCATTTTATCATTGGGGTGTAGCCAAGCGGTAAGGCAACGGATTTTGATTCCGTCATGCGCTGGTTCGAGCCCAGCCACCCCAGCCAAATTAATTTGATTCATTAGCTCAGCCGGCAGAGCACCTGACTTTTAATCAGGGTGTCCCGGGTTCAAATCCCGGATGGATCACCACGAAAAGCACTTCTTATCGGAAGTGCTTTTTATTTCATTTTGTCAAGGTGCATCATCGGCGAGAACTTGTTGCCGGAGCGGAAAACATATGTCTGCGCAAGATGAAGATAAACCTTAGTGATTTCAAGGCTTTCGTGCCCTAAAATATATTGAAGGCTTACCGGGTCGCCGCCGTTAACCAGGTAAAGCGTGGCGAAAGTATGCCGCAGTAAATGCGGGTGCAGCCGTTCAATGCCGGTTTCCTTTTTCAGTTTTCGAAACAGCATTTTTATTGCGTTGCCGGAGACGTTTAGCAGACACCCCTGATTTTTGCTCTTTGCGTAAATGAGGTATTAAAGCATATCCACAGACATTCCCAAAGAGATGCAGAGCAATCAGATTGAAGATTTTGCGGTTTAAGCGTTGAAGTATTACACAAGGCAAAGAAGGGGGAAAAAGGCACTGCTACTGGAAAAGTGAGCGATTCCGCTTCTTAACTTGATGCGCTTCCAAGATAAAATACGGCTCTTGCTTTGGCAGGTAAAAAAGGGACAACACGGCGGTATACATCATATCGCCGTGTTGTTGTGTTGGCAGATTTTTTCGCCGTATTATTTTGCAGTTGATTCTTGACATCAACACAATTCTATGCTATACTATAATTGATTGATTAGTTAGTTATCAAAAAGGAAGTAGCGTATATGAGAGCGACAGAAGAACAACACAACGCGCGCAAGCGGGAAATGATGGAGAAATGCTTCGACTGCTATGCCGAAAACGGGCTGACAGGCACGGGCATCAAGGCTTTGGCGGCTGCATGCGGCTGCACTACGGGAAATCTGTATTCCTACTTTAACAGTGTGGATGAATTGATTATTGAGTCGACGGCATACTGTATGGAAAAGGTTGAGGACGACTTTATGGAGATGGCACCTACCGACCCCAAGGATGTTGTCCGATTTGTGAAGGAGGTCCCCTACTGGACGGCCAAAAAGCACGGCAAGAAATATCGACTGATGTATCAGATATATACCCATCCGAAATATATTGAATACGGCAAGAAATTTTTCGAAGGCGTCAACGAGCGCTATACCGAGTATGCCAAGCGGCTGGAGCCGAAGATAGGTATTCCGTACACGGTCATCACGCCGCTGATCTTTATCTTCGTCCGCGCCTGCGTACACTACGCCATGTTCGAGGACGAATATTATCTTCAAACCCAGATGGAGGTCTTAAAGCAGGGGGTTGCCCTGTTTGTGGATAAATACCGCTCACAATATTTGAACGGAGGTAATTGAAAATGAAAAAACGGTTACTCGGAATCACATGTATACTTTTGATGCTGGGGATTATCTTTTCTTCCGGATGCGGCGTAAAGCCGGCAAAATCGGAGTCGAACCGATTGGAGGTGCGGAACAACGGCACGGCGATCCAGTGGAAATACAGCGACGAAACCGATTGGCGCGACCTTGTGGCGCTTACCGAGCTGCGGGGCGCTGCCGGAGAAAACGGCAAAGACGGCATAGACGGAAAGAACGGTGCCGACGGTAAGAACGGAATCAACGGTACAAACGGAAAAGACGGCGTTGACGCCAAAAACATAGAAGTGCAGCGAGCCGAAACCCACATACAGTGGCGTTACGAGAGCGACGAGTGGCAGAACCTTGTGGCGATAGCCGATATCACAGGCCCCGCCGGACAGAACGGTTCAAACGGAAAAACACCGGAATTCCGTGTAAGCGAAAGTACACTGCAATGGCGTTATGTCGGCGATGAAATATGGCTGAACCTGTACGACCTTTCGGTTTTGAAAGGACTCGACGGCAGAGACGGCGCTGACGGCAAGAATGGTATAAACGGAAAAGACGGAGCCGACGGTAAAGACGGCATAAACGGACAAAATGGTGCGGACGGAAACACCCCCTTCATCGGTGAAAACGGCAACTGGTGGATCGGAGAAACCGACACCGGCGTAAAAGCCGCAGGCATTGACGGTGCTGACGGTGTTGACGGCGAAAAGGGTGATAAGGGCGACAAAGGTGACCCCGGCGAAAAGGGAGACAAGGGAGATAAGGGTGACAAAGGCGACAAGGGCGACCCCGGTCAGAACGGCGGAAGCTCCGGGTATTTTTACGGCACGGGGTATGTACCGTCAAC